>VXSY01000290.1 GCA_009837725.1 Gammaproteobacteria bacterium | reverse complement strand
CCCGGGACTCATCCGCCATCACTGCTCCCCCGCCCTCGTTGGCGCGTCATTTGCGGAACCGAACCCGGTTCAACGAATCCCATACGCCTGCGCCGGCAGCCATGTCGCCAGCGCCTCCCATTGGAAGATCACCACCAGCCCGACGAGCTGGATGATGATGAACGGCGCCACGCCGCGATAGATCACCGGCAGGTCCACCCCCGGCGGCGCAATCCCGCGGAGGTAAAAGAGCGCTCCACCAACCGGTGGCGTGAGGAAGCTCGTTTGCAGGCAGACGGCGAACATCACCGTGAACCACACCGGGTCGAACTGCAGGCTCGCCACCACCGGCGCGACGAGCGGCAGGATGATGAGCGTGAGCTCCAACCAGTCGAGGAAAAAGCCGAGCAGGAACGTGGCGATCAGGATGCAGATGACGATGCCGGTCGGGCCGAATGGCAGTCCGAGGAGCGTCCGCTCGATCAGTTCGTCGCCGCCGAGCCCGCGCAACACCAGCGTGAAGCACACGGCTCCGATGATGGCGCCGAAGATGAAGGCGGTGGTGCGGGTGGTCTCCTCCACCACTTCGGTGAGCACCTTGCGCGTCAGCACGCCCTTGAGCGCCGCCAGCGCCAATGCTCCCGCGGCACCGACGCCGGCCGCCTCCGTCGGCGTCGCAAGGCTGAAGAAGATGCTGCCGAGCACGGCAAGGATGAGGAAGGCGGCGGGAACGATGGCCTTCACCAGTTCCCACACTGCGGCGAGGTCGATGGGTTCGCGCGGCGTCGCCGGGGCGTGGGCTGGCTTCACAAGCCCAACTCCCAGCAGATAGACGATGTACAGCCCGCCCAGCAACACGTCCGGGAACAGCGCCCCGAGGAAGAGATCGCCGACGCTCATGGCCATGCGGTCCGCCATCACCACCAGCATGATGCTCGGCGGGATGAGGATGCCGAGGGTGCCGACGGCGCACACCGTTCCCGACGCCAGCCGCCGGTCGTAGCCGTTCTCCAGCATGGCCGGCAGACCGAGCAGGCCCAAGAGCACCACCGAAGCGCCGATGATGCCCGTGGATGCGGCCAGCAGCACGCCGATGATGGTCACGGTGATGGCAAGACCCCCTCGCACAGGCCCCAGAAGTCGCGCAAACCCGGTGAGCAAGCTGCGGGCGATGCCGGAGCGATCGAGCAGGATGCCCATGAAGATGAACATGGGCAGCGCCACCATCACCCAGTTCTCCATCACGTCCCAAATGCGATCCACGGTCATGGACGTGTAGAACCAGTCGATGTTCATCGGGATGGCGAAATCCACCTCGAGGACGATGGCGAGCGCCGTGAAGACCGCTGCGAGGCCGCCGAGAATCCAAGCGATGGGGAAGCCGGTGAACACGAGCACGATGAACGCCGCGATCATCGTCAGCGCCAGGGCCTCGGCGCCGCTCATGCCCCGCCCACCTCGCTGCGCGGCGCCGCAAGGTACGCCCACAGCCGGCTGAGACGCGACAGTGTCGCCAGCAGCAGCATCAGGAACGCTCCCGGCAAGACGCCCTTCAGGAACCAGCGAAACGGCAGCCCGCCCGGCGACGGCGATATCTCCGAGACCGACCAGCTATGCGCCACGAACGGCATGGCAAAGACCAGCACCACGACGATGAACGGCAACGTCAAGAGCAAGGTGCCGTAAAGCTCGATCCACACCTGCGCCCGCGGGTGCAGGCGGCTGGAGACGAGGTCGATGCGAATGTGCGCATCCACCTGATAGGCATAGGCAATCGCCACCAGAAACGCCACCGAGTTGAGGTGCCATTGCAGTTCCTCGAACTCGATCCGCCCCTCGCCGAACACATACCGCAATGCCACGTTGCTGACGATCACCGCGAGCAACACCACCCAAAGCCAACTCGCCGCACGGCCGATGCGCCCGAGAACCGCATCGATGGCCCTCGAGGCTCGAGTCTCGGGAAGAGTCAGCCCTTGCATGGCATCACCCACACACTACGAGCCTTCGGAGGGAAGGGCCTCATTGCCCCTCCGTCGTCGGCGGCGGATAGGCGAGCCGCCGCCACTCCCCATACACCTCCTGAAACTCCCGCTGCGAGGCAAGGATCGTCGCAAAATCCGCATCGCGCCCGGCCTCTTCGTCGAGCACTTCGTTCGCTGCCGCCCGGAGCCGCGCGAGCAAGTCATCGGGCAGCGCCCTGGCACTCACCCCCACATCCCCAAGCCCACGCACGATGGGCCCCTGCATCGCCTCCGAGTAGCCAAGATTGCGCGCCACCCCTGCCGTGCAAAGCCCTTCCAAGAGCGCCTGGTCAGAACTGCGCATCTCGCTCCACACGTCGAGATTCACCACCACATGCGTCGCACTGAACGGCTGGTGCCAGCCGGGGTAGTAGTTGAACTTGGCGATGCGACTGAAACCAAGCGCCCGATCCGTCAGCGGCTGCGAGAACTCCGTAGCGTCGATTACCCCGGTTTCCAGCGCCTGGAAAATCTCCCCCGCCGGCAACATGGTGATCGATGCCCCAACCCGCTGCATCACCCGGCCGCCAAGCCCGGCAAAGCGAATCTTCAGGCCGTTGATGTCCTCGGCAGCAGTGAGCGGCTCGCGAAACCACCCCGCCGTCTCAGGCCCCGTGACGGCGCAGAAGATCGGCTTCATGTTGTGCTTGGCGTACACCACCTCGGCCAGTTCCCGCCCACCGGCGAAGTACCACCAGCCGATGTAGGCCCAAGGCTCAAGCCCGAACGGCGTCGCCGCGATCAACGGCGAGGAAGGAATCTTGCCCTGATCGTAGCCAAGCCACGTGTAGCCAGCCGACACCTTCCGATCCCGCACCGCATCGGTAACCGCAAACGCAGGCACGATCTCCCCTGGATCGTAGAGATCCACCACGAAAGCACCGTCGGTCGTGTCCTTCAGCGCCTGCGAGAGCCAAATGATCGTCTCCCCAGACCCCGGCAGGTTGCGCGGCGCACTGAGCGGC
>VXSY01000170.1 GCA_009837725.1 Gammaproteobacteria bacterium | reverse complement strand
CATGGCACCATCCCATTATCCCACGAGGCAGACTTTGTTCAGAGCTTCCCTAGCTTCAGCAGCCACGGCACCAGCAGCGAGACGCCGGTGGATGCGAGCAGCAGCGCCACGGAAACGGCAACGCGGAAGCGAAACTCGAGCAGGAACGGCAGCACGCTCGCGAGCACGCGCAGATCGCGCTCGCCTAGCAGGCGCAAGGGGGACGTGGCTGCTTGGGTGGTCTCGGACATCTAGTGGCGCCGGCTGGGCGGCTGTCGCTGCACTGCCTTTGTTCGTTGACAAGCATAGTGCCCGATTCCGCGCCGTCGTGTGACGGGCATTCGGTGGGGAGGAGAGGGAGCAACGCACGAACCCGGCGAGGGGAGGAACCGAGTCCGTGCGTGCGCGCCCTATCGGGCGCGTTGGCAGTTCGCTGCGCGAACTGCTGGCCTTCGAGGTCGAGCTCCCTACTATCCAAGGATGCGGCAGAGCGTGTTTTCGTCGCCGATGCTGCCGCCCTTGGTCACGATGCGGAGGTCATGGCCTTCGAACCGACTCACCGGAACGCCCGTGACGACACACCCCTCGACATGCATGGATCGGTTTCCAAGGATCGCACCGGCCGTGTCGCCACCCAGGATGACCAGGGTGCCGACGACGTCTCGAGCCAGCAGTTCATGGACGTTGGTGGCGACGGCGCTAGCCATTGCCTCGGCGGCGCTGTCCGCGATCGGGCCGGTACTGTCCGCAGTTGCGAGCACTGCGTCGTTGCCTCGGCGCAGCTCCTCTTCCGCGAGGTCCACTTCCGAAGTGTGGAATCGCGCGAACGGCAGCTTGGCGACCTGCCGTCGGCTCAGCGGATGCAGGCTGCCGCAGACCACAAGTGCCGGCCTAGGCAGCATTGGCGGCGCGGCCGGAGGCAGGTTGCGGATGAGTGCAGCGTAGGCAGCAAGAGCTCCGGTCGCTCCCACGGGGAGCCGGGATTCGGTGTGGCAGCGCTGGGCGGCAACGCGGAGTTCTGCGTTGTCGTCTGCATCGAGCACCACCACGCCGCCGTCCCGCAGCGCATCGTCACATCCGGCGGCACGGAGATAGTCTGCCGGACGACTCGAAGGCAACGGATTGCGCGGGTCGCGGCCGAGCGGCCCTTCCGCCACCGGCACTCCATGCACATAGACCGTGCCTTCTCGACAGCGCCGCCCGGCGTCGGGATAGCTCGCAATCACGCCTACCCGATGCCCCGCGCCGAGCAGGGCTGCCACCTCGTGTGCCCAGTTGCCACGGAGCCCCGAGTCCATCTTGTGGCATCGATGACGAGCCGGATGGCTGTGCGCGGCCGCAACTCGCAGCCCAGCCTCCGCCCCTTCGACGTGGCGAGAGGCGACATCGAGCAGCAGGCAATCATCTTGGCGTGTGGGCGTTCGCGCCAGCCGAACCGTGAAGCCTAGGTCGGCGATTGCACCACCGACTTCAAGCGCCCCGGTACGGTCGTCGGCCGTCACCAGCAAAGGGAGTTTCACGCTCGTCGGCCTTCTTATGGCGCTGCCTCGGAGGGAAGGCACGCCGCCTTCCGCTCCAAGGCAATTCGATGCAGGAACGATGTGGCGTCACGCAACCTCGTCGTCGATCCGCTCCCGCACGGCTTGGATGTCCCGTGGCCCGATGCCGCAGCAGCCGCCGACCATGCTGGCGCCGGCATCGATGCAGCGCATGATCGCTGCCACGTAGAGTTCGCGTGGCAAGTCCCTGCGCCCGCCCATGACCACCTCGTTGTCCAGCGTCCAGCCCTCGGGCACGGCATTGAGGCGGTTCGGATAGCAGCCCATTGGCTTGTCCGTGAGTGGAGCAAGCTCCGTCAGCGCCACTTCAATGGCCTCGGGGTGGGTGCAGTTGAAGAGGAAAGCGTCTATGGCGAGTCCGTCGAGGCGGCGGTGCGCCTCGGTCACGCTCTCGCCGCTGCGAAGGCCGGCGCCGGGCTTCTCGCTCAGCGTCCAAGAGACGTACACGGGCTTGCCGCCGCCAACGTCGAGTGCCGCGCGGGCAGCGGTGTGCGCCTCCTCGGCGGATGCCATCGTCTCGCACAGGAACAGATCCACGTGATCCGCCATCGCCTCCACCATGTTTCGGTACACGGGCGTCGACTCCTCCGGGTTTGGGATCAGGTCGGGGCGATAGCTCTCGGACATCGGCGGCAGCGAGCCAGCCACGAGCACGCCACCGCCTTCGGGAGCCACTTCCCGTGCCAGTCGCGCGGCCTTCTCGGTCAGCTCCACGTAGCGATGCGCGAGGCCGCCCTTGCCGAGATAGCTCGGAATCGTGGAGTAGGTGTTGGTGATGATGACGGTGGCGCCGGCGGCGATGTACTCGCGGTGAATCTCCATCACCATATCCGGATCATCGATCAAGACGGTCGCCGACCACAGCCCGTGCGCCGCCTCCGGCACGCGCCGCTGGATCTCCCCACCCATGCCGCCGTCGAGAATCGTGATCATCTGACTTGCTCCACATCGCCGTCCGATGTGCAAGTGTGGGGCAATCGGGACAACCGGGGCAAGCGAAGGAGCAGCGCTCGGCAATCGAGCCTGGTCTTCGGTACTGTGTCGGCTATCGGTATTCTGCGCCGCGAGCCATGAACGACGACATCCGCTTCTTTCCCGCCGACCCGGAACGCGCGAAAGCCCTCACCGCGCGGCAGGTGCAGACCTTCAACGAGTGCGGCTACATCGCGCCGCTCGACGCCCTCTCCCCAGCCGAGGCGAACGCGAGCCGGGTCTATTTCGACGCCTTGCTCGAGCGGATGCGCGCCATGCGAGACGGTCGCAACGCCTACGCCATCATGGGCTACCACAACCGCTGCAAGGGCATCTGGGAGCTGGCCCAGCATCCGACGATTCTCGACTACGTCGAAGACCTTATCGGCCCCGACATCATCTGCTGGTCGAGCCACTACTTCTGCAAGGTGCCTGAGGACCCGAAACGCGTGCCGTGGCATCAGGACGCCACCTACTGGCCGGTGCGCCCGACCGTGACCGTTACCGCCTGGCTTGCCATTGACGACGTGGACGAAGCCAATGCGCCCATGCAGTTCCTGCCCGGAAGCCACCGCCACGGCGCTATCGAATGGCATCGCGCCGAAGGCGAGGTGGCACTGCAGCAGGAGATTCCGGCTCCGGAGCGCTTCGGAGCGCCGGTGAGCAACACCATGCGCGCCGGCCAGATCTCCCTGCACGCCAGCACGTTGGTGCATGGTTCGGCGCCGAACCGATCAAGCCGCCGTCGCTGCGGCCTGACCTTCCGCTACATCCCGTCAAGCTGCGGCGCGCTGCCGAAAGCGGAGCGCGTACTCCGTGACGGCATCGTCTGCCGTGGCGACCCAAGGCACTGGCGCGTCAACCCGCGCCCGCCCGCAGACGACCTGACGCCCATCCACAGGGCGTACATGGATCAATGACGGGGCGCGTCTCCCAAGGCAACGACTGCTTCGCGCAGAGCGAACGCCCTAGATTACGAATGTCGCCGGACGAAAGTCATCGGCAGCCTGCCCTTGGGGCGCAGCAGCGGCAAGTGTTGGACGGCTGGTGCGTCCGTCATGGTCTGCTTGAGGTCGAACAGACGCAGCAGGTGTACGAAAAATGCCTTTACCTCCAACAAGGCAAAGTGAGTGCCCATGCACATATGGCTTCCCCGGCCGAACGGGACCCATGCAAACGGGTCGACGTGCTGGCGAGCCGAACCGGCGAAAAAGCGGTCCGGTCGGAAGGAGTCCGGGTCCTCGAACCGGGAGGCGTCCCGGTGGCAGAGCTGAGGCGGGAGCAGTACATGGCTGTTGGCCGGGATGCGATGGCCGCACCAGTCGAACGGCCGTACATTGCGCCTGGGCAGGAACTGTATGGGCGAGTAGAGCCGCAACGTCTCCCGAAAAACCGCCTCGGCCACTGGCATGTCGGACAATTCCTCCAAGGTGGGCGTTTCGTCTGGACACCGGGCGACGACCTCGGCGCGCAATCGCGCCTGCCACTCCGGGTGCCGTGCCAGGGAGTGCATCATCAGCGACATGGCGCTGGCTGTCGTCTCGTGGGCGGCGAAGATCATGCCGAAGACGTGGTGCACGACATCTTGGTCGCCGAGCCGGCGACCGCTCGAATCCGTGAAGCGCGACAGGCGACCGAAGAGGTCAACTCCGTCCGCGTCGCGTCGCCGGGGCACTTCGGCAAGAAACGCGCCGCGCAGCCGGTTGCGAGCGCGCAGGGCGCGACGGTAGCGGCTGCCGGGCAACATGCTGCGCCGCGCGAGCACGCCATCGAGCATGCGCTCGGTATCCGAGTGCATAGTCTCGTTCCGTCGTGGCAACGAGAATCCCGCAAAGACCGCCAGAGCGATGTCCAGGGCCAGTCGCTTTGCCAGCCGGTACCCATCCGATGTCCCGGCTAGGCCGTTGACTTCGCGCCGGATCACGCGGTTCATGGAGACCAGGTCGCGCCGCAGGGCGTCGGCTTTGAAGAACGGCCGGAGCAGGTCACGGTGGAAGGCGTGGTCTTCGAAATCACGCAGTAGCACGAAGCCGCTGAGAAAATCGAGGGTAGCTTCCCACCCCAGCCGGCTCGAAAAGTTGCTGTCCGCATCAAGGAGCACGAGACGGTTCGCCGCCGCTCCGGCCAGCACGATCACGCGGCGGTTGCGCAACATGCCCACGGTGAAGCAGTCGCCGTGCGCGGCGCGCATCTCGGTCAGGAACGGCGTTGGATCGGGGAGCAGCTCGCGGACATTCCCGAAATACCAGTGTCCCCGCGGCCCAGGGAGGTGGGCCAAGTCGTCGTTCGGGGTGCGTGACAGACGATCTGAGGCGACTTCGATGGCCGGTACGTGGTGCAAGGCGATCCTCCGTGTGTTTTGGACCTCGCCGGTGACCTTCGTGCTCGCACTCGCTCGCAGCCACGGCACCGGCCTGACGGACTTCACCGCTAGAGCGGCGGAAATTCGTCGTGCTGCTAGTATCCGTGCGATCGCTCGGTTTTCATACTCGGATTCCCCTACGCGATGAACGATGCAAGTCCGCCAGGCGCCAACCCCGCCTACGCACTGCGCAAGCACCCGAAGCAGCGTCGCGCCATGGCGACTGTTACGGCGATCCTCGATGCGGCCGCTCGGATTCTGGTTGAGTCCGGGTACGCCACGGCCAGCACGAACCGAATCGCGGAACGGGCAGGCGTCAGCATCGGCTCGCTCTACGAGTACTTTCCAGGCAAAGAGGCCATTTTTGGGGAGTTGCGCCGACGGGAAGCCCAGAAGGCCTACGCCGAACTCCTGGCTGGGGCCCACCCGGGGCACCCGCGCGACGCGATACGCCACATCGTCCGCTCCCGCCTCCGCTGGATGCGTCGCAACCCAGCCCTCTACGCCGCCTTGGAAGCCGAAGTGCCGAGACATGCGATCGCCGAAGTCGAGGCCGAGATCTCGGAGGATTTCCTGAGTGCTTCCCTCGCATTCCTGGGTGCCCATCGGAGCTTGCTGCGCCCGAAGGTCGAACTGCGGTTCTTGGCAGAGTTCCTCGCGCGCGTTGTCAGTGCCACCGCCAACGACTACGGCTTGCGAGCGCCCGAGCAACTCGACGACCCGCGACTCGAACGGGCCTTGATCGACATGGTTGAACGCTACCTGCTCAAGGACGATTGCTGATCGATACGGCCGTCGCTCACTACTTCTGCCGGCGCCAGCGCCGTTCCGGGGCGCTTCGGGTATGGTTGCCGCGTCTAGCTGATCGGAATTGAGTGGGGAGTGGACGATGGGAGAGGCGAACCTCTGGGTAGGGCAGCGCACGATTCGCCCGGACGGTGAAGAGAAAGTCACCGGCAAAGCGCGCTTCGGCGCGGACTTCAGCCAGCCCGGGATGCTCTGGGGCAAGGTGCTTCGTAGCCCGCATCCCCATGCGCGCATCCTCTCGATCGATGCCTCCCGTGCCGAGGCATTGGCCGGCGTGAAGGCGGTCATCACCGGTGCGGACTTGGTGGACTTCCCCGTGGACACGCCCGTGCAGGTAGGGCCGGCGGACATGCGCTTCGTCAGCCGCAACGTGATGGCGCGGGACAAGGCGCTCTACGCCGGCCATGCCGTGGCTGCGGTGGCCGCCACCAGCGCTCAGGCCGCCTCGGAGGCGCTCGAATTGATCGATGTCGAATACGACGAGCTCCCCTGGGTGATCGACGTCGAGGACGCCATGAAGCCCGACGCCCCGGTGCTGCACGATTTCCTCCGCACCGACGGCATCGAGCCGCCTCCCGACACACCGAGCAACATCGCGAGCCGCACCGGTTTCACCCTAGGCGACGTGGAGGCGGGCTTCGCCGAAGCGGACGTGGTGATCGAACAGAGCTTCCGTACCCGGCCAGTGCATCAGGGCTACATCGAGCCCCACGCTTGCCTCGTCAGCGTCGGCGGCGACGGCCGCGCGACCATCTGGAGTTCCAGCCAAGGCCACTTCATGGTGCGCAACGCCACCGCCAAGATGACCGGCGCGCGGCTCTCCGACATCCGCGCCATTCCGGCGGAAATCGGCGGCGGCTTCGGCGGCAAGACCATCGTCTATCTCGAACCCCTTGCCTATGCGCTCAGCCGCAGAAGCGGCGCGCCGGTGAAAATGGTGATGACCCGCGAAGAGGTCTTCCGCGCCACCGGCCCCACCTCCGGCTCCTCCAACACGGTGCGCATCGGCGCCAAGCGAGACGGCACCATCGTCGCCGCCGAAGCCACATTCCGCTTCCAGGCCGGTGCGTTTCCGGGCTCGCCGGTGCGGGCGGCCTCCAACTGCGCGTTCGCGCCCTACAACATCCCCAACGTGTCGGTGGTGGGGTACGACGTGGTGATGAACCGGCCGAAGTGCAACGCCTATCGCGCACCAGGCTCGCCCATCGCTGCATTCGGCGTCGAGTCGGTGATCGACGAGCTGGCCGAGACGCTGGGCATGGATCCGATTGCGCTGCGGGAGAAGAACGCGGCCCAGGAGGGCACGCGTGCTGCCTACGGGCCAACCTTCCGTCGCATCGGCTTTCAGGAAACGCTGGAAGCCGCCAAGGCACATCCGCACTACTCCGCCCCGGTTCCGGAAGGCGGTGGTCGGGGCATCGCCTCGGGCTTCTGGTTCAACGTCGGCGGCGAGTCGAGCGCGCAGGTGGCGATCAACGAGGATGGCACCGTCGCCATTACCACCGGACACCCGGACATCGGCGGCTCGCGTGCGTCCATGGTGAACATGGCGGCGGAAATCCTGGGCATCCACTACCGCAACGTGAGCGTGTTGGTGGGCGACACCAGCAGCATCGGCTACAGCGCCACCACCGGTGGCAGCCGGGTGACGTTCGCGTCCGGCACAGCGGTTACGGAGGCGACTCGCGCGGTGGTGCAGCATCTGCGCGAGCGTGCGGCGATCCTGTGGGACATCGATCCCGAAGCCGTGGAATGGCAAGACGGCCACGCCCATCCCGCCGGCGCCAACGCCGGCGACTTCGAGCCGCTGTCGCTCGCGGAACTGGCCGCCAAGGCATCCCAAACCGGCGGCCCCATCGTCGCGCAAGTGTCGGTGAACGCCCAAGGCGCGGCGCCAGCCTTTGCCACGCACATCTGCGACGTGGCGGTGGACCGCGAAACCGGCAAGGTCGACGTCGTGCGCTACACCGCCGTGCAGGACGCCGGTCGCGCCATCCACCCCGACTACGTGGAAGGCCAAATCCAGGGCGGCGTGGCCCAGGGCATCGGCTGGGCATTGAACGAGGAGTACATCTACGACGACAACGGCCAGCTCGAAAACCCCGGCTTTCTCGACTATCGCATCCCGGTCGCCTCCGACCTGCCGATGATCGAAACGGAAGTGGTGGAAGTCCCCAACGACGCCCACCCCTTCGGCGTGCGCGGCGTCGGCGAAGTCCCCATCGCACCACCGATGGCGGCGGTGGCCAACGCCATCCACAATGCCTTGGGCCTGCGTTTGCGCGAGTTGCCCATGTCGCCCCCGAAGGTGCTTGCGGCGATCGGGGGTAGGTCGTGAGTGGCCCTCGCACGCGCCGCTAGGCGCGTCCTCAAGGGTGCTCAGCCTCCGTCCAGCCCCTGCTCAATCGCCGACCTCGCGCAACTCGCCGGGTGGCATCGCTGCCAACGTCTGCTCGATGGCGTCGACGAGTGGTGTCAGATGGATCAACCGGTTGGATTGCGCTCTGATGATCACTATGCGCAGGCCGGAGACGCCGAGTTTCTGTTGATGCGGCAAGCCTCGATCCATGGTCAACAACGCATCGAAGTGTGACTCAGCCCGCTGAAGAAGCTCGCCATTCTTGGTTCCCGCCCAGCCCTCTGCCTGCACCGTGCGGACGTCGTGCTCGCCCAGGTGTGCTGCAAGCGCACGAGGCAGGTTCTCATCAAGCAGAACGCGCACGGGCCACTATGGAATCTCGAGCTATGCCAAGGGCAGCGCAGGCCTGTTCCTTTGACACCGAGGGGAACTGGTCAAGGAACTCCCCTAGGGTCTCTCCGCCTTCCAGATAGTCAAAAAGGGACTGGACCGGAACGCGTGTGCCAACAAACACGGGCGTGCCGCCAGAAATTTGCGGGTCGCTGTGGCAGATGTGGGGAAGATCGAGTTTCATCCGCTGATCTTACTCCACGCGCGGTGTCGGACGGACATTTAGAGGGAGCAGGGAGCCGTTTCGTGCGCTCGTGAACTCGATCCTAGAATCCACCCGCGTCTGCGGGCAGGGTTACGGCTCTTCCTCGTCGAAGTACCAGGTGGCTGGGTGATAGGACAGCGTCCAGCGGTTGTCCCAGCCCCAGATGCCGGTTGAGGTTACGTTTTTCAGACGGTTCGAGACCACGACCGGATGCGGAGCCTGGCCGACTGTGCCGATGGTCCACAGGTTCTCCGCAGCGGCTTCGAGCAGCGTCTTGGCGGCCTTGGTGCGGTGCTCCTCGGTGGTTGCTTCGCGCAGTTGGTCGCCCCAGAACTGCAGGTTGCGGACGAGCGGCGGCGGCTCTTCGCCGAGGCGGCCGTCGGTTTGGTAGTAGCGCGCCCAGTGGTTCCACATGGCGATGTCCCAGCCGGAGCGGTGGGGGTAGAACCAGTCCGGCACCAGCGGAAACAGGATGTCGGTGACCTTGTCGGCGTGCCATAGGGTCATTTGCATCTTGTTTGCCTGCGCGCGCTCGGACTGCAACCGCCTTTCGACCGACTTGAGCCTGAGGTCGATGCCCACCTCGCGCCAGTATTCGCGCACGAGTTCCATGGTCATCGTCTTCGGTGTCTCGAAGTCGAGATACTCGAAGGTGATGGTGAGTGGCGAGCCGTCGGGGTATTCGCGCAGGCCGTCGCCGTTGATGTCCGCAAGGCCCAGCTCGTCGAGCAGGGCGCGGGAGTAGTCGGGGTCGTAGCGGGTGTGCGCGTTGGCGAAGCGCTCCTCGTACCAGCGGCTCGTGGGATGGGCGGTCACCTGGCTCGGCACGCCCTTGTTGAAATAGATGACGTCGTTCATTTGCGGCCGGTCGATGGCGTGCGACAGGGCCCGAACGAACCGTCGTTCCCCCGTGCCCCAAAGGAGCTCGCGATACTTGGGATCGTCGTAGTTGTAGTTGGGCTGGATCGACACGTCGCTAACGTGCAGTCGGGTCCAGACGTGAACCTTGTTGACGCCCTTGACTTCGCCGAGCTTCAAGAGCGGTATGTCTTCCGTCTTCAAGGCATAGGCGGCGAAATCAAGCTGCCCGGTGGCCGCCTGGAAGGCGATCATCTTGGAGTTTTCCAGCAGGATGATGGCGTCGATCTGGTCGATGTAGGGCAGTTGATTCCCCGCCGGATCGATCTTGTGATAGTACGGATTGCGTTCGAGTCGCATCTTCGTCGGCGTGCGTTCGATCACCCGGTACGCGCGCAGGGTCGGCACCTTGACGGCGTCCTCGTTGCCCCAGCCGCGCAATGCGCCGTACATCGCCATCCACGTCACGAAGCCTTCCTCTTCCACCAGCGCTTCGAGTTCCGCCTTGTCGCGGAAGGCGGCGTGGTAGTCCTTGAAAAAGTGCATCGGGTCCACGAAATGGCTGCCGTACTGGGCGAAGAAGTTGGCGAACATCGGGTTTGGGCCGGGGAAGACATACTGAAACGTGTAGTCGTCGATCTTGACGAACTCGCAACCCTGCACGAGGCGATACACCACCGGCGAGATATCGGGGTCTTGCCAGACGTGCTTCAGGCGAAACATGAAATCGTCGGCGGTGAGGGGGTGGCCGTCGGACCACTTGATGCCGGGGCGCAGGTGGATGGTGGTGGTGCGGCCGTCTTCGCTGAGTTCCCAACTCTCGGCCAGGTTCGGCAGCACGTCGCGCATGTTGGCGGACAGTGTCAGCGCATGTTCCCAGTTGAAGAACTGCCAGGTGTCCCAGAGCGTGATGCGCGCCGTGCCGCCGTACTTGCCGATGTTGCGGTAGGGCTCGATGATGATGGGATCGTCGGGCAGCCGCTCCTCGACCGGCGGCAGGCCGCGATCGTCGAGGTATGGGCTTTGGGAGAAGCGAGTGAGGCCGGCTTCGCTCGCGGTCTTCGGTGCCTCGAACCACGCCGTGGGCCACGGCGGCTCCTCGTCGGCAGGTTCGGCGCGAACACCGAATGCAAGCGCGGCGGCAACGACGCCAAACATCGTGCCCGCCGGGAACCGCAATCCGACCATTCCGTCCGCTCCGGCCCTTCCACACTTGCGACACACTAGCCTAATCCAGCCCTTGGAGGCTGTCGGACTTTGCGTGCGTGAGGGCCTTGGGGGCGAGGGCATCTTGCTCGCACGCGCCGATAGGCGCGCAGTCGCCTTAAGCTCGACAGTCGGGCGCCCGTGCCTGACGCGCCCTACAAGCGCGTTGCGAGGGCAAGGTGCCCTCGCCCCCAAGGCTCTCCTGCGAGCAACGCGGCCGGTGAATGGCGCGTGCTAGGAGGCGCCGTAGCAACCCGGCATCCGCGAACGGTGTCATCCTACTTTTCTCGCTCGGGTACTGCCGTGCAACCTAATCCAGGTCGAAGACGTAAACGGTGTTCGCGGCATCGCCCGTGACCCAGGCCGTCTTGCCGTCGGTGGCGATGCCGTTGAACAGCATCGTGTTGGGGAAGTCCCCCGACGGCGGCACGTGCAGTTCCAGGGGGCCGGCGACTGGCGCAGAATCTCCGCCCGTCAGGTCGATTGCTGTCACCTGGCCGCCACCGGCCTCGACGACGTAGACGAAACCGTTCGCCGCCGCGAGCCCTTCCGGCTGGTCGAGCCCTTCGGCAACCAGCTCGCTGCCGTCGCCGCCGATCCGGTGCAACGTGCCGGCGAGGTTGTCGGCGACATACAGGGCGCCGTCCGCCACGGTGAGTCCCGCCGGGCCTGACAGGCCATCCACCAACACCCGCTTTTGCTCGGGATTCTCGGGCGAGAAGGCGATGACGTTGCCGGCGCCCCACTGGCTCGTGACCACTTCACCATCGAACACGAGCGCGTCGATCGGCTGCGCAAGTTCGCCGAAAACCTGCACCAAGGCATCGGCTTCGGGATCCCAGAGGCGAACCGCGTTGTCAAACCAGCTCGTCAGCACTAGCTGCCCTTCTTCCGTCGCGTGAACCGACATCGAGCTTCCAAAGTCGGAAAAGCCGATCACGTCGCGGACCACGGAGAGTTCTTCGCCGGTGGTCGGGTCGAGTTGCCTCAGCGCGAAGAAATCCGCCACGACGAGGCGGGACGACTCGGCACCACCGATCAGCGCCACCCCGCCGGGCATGTTCAGGCCGCCCGCCAACACGACGCGGTTCTCGTCCGGCGACACCGCTTCGACGATGAAGCCGTCGGCGAAGCTCGAGATGAAGAGTCGGTCTTCCTCGTTGAAGGCAAAGTTGTCGAGCCCAGGCTGAACGCGTGCCACGACCTCCCGACTGCCATCCTCACCCAGCCGGACGACCTCGCCCCGCAAGGCGTCCAAGACATGGAGCCGGCCCTTGCTGTCGAACTTCACCGCTGCAGGGACACCGAAACCGTCCGCCACCGTTTCCAGTTCGCCGCTGTCCACATCGATGCGGGCCACCTCGCCGCGAAACCAGCGCGGTCCGTAGAGCCGTCCGTCCGCCGAACCCCAGTCCATCCCGTTCAGGCCGCAGCCTGGCCCCAGGTCGTCGCGGATCAGGCGTGGTTCGGCAACTCCTTGCGGATCGAGCTCGAATAGGCGCGTATCCATGAAGCACTGCGAGACGAACAAGCGGCCATCGTCGGAGAAAGTGATCGGGTTCACGCCAACCCCGGGGGAGGCGACGATTCGGGCGCTCCCATCTGGGCTGCGCATTGCGACTTCGCCGTTGCTGATGTCGGTCCAATAGACCGAGCCGTCCGGCCCGAAAGCGAGGTCGTCCGGCGATTTCGGGCCGTCGCCAAGGCCGAGGTTCTCGAGGATCTCGCCGCTCTCCGGGTCGATGCGGGCGACGGCAGGCGTGACGACGGAGGCGAGCCAGAGATCGCCACTCGGCCCGAAATGGATGCCGTTGATTCCGCGGAAACTCGCGGATGCGCCGATTTGGCGCACGGTAGCTTCCGCCTCGACGTGGCCATCGGCGGGTACGGCTTCCTCGTGGGTTGATGCGGCTTCGTCGGTGGACGCGGCCTGGTCGCAGCCGGCGGCGAGTGCGACCACGGCGAGCAGCATGGCTCCGTGGGCGGTCAGGGAACGGTGCGTCGACATCGGCGGGTTTCCTTCCGAGCGTTCACCAAACCGACGATGCATTTGAGAGCAAGGGCTTGGTTCAAGTAGGCGGACTGTCTGTGCGCCAGACCACTTGAAGCTCGTGCGTCCGCAAGTGCCGGTTCGCCAAGCCAGAGTATCACGGCGATCAGACGCAGCCATGAAGTGGCTGACGGGTCAGTTCGGCGAGCCGGCGTTAGTGTCGATGTAGGACATCGCCGTCGCTAGTGTGGGACGAAATGTTTGTGTGTCGGGAATGCCTACCGTCGCGAGTAATCCACCGCGAGCCAGGTCTCCGGCCGTATGGTGACCGTCAGGCTAGCGCCTGTCGGCATGCTCTCGGCGTAGGCCTTGCCGTCCTCTTCGCCGAGGTAGCGGGTCGCCAGTTCCAGGATGTCCTCGTCGGTGCCGGGCCGGACGCTTTCGACAGGCCCCTCCGCGGTGACGTAGGAGTAGGGGGGCTCTTCGTTCTGCGCGCAGAGCGACACTCGGGTGCCTACCTCGAGCAGGCCGGCCTTGCGGGAGTCGCGGCCGATCATGATCCGGAGGCTCTCGCCGGGGGCGTAGCAGTACCAGATGGGGGCGGTGAGAGGGCCACGTCCGTCCTGTGGAACCGACAGAACGCCGACGTGCAGTTCGCTTAGGAAGGTTTCCTTTTCCTGCTGGTTCAAAGCCGTCATGGAACTCTCCTCTGCGCTCAGGCCGCGAGTTCAGACGCGCGCGCCCGGGCGATGACGTCGCGGACGGGGTCGAGGGACGTTTCGGTGTCCGCGGCGAGCTCGCGTTTGGCGAACTCCTGGATGGCAACTTCGTGGTCGAACAAAATCTGCACCGCCTCGCGATGCTCCTCCGGCGCCATGTCGAGAAGTCCCTGGAACCGCTCGATGGCGGGCTGGACGATCGTCATCATCTGCTGCAGGGCGTCGGCATAGGGCAACGCTCCGTATGCCGCTGCGGCCGCATCCAGGTCCGCGCGCTTCTCCGTTGGGGCGTCGTCGTCAGCGCCGGCGACGAGTGGCAGCAAAATGTCGCCGGTCGCCTGCTCGAGTTCCGCGAGCACTTCCCATTTGGCGCGGCGGTCGGCGTCGTCGGTCGCTGCGGCCAGCAACTCGAAGAACTTCCTGCCCCATTGCTCGCCCCGCCACGCCGACAGAATTCCGTCCCGATATTCCTTCGATGCGCTGGTCATGCAAATGCTCCCGTTTGGCCGCGACAACTGCGGAAGATGGTTGGTGCAAGCGTCACACGATGCCCCGGGTCGGTCAAACGCACACATCGGCGCGCCGGTTGGTCGAACCCGCCGCCGAGCGGGGTCGCGACGGGGACTTGCGAAGAGGTTCCGGGAATGCCGCGCTTGTGCTAGCGCGTGCTGCCACGCCGCAACTCGTGTGCGGTGTTGGCCGTTACGTCGTGCCAGGTTTCCGACATTCCGTCAGGCCATTGAACCGTGACGGAATCGGCGGCGGTGGCTGCGCCGAGGCCGAAGGTGAGGGTGGCCTCGACGCTGCTCAGGTAGCTGCGCGCCGGCATGACGGTGCGTGCTTGCTGCCTGCCTGCCGCGGTGACGGTGACCGTCGCACCGATCGCTTGGGCGTTGGGGGGTGGGGCGTCGAGGGCGATGCGAATCCAGGCGTTGCCGGTGTCTTGGTCGTTGCGGAGGAGGGCGGCCTTGCCGCCGGTTTGGGTCAGAGCCAGGTCGAGGTCGCCGTCGCCGTCGATGTCGGCGTAGGCAAGGCCGCGGCCGATTCGGGGGGTGGCTAGGCTCCCCGTGTCTTCCAAGGGGATGAACGGGCCTCGGCAATCGGTGCCGCAGTTCCAGAACAGCTGCGCCGGTTGGGGATACTGCTGGCTGGCCTGGACGCGGTTGATTTCGGGTTCTACGTGGCCGTTGGCGGCGATTAGGTCGATGCGGCCGTCGAGGTCTGCGTCGAGAAACAGCAGGCCAAAGGTGAGGGCGCGGCGGCTGGCGGGGCCGACGCCGGCGACGATGGCGTCATCGCTGAAGATGCCTTCGCCGGGTCTCAAGACGTAGAACGACGACATTTCATTCGCGAAATTGCCGATGGCTAGGGTGAGTCCGTCGTCTCGCTGCACCGCGTCGATTCCCATTGCGCCCGTGGCGAGGCCGGCGGCGTCGAAGGCGGCGCCGAGTTCGACGCCGGCCTCGCGAAAGCCCGTGCCTTCCTGGTTCACGAACACGAAGTTGCGAGTGGTGTCGTTGGCCACGGCGAGGTCCTGCCAGCCGTCGTCGTTGTTGTCGAGCGGTCGCACCGACAGGGCCTTGCCCACCGGGGCGCCCGTGGCGGAGTTGGCGACCTCGATGCCGGCCTCGGCGGATATCTCGGTGAAAGTGCCGCCGTCGTTGCGATAGAGCCAGGAGTTCGTGCCTGGGAAATCCGTTGGAGGGCCGTAGGCTCGGCCAATGCCGGTGAGGCGGAAGTCCACTTCGCGGTCCACTTCCGGTGACCAGCCGACGTAGTTGCAGACGAAGAGGTCAAGGTCGCCGTCGAGGTCGAAGTCGAGGAAGGCGGCGCTGGTGCTCCAGGTCTTGCCGTCGCTGGCAACGCCAGCGGTGTCGGTCGCGTCCTCGAAGCGTTCGCCGCCAATGTTTCGATAGAGACGGTTCTCGCCAACACCGGCGACGAAAACGTCGACGAGGCCGTCGCCGTCGTAGTCGCCGGTGGCCACCCCCATGCCGTAGAGGGTGATGTCCATGCCGGTCGCCGCACTCACGTCGGCAAACGTCCCGTCGCCTTGGTTTCGATACAGGCGCGAGGTGGCGGGGCGATCTGGTTGCGGTTGCCAGGGCCAATCCATCGAGTTCAGGAACAGAAGGTCGGGGTGGCCGTCCTTGTCGTAGTCGAAGAAGGCAACGCCGCCGCCCATGGTTTCCGGCAGCAGGCGTTCGCCATAGGCGCCGGTGCGGTGCACGAAATCGATGCCAGCTTCGGCAGTGACATCTGTAAACGGCATGGCAGGCGCGGCAACCGCAGGCGCCTTCGGCAGTTGTGGTCCCGCCTGCACGGCTTCTGGTGAAGTCTGTGCGTCTTCGTCCCGGCGCACCAGCAAGACCGCGGCTGCCGTCACGAGCGCCAAACCCGCAGCCACGCCGAGCGACAGCTTCAGTGCGCGCTGAATGCGCGCCTCGCCGGCAACATCGCTCACCTCCGAGCGATCCCCAATGGCCCGTCCGTGCGAAGGGAGATGGTCATCGCTGTGCTGCCCTCGAAGATGGCGAGTAGGCGACGTGGCTGGCCCGGGGGGCAGTCAGGTCATAGACGGTTACGGCTTCGGCGGCGTGATTGGCGGCCGGATCGCGTCGTCTGGCCGCGCTGACGGCGCTGTCGCGGGCGTTGTCGTCGCTGCGGTATTTGGCGTGCAGGGCGCGATGCTCATTGGCCGCATCGGCGTTGCCGAGGCGGGCATAGATCTGTGCCAGACCGTGATGGGCGGCGACGTTCTCGGAGTCAATGGAGAGGGCGAGCTGGTGACGTGCTTCGGCGCGGCGCAACCACCGTTGCTGGTCGGCGCCGGGGCGGGCGAGTTTGGCGCGCTCGAACAGCGCTCTGCCGAGGGTGTTCTGCAGGCGATAGTCGAGCGAAAAGTCGAAGCCTCGTGCTCTGGCCTCCGCGAAGCGTGTCTCCGCCAGGCCCGCAAGCGTCGCTATTGCGGCATCGAACTGACCGTTCTGAAGGTCCACCAGCCCGCTGAACCAGGCGACCGACCAAGGATGTGCGCCCGCCGCGGCCGCGTCTCTCAGGGACTGTGCCGCTTCGTCGAGGCGTCCTTCGCGCAGCAGCACACGAGCAACGTTGAGCGCGCCTTCCGGACGGCCCAGTTCGGTAACGGAGCGGAATGCCGACTCGGCCTGGCGCAGTGCGCCGCGATCGGGTTTGGCCAAAAGCCCAATGCCGTAGTCGTTCCAGCGCACCCACAGGGGCGTCTCCGGTGCAGCTTGGACGATCGAGTCTTCGCCTGCGAGCGGGAACACGACCTCATCTGTCGCAATCGTCACCACCGGCAAGTCGTTGCGAACGAACTCGTCGCCCTGAAAGGCGGCGAGATAGGTCGCATCGAACTTGCGGTAATGCAGGCGTGCGGTGACCACGACGGGTTCCGAGATGTCCTCCGGCAGCGTCAGCCGGTAGTGCACCACGTCCGCGCTGCCGGGCGGGATCTGGTGGTTGTAGAGGGGCGTGAAGATGTCCTCGACGTTGCGGCGATCAATGCGTCCGCCTTCGCGGTCCAGCACGTAGGAGTTGACGAAGTGACTCCAGGGATCCACCGATCCGCGACCATCTTGCGCCCCGCTGTGACCGAGTACGCGGTCGCCGCTCTTGGCCACGACTTCGAGCCACACCTCGTTGGAGTCGGCGGTGCCTTGGGTGAATTGGTGGCCGAGGGTGAGCGTTCGCAGCACGGCGTCGACGACATAGGTGGCGCCGGGCTCCAGCGCCGGTACGACGGGGCGCAGCGGCGCGATGGCCGGCGCGTCGATGCCTTCGCCTTGCCGAATCGCGAACAGGTCCACCCGCAGCGCCCCTTCAAGCATCTGTCGATGGGCTTCGTTGACGTGCGGCGGCATGTCGAGCAGCGCCGGAAGCGCCGTATTGGCGGCTGGGAAGCCGTGGCCGTGGACGGTGAGGCGACCGGATGCGTCAAAGTCGCGGGCCGCGAAGTCCGTGGACTCGGTTAGCGGCATGTGGCAGCCATTGCAGTTGACCTGCGCCTTGTCGGGATAGTTGAAGCTGGTTACGCCGTGGCCGGAGACTCCGCTCAGCAGGAACGAGTCGTAGTGGTTCTGGCCGCGCAGCCAGCGGTAGTCATTGAGCTCCTCGGGAATATGAACCTTGTGGCAGGTGCCGCAGAACTCCGCGGTCCTGTGCATGGGCTTCAAGAACGTGCGCTTGTGGAAATCTGGGTTGGCCTTGATGAGCACGCCGTTCAGCCATGCCAGCACTGGCTCGTTGCTGAACGCGAACGGATAATGTTGCGGCGCGGCGATGGTGTAGTCGGCATTGCCGCGCAACGGCTCGTCCACGCTTTCGATGGCGTGGCAGGCGATGCAGGTGATGCCGGCGGAAGCAGAGGGGTCGCCCTCGTGATCGAAGTCCGGATCGTCGAACCTGCCACTGAATAGCGGTGCTGGGTCGTGGCATCCGGCGCAGAACCGCGCCGCGTGGACGTTGCCGTCTCGTTCGAGCAGCACCGCTCGCGTGTTCAGCACCGAGAAGCGATAGGCCGGATTGTTGAACGAGGCAAAACGATGGGCGCTGTGCTGCCAGCCAGCGTGCGCGTCGGCGTGACAGCCAGCGCAGTAGTCGTCCGCCATCAGCGCTTCAGCGGCGATGTAGTGGCCGTCCGCCGTGCGTGAGAGTGCTGGATGGAAATCCGCGGGCTCGTCCGCAGGAGTTTCTTCGGCGCCGGTGAGCCAAGCTCCAGCGACTCCAGCCACGACGCCGAATGCCGCGATGCCACCGCCGGCAGCCCAGCGAATAGGACTGCCGGCAAGCCGATGCATGACGAACAGCCAAGCCACGAGAACCGGCGTCACGACATGCAGCCAGTAGGCGACTGAGCGCCCGAACGGATCCTGCACCTCGATCAGGGGCATCCCGCGAGTCAGCAGCAACCCCGTAGCCAAGAGCACGATGGCAGTGCCGAGCAACGTCAACCCGAGACGCACGGCGAGCCGGTTTGGATGCGGCCAGGCGCGGCGCAGGTGCAGGAAGCCATACACGAGCACCGGCACGATGATGGCAATGCCGAGCACTAGATGGCCGAGAAACATGAACTGGTAAAGGCGGTCTTCGAGCGCAATGCCTTGCAGCCATTGCAGGAAGCTCACTGCGCCGAGGTAGGCGGAGTTCACCGCCAGCAGGGCGAACAGGGCCAGCACGGCCAGTAGCAGCCGGCGCAAGCGCGGGCCAACGACCACCAGCGCGGCGTGTCGTCTGGGTGCGCCCGGGGCCGGCGCGGCTGGCGATGGCGTCTGGGTTTCCGTTTACAGCCCCTCCTGGAAGCGCACGTTGTAGCGTGCATGCAAGGCGTCGCGCTTGGCAATGCCGGTCTCGTCAAGGCCGACGGGAACAGGCAGCGGCGCTACGGTGTCGCCATGCTGCGTGTACAGGTCCATGTCGCGCGCCCAGCCTCGGAACTCCACCGCGAACCAACGCGTCGTGTTCTGAGGCGGAGGCGGTAGTTCCGCAAACTCCACATGCACCTCCTCACCGCTGCCGAAGATGGCGAGCGCGCCGTCCTCCTCGCGCACGAGTTCCGTGGCGCTGCCGATGGCGGTGTAGTAGCCACGTGCGAGCTTGGCGTCCCAGTAGGTCGCACGCTCGCCATAGTCGTAATGAGGCAGGCGTTGTTCGCCGGTGGTCCTCTGCGCGAACCCGCTGCGTGCCACCCTTGCTGCAACGGGCGCCAAAGCGACGGGCGAGAGTTCTGGCAGGCGTTGTTCGCGCACCACCTGCACCTTGTCCCAGTAGATTTCCATGTTGGAGCTTAGCCGCAGAGCGTTCGTTCCTCGCGGCAGTTTCGGCAGCGGCAGCGCCATCTTGCGTGGCATCCCGGCGGGGTAGCCGAAGGCGGGGGCGATGGAGTGCCAGGTTCCTTCGCCGTCGCGTGCCTCGAGGCTCGGCGGCTGGTAGGCGAGGCCTGCCTGCCAGGCAGCGAACACAGTTTGCGAGTAGGGATACTCCATCCACGCATCCGCCACGAGCACCGCATCTTGGCGGGGTAGCGGGGCATCGAACTCCAAGGTCAGGCGCTGTTCCCGCTTGAGCAAGCCGATGAAGCGCGGGTCGCGCTCAATGGGCGGAGCGCGTCGGTCCGCCAACGTGGCGATGGCGGTGACGTCGTTGCCGTCGGCATCGGTCGCTTGGATCGGAACCTGGGCCTCGTCAAGGCGCCATGTGATGGGGCGGCCCGTGGCGGCCGGTTCGGCCGTGGCGAGGCGCTCGTCCAGGACAATGCCCCAGCCCGGCGGCAGGTCGTAGACGTGCAGGCGCGCGGCGTCGATATAGGCGGTCTCCTCCATCGGCTCGCCGAGCTTGATCTGGTATCGACCGTCTTTGGCCGCGAGTTGCTCGGCCGTGAGCAGGAAGCGCTCGAAAGGGCGTGCCGGCACGGTTTCGCCAGGGGAGGAGAACAACCCCATCGCCGCAACGCCGAGCATGTCGCTGACGAAGGCGTGCTCGGTGCCGTTCCATGCGAACAGCACGGGGCAACTGGCGAGCTGGCGCTGTGTCTCTGGGATCGCGTGCACCGTGCCTACGGCGAGATCGAGTTCGCTTTGGGACACGCCATCGGACCAAAGCAGCGACACGAAGTCCGCCTGCTCGAAGCCGTCGAGGCCAATGCTGAGTGGCATGAGGCTTTGGCCGGGTGCGGAGTTGGCGTCGAGGGCATCGAGCACGGCCCAGTCGCCGGCGAAGCGGACGCGGGCGTGGGTGCCGATGCCGGAGGCGTTGGAGCGCATCTGGTCCGCCTCCGAGCGGCCCGTTGGCGAGAGGGTGAGGAAGGCGTGGCGGCCCGGTCCGGCGCGCCATAGGTGCAGGCCCGCGGCGCTGGCCGATACCAACGCGGGGCCGTTCGCTGGCTGCATCAATGTCCGCGTCAGGGCGCTTGTCGGTGCATCTTCGACGTGTTGCACGGCGCCGGTGCCGGTTCGGAGCAGCAGGAAGCCGTCGCTCCCGGCGAGCAGCAGTTCTGGCGTGGCGTCGCCGTCGAAGTCGGCGACGTCGATGGCGTGTGCAGGGCGTTGCGTCTGGGCCAGGAGTTGCCGCGACCAAATGGGCTCGCTGTCCGCGTTCAAGTTCCAAACCCAAGCTTGCACCTGCCCCGATGCGGTGACGCCATACAGCTCTGGGCGACCGTTTGCGTCCGCGTCCGCGACGGCGAGTGCTGCCAACTCCGTGGCGCGCAGTTCATCGAAGCCCGGCATGGGTTCGTAGCGCCAGGTGCGGTCGTTGCGCCAGATGTCGTGCGGCGGCGCTTGGTTCAGCACCGCGATGTCGAGGTCGCGATCCGCGTCCAGATCTGTCGCCAACACGTGCCGCCCGGGACTGCCTCGGAGCCCGTAGTCCGCTGCGAGCGGGCGGAAGGTGCCGTCGAGATTGTTGCTGAGAAGCTCGTTGCCTTCTTCGCCGGTGAAGAAGATGTCCAGATCGCCGTCGTGGTCGGCGTCGAACAGTGCCCCGTCGCTGCAAGGCAGCGCTGTGTGCGCAAGGGCTTCGTGCCACTCCCCGACCGGCGCTTGTTGCCAGAGCCGGACGCCTTCGCCGCTGCAAAGCACGACGTCGATCAGGCCGTCGTTGTCCACATCGCCCCAAAGTGCGGCCCGTGCGGGAGGCGAGTCATGGAGAGGATGGTTCGCGGCGGCGACGAGGCGATTCTGGTTGGTGCCGAGATACACGCGGGTTCGGTCGGGCGCGTTTACCAGCAAGTCCAGCCGACCATCGTTGTCGATGTCCGCGACGCTGAGCGCCGCGTCGGTCCAATCGCTCTGATCTAGGGGCACGGGATCGGAGAATACGGCGCCTTCGCGCACCGCCGAAGGTTCCCGTTCCTTGACGCTGACCGCCCTGGCTTCCGCCTTGGGGCCCATGCGCATGTAGGAGAAGGCGGCCAGCCGCGCTGCCGGGTGCGCTTCGAAGCGCTGGTAGCTCGCCAGCAGTTCCGCCGCATCCTCTTCGCGGCCGACGCGCCGCAGGGCTTGGGCCCCAGCCCAATAGGCGCTGCGCAGGTAAGGATCGAGTTCGGCGGCACGCAAGAACAACGGCGCCGCGGCAGCGTGGTCCCCCTGCTGCAACAGTGCCTGCCCCAGGAAGTAGGAGGCATAGGCGTCCCTTGGGTCCCCGGCGGCCGCGCGCTGCAACATCGCTTGAGCGGCTTCGGCCTCGCCAAGGTAGAGATGCACGATGCCGCTCGTGTAAAGCGCCCGCAGGTGATTCGGTTCGGTGTCGAGCACCTCGCGCAGGATGGAGAGCGTCAGCCGCTCGTCGCCTTCCTCCTGCCGGTTCAAGGTGGCGATGGCTTGGTTCACGCGCGCGTCCAGCCAGTCCGGCGCCAACGCGAGAGCCGCCACGAACGCACCCTCGGCCTCGGCGTATTGGTAGCGCCCCATCAGGGCGACGCCGCGGTCGTTGTGCGCCACGGCCGCATCGGGCGGTGCTGCCCCTTCGTCAACGCCACAGCCGACGAAGCCCACGGCCAAGGCTGTGGCTAACGCAAGGCCTGCGGCACGCACGATGGCTCGACCACGAAAAGGAGCGCGCACGGCGAGCTCTCGCTGGCGAAAGGGGCAGCATGATCGACAACCCGATGTTGCCTTGCAAGCCGTGTGAGGCCCCTCGCGTGCCGGATCGGCAGTGGGGCGATCCCGCCAAGGTGGCTACGGAATGTGTACCCCGCCGGGAGAAGCGTGTGCCGAGCGACCTATGCCAGAATAGCGGTCTGCTCTCAATGCTCGGCAGGAACTGATCCCATGCAGGCCGTTGCCGATCTGCAAGTCGTTTCCGATTACCGGCCGGCCGGGGACCAACCCGGGGCCATCGCCGGCTTGGTGGATGGACTGCAATCGGGTTTGGCGCAGCAGACTCTGCTTGGTGTGACCGGTTCCGGCAAGACCTTCACCGTCGCCAATGTCATCGAAGAGATGCAGCGACCGACGCTGGTACTGGCGCCGAACAAGACCTTGGCAGCCCAGCTCTACGGCGAGTTTCGGGAGTTCTTTCCGCGCAACGCCGTCGAGTACTTCGTTTCGTACTACGACTATTACCAGCCGGAAGCGTACGTGCCGGCGTCCGACACCTATATCGAGAAGGACGCCTCCATCAACGCCCACATCGAACAGATGCGGCTTTCCGCCACCAAGGCGCTGCTAGAACGCCGTGACACCGTCATCGTCGCTTCCGTGTCCGCGATCTATGGCCTGGGCGATCCGCAGTCCTACCACCGCATGGTGCTGCACCTCGACCGTGGCGACCGGGTGGACCAGCGCTACCTGCTGCAACGCCTCGCCGAACTGCAGTACACCCGCAACGACATGGCGTTCCAGCGCGGCGCGTATCGCGTGCGGGGCGATGTCATCGATATCTTCCCGGCCGAGTCCGAACGCGACGCCATCCGCGTCGAGCTTTTCGACGACGAGATCGACAACCTGGCGCTGTTCGACCCGCTCACCGGCGAGGTACTGAAGCGCGTGCCGCGCTACACCGTCTTCCCGAAGACCCACTACGTAACTCCCCGCGACCGCATCTTGGGCGTGCTCGACGAAATCCGCGAGGAGCTGCGCGATCGGCTCAAGGTGCTCAAGGACGCGAACAAGCTCGTGGAGGCGCAACGGCTCGAACAGCGCACCCGCTTTGACCTTGAGATGATCAAGGAAATCGGCTATTGCAGCGGCATCGAGAACTACTCGCGCTATCTCTCCGGACGCGAGGCGGGCGAGCCGCCGCCGACCCTGTTCGACTACCTGCCCCGCGACGCCCTCCTGATCGTGGACGAATCCCACGTCACCGTCCCGCAGCTCGGCGCCATGTACAAGGGCGACCGCTCGCGCAAGGAAACGCTTGTGGAGTATGGCTTCCGGCTGCCGTCCGCGCTCGACAACAGGCCGCTTCGGTTCGACGAATGGGAGTTGCTCGCGCCCCAGACGATCTTCGTCTCGGCAACGCCTGGACCCTACGAGGCGGAGCGCGGGGCGCAGACCGTCGAGCAGGTGGTGCGGCCGACGGGATTGGTGGATCCGGCCGTGATCGTTCGCCCCGCCTCGACCCAGGTGGATGACCTGTTCGGCGAGATCGGCGAGGTGGTCAAGGCAGGTGAACGAGTGCTCGTCACAACGCTCACCAAGCGCATGGCGGAGGATCTGACCGAATACCTGGACGAGCACGGTGTGCGGGTGCGCTATCTGCACTCCGACATCGACACGGTGGAGCGCATGGAGATCGTGCGCGACCTGCGCCTCGGCAAGTTCGACGTGCTGGTGGGCATCAACCTCTTGCGCGAGGGGCTCGACATGCCCGAGGTGTCGCTGGTGGCCGTGCTTGACGCGGACAAGGAGGGTTTTCTGCGCGCCGAGCGCTCCCTCATCCAGACCATCGGCCGCGCCGCCCGCAACATCAACGGTCGCGCCATCCTCTACGCCGACGACATCACCGGCTCCATGGAAGCCGCCATCAGCGAGACCAACCGTCGCCGGGAAAAGCAGGTGGCGTTCAACGAAGAGCACGGCATCGTCCCGCGCGGCGTCACCAAGGCCATCGCCGACGTGATGGAAGGCGCTCGCGCCGAGCCTGGGGCAGCGCGAGGCAACGGTCGCGGAAGCCGCCGGGGGGCGAACGGCATGGCGCCCAAGCGGGCGGCGCCGGACGATGCGAAGGGGGTTGGGCGGATGCTCGAAGAGCTTCAGGAGAGGATGATGGAACATGCCCGCAACCTCGAGTTCGAGGACGCGGCCGCGGTGCGGGACGAAATCCGCGAGTTGCGCGAGGCGTACCTAACAAACTGATTTGCTTGAAACGATTGGGTTACCAGGAGCACGCGATGCAGGTTCAGCCTTTTGCGGGCGCTTCCTTCGGCGCCGACGTGACGGACATCGACCTCGAAACCATGGGCGACGAGGACTTCGCGGCCCTGCATGCAGCTTGGCTCCGTTACGCCGTGCTGCGCCTGCGCGACCAGCGCGTGGACGACGACATCCTGCAATCCTTCAGCGGGCGCTTTGGGCCGCTCGAGTACGCGCCCTTCGGACGCATGCGCAGGAGCGAGGTGGACAAGCTGCCGAACCCCTACATCACCACCATCTCCAACATCGTCAGGAACGGCCAGCCCATCGGCGGCCTTGGCAATGGCGAGGCGGCCTGGCACACAGACATGTCCTACATCGAGCGGCCGCCCACCGCTAGCCTCCTCTATGCCGTGGAGGTGCCCGAAACCGGCGGCGACACCCACTTCTGCAGCATGATCGGCGCGCTCAAGGCGTTGCCGCGAGAGTTGGAGGGGCGGCTTCGGGGCCTGAAAGCCAAGCACGACGCCGCCCACGATAGTGTCGGCAAGCTGCGCCGCGGTCACCACGACGTGGACGACCCCCGCGACGCGCCGGGAGCGTCGCACCCGATGGTGTTGCGCCACCCGGAAACGGGAGTCAATGCGCTCTACCTAGGACGCCGCCAGGACGCCTACGTGGAAGGCCTGCCGCTGCCCGAAAGCGAGGCGCTCCTGGACGAGGTGTGGACCCACGTCGCCTTGCCCGGTGACGTCTGGACGCAGCAATGGCGCGAGCGCGACCTCGTGATCTGGGACAACCGCACCGTCATGCACCGCCGCGCCGCCTTCCCCCCCAGCGCCCGCCGCCTAATGCGCCGAACCCAAGTCCGCCCCCGCGCATAGCCAATGCAAGTGCTCTACAATCTCACCACGCACGCGCGTAGCTCAGCTGGTTAGAGCACCACCTTGACATGGTGGGGGTCGTTGGTTCGAATCCAATCGCGCGTACCAAGAAGTGTGGAGGGGGAGGCGAGGCCAAGCTTCACAGCAGTTTGCGCAGCAAACTGCCAAGCCGCCGCGAAGCGGCGGCCGGGGTCAGTTGATTCGAATCCAATCGCGCCTGCGCGCCCTAACGGGCGCGTTGGCAGTTCGCCGCGCGAACTGCTGGCCTTCGTGCTCGCATTCGCTCGCAGCTACGGCTAGGAGCCA
>VXSY01000092.1 GCA_009837725.1 Gammaproteobacteria bacterium | reverse complement strand
GGCTGGGGGGTGTTTGCCTGTCCAAGATTCGGGAAGTAGGCCTTCCTGGAAGTGCGGCGTCCCGCCCTTGGGTTCGCCTTGACCTTGTTCTGCGGTTCCCTATGGTGCGGGTGGTGGCTTGGGTGAAGCGTGCTGGGGGACAAGCGAGTGGTGGAACCACTGCCAAGCGATGTGTTGCCGGATGGGGTCCGGTCGCGATTCGTCGACGGCGTCAACGGCTTGCGGGTGCATGTTCTCGAGGCTGGCTTCGATCCGCCGGGGCGGCCCGGCGTCCTTCTCCTGCATGGCTTTCCGGAGCTTGCCTATAGCTGGAGGCGCATCCTCGGGGCATTGGCCAAGGCGGGCTTCCATGCGTTTGCGCCAGACCTCCGGGGTTACGGGCGCACGACCGGCTGGCAGGCCGACTACGACGACGATCTTGGCCCGTTTCGCCGCCTCAACGTGGTGCGGGACGCGTTGGGCTTGGTCGCTGCGATGGACCACCGCTCTGTGGCGGTAGTCGGCCACGACTTCGGTTCCCCCATCGCCGGCTGGTGCGCACTGGTGCGGCCCGACGTGTTCACGCGAGCCGCAATGATGAGCGCGCCCTTCGCCGCACCCTCCCCACTGCCGCTCGGCACCGCCCCGCCAGCGGCACCCACAGACACCCTAGCCCGCGACCTGGCCGCCCTGCCACGCCCACGCAAGCACTACCAGCGCTATTACCAAACCCGACAGGCGAACCCCAACCTCTCCCGTGCGCCGCAAGGCATCCACGCCTTCCTGCGCGCGTACTACCACCACAAGAGCGCCGACTGGCCGGGCAACCAACCGCACCGGCTCGCCGCCCGCACGGCACAAGAGATGGCCAAGATGCCCACCTACTACATCATGGACGAGGCCGACGGCATGGCCGAAACCGTGGCCAAGCACATGCCAAGCGCGGAGGAAATCGCCGCCAATCGCTGGCTGCCGGAGGCTGAGCTCGCCGTCTATGCCGCCGAATACGAGCGCACCGGCTTTCAGGGTGGCCTCAACCACTACCGCTCCGGCGCCGTGGGGCGCGAGGAGCAGGAACTGTTCGCCGGCCGAACGCTGGACCAGCCGACGCTCTTCGTCGCCGGCGCGAGCGACTGGGGCACATGGCAAAGCCCCGGCGCACTCGAACGAATGCGCGACGAAACCTGCACCGACATGCGCGGCGTCCATCTGGTGCTCGGCGCCGGGCACTGGGTGCAGCAGGAGCGAGCGGAGGAGACGGCAAGGCTGTTGGTGGGGTTTCTGAAGAGTTGAACGGGCGGTGACGGGCGCAACGCCACTGCTGGCGGCGCGACTTGTGGCGGGCCAGTCCCTGCCAACGAAGGAGAGGAAGCAAGGTGACAGCACTCTGGGAAGCGAACGCAACAGCCCTGCTGGGCCTGATCGACCGCGGCGAGGCGAGTTGCGTCGAAGTGCTCGACGCGCACATCGAACGCATCGAGGCGGCGAACCCGGCGGTCAACGCCATCGTTACCACCACGTTCGAGCGGGCGCGGGACACGGCCCGCGCCCTGGATAACGACCGAACCCGCGGTGGCGCCCTCAAGGGCCTCCCCATCGCCCACAAGGACCTTGTGCCCACCAAGGGCATCCGCACCACTTACGGCTCGCCCCTCTTTGCGGATCACGTGCCGGAGCAGGACGCCCTGATGGTGCAGCGCATGCGTGCCGCGGGAGCGGTCACCGTGGGCAAGACCAACACGCCGGAGTTCGGCGCCGGATCGCAGACGTTCAACCGCGTCTTCGGTGCCACCGCCAACCCTTGGAACACGACCAAGACCTGCGGCGGCAGCAGCGGCGGCGCTGCGGTGGCGCTGGCCGCCCGCATGATCCCGGTGGCGGACGGCAGTGACACGGGCGGTTCGCTGCGCAATCCCGCCGCCTTCTGCAACGTCATCGGCTTTCGGCCATCACCGGGCAGGGTGCCTGGCTCACCGGGCATGCCCTGGACGGACCTATCCACGGCCGGGCCGATGGCGCGCACCATCGACGACGTGGCCTTGCTGTTCTCCGTCCTTGCCGGCCCGGACGCCGGCATCCCACACATGCAGCCCGAGCCCGGCGCCTCGTTCACGCCGGTAGCCGAACTCCCCATCCGCGACTTGCGCATCGCCGTGACCGAGGATTTCGGCCTGCCCGTGGAAGCGGCTGTGCGCGAACGCATCCGCGCCCTGGCGGATGCCTTGACCGGCGCCGGCGCCATTGTCGAGGAAGCGAAGCCCGACCTCACGGACGCCCGTCGCATCTTTCACATCCTCCGCGCCACCGGCTTTCGGCGCCGGTTCGGCGCAATGACCGCGGCCGAACAATCCGAGCTCAAGGACACCATCCGCTGGAACCTTGCCGCCGGCGCGGAACTGACGGTTGCCGATTACGACTGGGTGGACCCCGCCCGCGCCGCACTGATCGGTCGCATCGGCGAGTTCTTCTCGCGCTTTGACCTTCTGATCGGTCCCACCACACAAGTCCTCCCGTTCGATCTCGGCACGGACTGGCTGCGCGAAGTGGAAGGCGTGGCGATGGAAACCTACATCCAATGGATGGAAAGCTGCAGCCTGATCACGGTGACCGGCTGCCCGGCACTTTCCCTGCCCGCAGGCTTCGCCGGCGACCTCCCAGTGGGTGCCCAACTGATCGCCCCTCTGCGCGCCGACGCGTTCCTTCTTGCCGCAGCGAAAGCGGTGGAGTCCATCACCGGATTCGCGCACCGACAACCGGAGCTAGGCTAGGCTAGGAGCAGCCCCTGCCACGCGAGGGCCTCGCTGGGGGGAGGGCGTCCCGCCCTCCAGGCGCGCCGAAGGCGCGCACGCAGCGGAGCCGGCCAAGGCCACCGCAGGCAACGTTCCCGACGACGCCAACAAAGCGCCAGCCCCGAACAACGCCACCATCAAACCAGCCCCTGCCACGCGAGGGCCTCGCTGGGGGGAGGGCGTCCCGCCCTCCAGGCGCGCCGAAGGCGCGCACGCAGCGGAGCCGGCCAAGCCCACCGC
>VXSY01000004.1 GCA_009837725.1 Gammaproteobacteria bacterium | reverse complement strand
CCGGGTCCCAATGTCGCGGCCCGCCCCCCCCCTTGCCCCCCCCCCGCGGCGGGGGGGCCCCCCCCCCCCCCCCCCCCGGCGACGGGTAACCTACCCTCATGGCGGGGAACACCGGCTGTCCGTGGTATATTTGCATGGATAGTGGCAGCCCTAGGCATGGCCGCTTAGGGTGCTGCCTCGCCGGCGCCATCCGGAAGACGCAGGCTCCCATGACCGCGAACTCGCGTGTTATTGGATGGCGCTATTCCCGGCCGACAATCAGACTGGAGTTAGAGTGGAGGCTGAACGCATGGACGACGAACATCCACTCAAGGCTCACGCCCACATCGGACACGTCGAAAAGCTCTACTTGGAGGTTCTGTACCGATGCAATTTCGAGTGCAGGCATTGCTTCCAAGGCGTCAACCTGAAGCGGCCCGAACGCTTCACGCTGGACGAAGCCACGCGCGCAATCGCCCATTTTGCGGACCACTTTGGACTCTCGTCGGTAACCATCTGTGGTGGGGAACCGTTCCTCCATCCAGACCTCGAAGCCATGTTGGCGTTTGCCAAACTGCGCGGCCTTGACACGGTGGTTTGCACGAACGGTTACCGCATCCACAAGATCCTCACGCGTGTCGCGTCTGATCTGGATCACCTACGGGTTTCTGTCGACGGGCTGTGCGAAACTCACGATGCCATCAGGCGTCCTGGCAGCTTCAAGGCTTGCGTAGATACGCTGCTATTCGCCCGAGCTCACGGGATCCGCACCTCCATTACGATGACGGTCACGAACAGCAATGTCGGCGACATTGGTGGGCTAGCGGCCATCGCCGCTGAATGCGGCGCCGACCACATCAAGTTGCATGAACTTCGCCCGATAGGTCATGCGGCTGATCACCCCGACCTCATCGTCGCCCCTGGGCAGCGCTCTCAACTGACAAGAGAAGTCCGTAGGGCCGCTCGCGACGTGCCCGTCTTCCTGGACGAAGATGCCAGCCCGGCCGTTGCCTTAGACCGGAGCAGGATGGAGCGGACAGACCTCGACCGGATAGAAATCCAACCTGACGGTCGCTTGTACGTCTCCTGCAAGGCGGTAGGAGCCGACAGCAATGCGTTCTGGTATGACAAGGCCCATGATTGCGTCGAGTACCGTCCAGCCGATGACGACGAGCTGGCTGCTCGCACACCGCAAGTTCGATACGTGGAAATTTGACCATGCTCATCGATTCAGCTACTCAGCCGCTCTTCTTCTTGCAGGAGGATTTGGAGCATCTTCACAGAAAGCAAGCCAGCTTGAGCGCTGACATCGAGGCAGCTGGACAGGAAATGGGTGAAGCCAACAGGCAGAGTTCGGAGACATGGCACGACAACGCGCCGCTGGACGTCGCCCAACGCAAGTTCGAAAGGCTGGGCGAGCAACACCAACAGCTTGCGCAAATCCTACGCCGTGCGGTTATCCTCCCTGAGAACTTCGCCCCGGACTCGGTCGGTCCCACTAGTTCGGTCGTTTTCGAAGTCGCCTATCGGCGACGGCGCTTCACTCTTGAGCAAAAGCTGAAGACCACCACGAGTGCCGAGCGACGGACGCTCCATTTCGTAGACAGTCTGTTGCCCGAGTCACAGCACGAAGGGCATCTCGTCCAGCACCTCGTAGGTCGGCGTGTTGGCGACTCCATCCCCGTGAAGATCGCAGCCGACACGGCGAAGACAGTCCTTGGGATCGACGTACAGACTAAGGATGAGTCCAAGCCAACTGAAGCGGCATCGGACGGCCGGTTCGAGTTTCTGATCAACCAGGTCACTCCACCGGGGCCCGTGGGCATCGGCAGCCTAGTGGCCTACACAGCTACATTCGAACGTGTCCACCAAACTGGTTTCAAACAACGAGTCGAGGTTATCCGCAAACGGCATAGTCTCTCCATCCAACCTGAGCTTTTAGTCGCCACGGTTCCGCCAGACCCGAACGCTGAGCTCGCCAAAGTGCTAGTTGGCCGCGAAGCTAATGAACCGTTCAGTGCAACAGTCTCGGCTCGCGCAGCTATGTCGGCCTACGCCATCAACATCCAACCAACCTATCAGCCGCCCCCGCGTCGCCAAAGTGACGAGATGAATCTGCGCGTTCTCGATGTCATTCCATCCGCCGGCGCCACGATCGGCTCCCAGGTCACCTACAGCGTGAACGGCGTCGAGGCCGCCACGATTCGAGTGGGCAGTTTTCGCGTGGCTTCCGAGGGTCGCATTTCGTACGCGACGCCACTCGCCCGCCTGCTATTGGGCCTCCAGGAGGGTGACGTCCAGAACGGACTCCTCGGGGGAAAGGAAGTCGAAGTCGAAGTCCTGTGTGTGGAAAACTGAAACCGCTGCCCGCGCCTCACAGCCCGCAACCATCGAACACCCTTGCCGTGAGCGCTTGCTCACGCTACTCGTTCGGCCAAAAACAACCCCATGCGGTGCACATGGTCTTTGACAACGCCGATATGCTTCGCCTCGACGAATGGCGAGGTGTAGAACTCCTCGAGCACCAGCCAATCCCGCGTCGAAAATTGGTGCCGTAACTGCCCCTCGACCATGTAGCGATCAGTTGTGAAATGGTCCACGCTCACAGGCATCATGTACTCGGCACAGAAAAGCCCGCCTCCCTTGACTGCTTCTGCCATAGCCGTTACGAACGTTGCTACCGGACGGTCGCCGTTTCGCGAGTAGTGCCAGGAGCAACTTGTAAACGCCGCGTCGAAGGTTCGGCCGAAGGAGAGTTCACGGACATCAGCCTCTATCACATCCACACGCTCGGACAAGCCGGACTCGGACAGTCGCGTGATCAAACCTGGAGTGTGGATCGGACCTAGAGCGTTGTCCGGTAGACTTACCCGTCCGCCTCGGATCGCGGTAGTATCGACTTCAACAGCCGTCACGTGCCAGCCGCGCCTCGCTAGAGGTATGACGAACTTACCATCCGACGCACCCACGACTAGCACTCGACCTCCGGTCACCCGCTTCTCCAAGTGCGCGACGAAAAGCGGGAAGAAGGTCTTCGTCGCGGACCAGAGGCTCCCACTATCTACCAATTCGGTCACGCAGCCTCCCTACAACGCTGTCGATCTCAAGCCCCGTCGTGTCGACTTCCTGGAGACCGAAGCTACGGTACTGCTCTTCGATCTTCGTGGAGTTCGACTCTGCTCGGCTAAGCCAGTAGGCGCTATTCGACGAGCCACGCTGATCTAGCCGCCTGCGACGTTCGGAATCGTTGCAGGTCAGCAGAAATTGCCAATCGGGCTCCGGCAGCTCAACCGTGTCGACAGGCAACTTGAGGTCGGAGCCCATGCCACGATGGAACGCCATCGTCCGATACAGCCAGCTTTCGACCACGACCGACCGACCTGCTTGCAACCGCTCCCGGATCCGCCATCCCGCGTCAAGCACGGCGACCGCGTATACTGCATGCCGCCACTCCAGCGACGTGCCACGGTCGACCAACCCACGGACATCCTTGAATATCGGGGCTACAGTCGGCATGTGGTCCGCGCAGATTGCGTCGGCTAGTTGCCGCGCAACCTCGCTCTTGCCCACACCGTGCAGTCCCTCCAAAACCACGAATACGCTTGACCCTGACACGCCTGCTTTTCCAAACAAAACAATGCATCGTACAGATTGAGTCCGTGGATGGCCAATCAGAGAGTTGTCCATGCGAAGTGAGGGTGAAGTAGGCTGTCCGCGGCGCACCATTGGGTGATGATCGTGGACATCCAGACGCGGCGGCTACGCACCATCAAGCAGCTTCGCGCCTTCGTCGAAGGCAGCGAGGCTGTGGACTTCAAGCCCCGGGGCCGGGACGACGCCTACGGCTTCGTGCGGGAGACCCTGGAACGCGTGGGCCATCGCGGCCTCGGCAAGGCCGACAAGGTCTCAGGCTATTTCCAGCTCGTCCCGCCACAACGGCACCGGCGCTGGCCGCCGGCTGACGGCCCGCATGTCCGCCGACGGGGGCCAGCCACCGAGCCCCGGCCCCCTCGCCGGGAGGCAGTGATCGCAGGGGCCGATCCCTGCCACGCAGGGTAAGTCCCTCCGGCGCGTCAAGGGTGCGCTTCGCCGATCGCGACGGCTCCGGGGCCGAACCAAACCAACTGGCTCCGCACGGCATCGCCGCCTCCGCCAAAACCCACTCCCCGTCCCCGTCGCGCTCGCCCTTGACCCGTCACCACCACCCGCAAACACCCGACTGCACTGCAAAACGAACGGCCATTCAACCTTGCCATGCAAGCCGCCTCTTCACCCCTCACTTTCCCACTGGACAATGCTTGAGTCCCACGGAAAACCGCGAGTCGTGCGGCCCTTCGAGCTGGACGTTGGCTGGTGCAACAATGCCGGAGAAAGCGAGGATGTGCCGCCTGGGACTCGCCCCAGTGAGGTCGTTGAGTGCCTGCATTTGGCATCCCGAAGTACCACGAACTTGTGGGACGGCACACTAGCATCGATGAACCCGGTACGGGACGCGTCGGGGTGTGGCTTGTCCCGGCCTGGTCAAGGCTCGCAAACGTTGCTGCGTCGTGTTGCCTTGGGGAACTCGGCCCGCCACAAGCTCCCGCGCCAACGCCCGCAGGCGCGACGCGGCAACCGGGCGGTAGTCGAGCTGTTCCACCGACACATTGATGTGCGCCGTCTCGCGGGGTGGTTCGTTGTGGGTGTGACCGTGGACGTTGACGCACCCGGCCGGCACTTCCTTTAGCGGCAGGTGCGTACACACGAGCGGCGGGTCGCCGTCCAGGCAAAGCACGGAGCAAACATCGTCGAAGCCGTCGACACGCAGATCGCCGCCGCCGGTGAGATCGTGGTTGCCGAAAACCAGCCGCTTGCACGAGCCTCGGCCGTCGCGAATGCGCTGCCAGGTCGGCTCGCTCACCGCATCGCGCATGGCGAGATCGCCCACGAACACCAGCGTGTCGGCTTCGCCAACCGTATTGTCCCAATTGCGATAGAGCGTGGCGTTCATGGCGGCCACGTTCTCGAAAGGTCGGTCGGCATAGCGAATGATGTTTCCATGCCCCAGGTGCAAGTCCGACCACAGCCAAACACCTTCGTCCCCCTCCAATCGCCGAGCCGGCAACCGGCGCGAGGCCTTCAACATGCCTCGAAACGTCCGGTGCGAATGCCGGTCGTCGCCGCGCCCAAAGCCGGCGGCCGCCTCGATCTCGCGCTCGTAGTGCGCCTTCATCGCGTCCGGATCGATCGTGGAGGCGTGCCCTGCCTGTACGTTCATCGGACGCATCGTAACCCGTTGGCGCGCCATACGGCGGAGGCTCCTAGGGCATGAGGAAGGCCGCCCGAAGAGGGGCGACGCATGCGTCGCCCCTACGGCCCGGGACATGACCGACACCTTCCTGTAGGGGCGACGCATGCGTCGCCCTGTCCGGCAGCGGCGTGCATCCCGCCAAGTCCGACAGACTGCTGGCGCTTCCGAAACGTTGGCAGCGGCAGCGCACTGCTATGCTGCACGTCCCGTACGGCATCGGCCAAGCGTGCGCAAAGTCACCAGCGTAAATCGCGCTCTCGCGTTCATCTTCGTCACGGTGCTGCTGAACTCGGTCGGCTTCGGCATCATTCTGCCGGTGCTGCCGGAGTTGATCGTCGATGTCAGCGGCGAGCCCCTGCACGAAGCCGCTCGCTACGGCGGCTGGTTGGCGTTTGCCTATGCCCTGATGCAGTTCGTCTTCTCGCCGGTGGTAGGGAATCTGTCGGATCGCTTCGGCCGGCGGCCAATCCTCCTGGCATCGCTCGCGATCTTCAGCATCGACTATCTCGTCATGGGCTTCGCGCCGACGATTGGCTGGCTGTTTCTGGGCCGCATCATCGCCGGCATGTCGGCGAGCAGCTTCGGCATCGCCAACGCCTACATTGCCGACCTCTTCCCGCCGGACAAGCGGGCGCAGAACTTCGGCCTGATCGGCGCGGCGTTCGGCTCAGGCTTCGTCCTGGGCCCTGTCATCGGCGGCTTCCTGGGCGAATTCGGGCCGCGTACGCCTTTTTTCGTCACCGCCGGCCTTGCCTTCGCCAACGTCGTCTTCGGCTTCATCGCGCTGCCCGAGACGCTTGCTCCGGAGAACCGCCGGCCCTTCAAGGTCGAACGCGCCAATCCCGTCGGCGCCTACCTGCAAATGCGCCGCTTCCCGGTGGTGACAGGCATGCTCGGCGCCTACTTCCTCTACATGCTGGCGCACGACTCCCTCCCCGCCACATGGGCCTTCTACACCATGGAACGCTACGGTTGGGGCCCGCGCGAGGTCGGCTTCTCGCTGGGCGTGGTGGGCGTGTGCATGTTGATCGTGCAGGGCGGCCTCATCCGCAAGGTCATCCCGCTCTGGGGCGCGCACCGGGCCGCCTACTTCGGCCTCTCGGTGTCCGCCTTGAGCTTCTTTGGCTATGCCCTCTCACCGACAGGGTGGTGGATGTACGTCTGGATCGTCATCGGCGCGGGCTCGGGCCTCGTCATGCCGGCCGTGAACGGCATCATGTCGGAGCAGATCCCGCCCAACGCCCAAGGCGAACTGCAAGGCCTCTTGGGCAGCGTCGCGAGCAGCACCTTCGTCATCAGCCCGGTGGTGATGACGCAACTCTTCGCCTACTACTCCTCCCCCGCCGCCCCGGTGTACTTCCCCGGCGCCGCCTTCGCCCTGGCCGGCGTCCTCACCTTCGCCGCCGTCACGGTGCTCGCGCGAACGCTGAATCGGCACCACGGAAGCGGCGTTCCGCCTGACGGCAACACTGCGCGAGCAGAGGAACTCGAAGGGACAGATTGAGCTGGCGCAAGCCTGCCCTGTGATAAGGTTCGCGCCCGTTTGTCCCCGCTGGCATCCCTCACGAGGAGCGAATCCATGCGAAAGTCCGTCGCCTTTCTTGCCGCCATTGCGTTCGTCTGCGCCGCTTGGATTGGTCAGGCGGCAGTTGCCGATGAACTCCCGGAAGGGGTCACCAAGGTCGCCTCGGTCGAGGGCATTACCGAGTACGAACTCGACAACGGCCTCAAGTTTCTGCTCTTCCCCGATCAGAGCAAGCAGCAGATCACGGTGAACATCACCTACCTCGTCGGCTCGCGCCACGAGGCCTACGGCGAAACCGGCATGGCGCACCTGCTTGAGCACCTCGTCTTCAAGGGCACGCCGGATCACCCCAACATCGACGACGAACTCACCGAGCGCGGCGCCTTCCCCAACGGCACCACTTGGCTCGACCGCACGAACTACTTCGAGACCTTCCCGGCCAACGAAGACAACCTCGCCTGGGCGCTGGACCTCGAAGCCGACCGCATGATCAACTCGTTCATCAGCGCCGAGGATCTCGAATCCGAGATGACCGTGGTGCGCAACGAGATGGAGTCGGGCGAAAACAACCCGTCGCGGATCCTGTCGGCGCGGGTGGCGTCTGCCGCCTACCTCTGGCACAACTACGGCAACTCCACCATCGGTGCCCGTTCCGACGTGGAGAACGTGCCGATCGACCGTCTCCAAGCGTTCTATCGCAAGTATTACCAGCCAGACAACGCCGTGCTGGTGGTGGCCGGCAAGTTCGAGCCCGAGCGTGCGATCGAGCTGGTGGCGCAGGAGTTCGGCCCCATCCCGCGGCCAGACCGCTCCGGCGCCAACCAGCTCTTCCCCACCTACACGGCGGAGCCGGCCCAGGACGGCGAGCGTACGGTGAGCCTGCGTCGGGTCGGCGATGTGCAGATCGCGATGGTCGCGTTCCATGTGCCCGCTGGCAGCCACGAGGACTTCGCCGCCGCCAAGGTGCTGAACCACATTCTCGGCAACGAACCCGCAGGCCGGCTCTACACCAATCTGGTGGAGCCCGGGCTCGCGGCTCGCGTTTCCTCCTACGCGATGCAAATGCGCGAGCCGGGGCTCTTGATGGGCGATGCCGAAGTGCGTCTCGAAGACTCGCTCGATGGGGCCACCGAAGCTCTGCTCGCAACGTTCGACGAACTCGCGGCCCAGCCGCCCACCGAGGAGGAGGTGGAGCGCGCCAAGACCTACTACCGCGCGAGCATTGAACTCGCCTTCAACAACCCGCAGTTCATTGCCCTGCGCCTCAGCGAGTGGGCCGCAATGGGCGACTGGCGGCTCGTCTTCATCGACCGCGACCGCCTCGAACAAGTGACGTCCGAAGACGTGCATCGCGTGGCACAAACCTATTTCCTGCCTTCGAACCGCACTCTTGGCTTCTTCCACCCTACGGAAGAAACGCCCGTGCGCGCGGAAGTGCCGCCACCGCCAGTCGTTGCCGAGGTGGTCGAGGGCTACACGGGTCGCGAAGCCGTCGCCGAGGGCGAAGCCTTTGACCCGACCCCGCAAAACATCGAAGCCCGCACGCGCAAGATCACGCTTTCCGGCGGCATGAAAGTCGCCATGCTCGCCAAGGAGAACCGCGGCGACGCCGTGAGCATTCGTTTCACCTTCCGGGGCGGCAACGAGGAGGCGCTGATGGGCAAGGCCACCGCCGCCCAGATCGCCGGCGCCATGCTCATGCGCGGCACCGAGAATCGCTCTCGGCAAGAGATCAGCGACGAGATGGATCGGCTCAAGACCCAATCGAGCCTGTCGGGCAGCATTTTCGGCGCCGGCGGCAGTCTGGTGACCGTGCGTGAGAGCCTGCCGGACGTGCTTCGGCTCGGTGCCGAGGTGCTAAAGCAACCGGCCTTCGACCAAGGGGAATTCGACACGCTGCGGCAAGAGATTCTCGCCGGCATCGAATCGCAACGCTCCGAGCCGCAGGCGCTGGTCTCGATCACCATGCAGCGCCACATGAGCCCTCGGGACAACACAGACCACCCGCTCTACACGCCGACCTTCGACGAGCGGATCGAACGCATGAACTCCGTCACCGTCGAAGACGCCCGCGCCTTCCACGCAGCCGTCTATGGCGCCGAGGCCGCAACCCTCTCCCTCGTTGGTGACTTCGACCCAGACGAAATCGCCTCGCTGCTCGAAGAACTGTTCGGCGACTGGGACGCCGGCGAGCCCTTTGTGCGAATCGCCGACCCTCACGTTCCGGTGGAAACCGTCAACATCGACATCGAAACCCCCGACAAGGCCAACGCCTTCATGCTTGCCGTCGCCACCTTCCCGATGTCCGACTCCCACCCCGACTACGCCGCCATGACCTTGGGCAACTTCATGCTCGGCGGCGGCTTCCTGAACTCCCGCCTGGCCAAGCGCATCCGCCAGGAAGAGGGCCTCTCCTACGGCGTCGGCTCCCAGTTCCAAGCCCACCCCATTGACGAGTCGGGCACCTTCCTCACCTACGCCATCTTCGCGCCAGAAAACGGCGACAGGGTAGTGAGCGCGTTCCGCGAAGAGGTCACGAAGGCACTCGAGGAAGGCTTCACCCAAGAGGAAGTGGACGCCGCCAAGAGCGGCTACCTCGACATCGCCCGCAACCAACGCGCCAACGACACCTCAGTCGCCGGAACGCTGGCCAACAACCTCTACTTCAACCGAACGATGGACTTCACCATAGAACACGAAGCCAAAATCGCCGAGCTGACTCCAGAGTCAATCTTGGAAGCCATGCGCCGGCACATCTCCGTGGACGGTATCTCCATCTTCCGAGGGGGAGACTTCGCGAACAAGCTAGCGGCGCAAAGCGACGCCGAGGAATGACCGCGACGCGCTGGGACGAGGGCAACCTGCCCTAGCCGGCCCGACGGCACAGCCGACGGCCTTCGCAGGCATGTTGGTCAATGCGCGACCTGCTCCTGCCGATGTCAGGTCGTTTCGATCTCGCGCCGGGCCGCGGTTGCCAGGAAAGCGGATCGGGTCATCCGCCGTAGCTTGGCCTCATTGTCGATGGCTTCAAGCAAGCCACGATCCAGAGAAATGTTGACCCGACGCGAGGTCCCTCGGTCCAGCAGGAGGGGGATCAGCACGAAATCGGCTTCTCGGCGCCAGTCGGACAACTCGGGGTCTGCCTTGATTGCGTCGATCGAACGGGGCCGCGGAATCGACTCGCCGTCGTCGATCAGCCCTTCGACGTGAAAGGCGAGGGCTTCGCTGCCGTGGCGAATGGCTTCGTCGATGCTGTCACCGACGGAGACGCAACCCGGGAAGTCAGGAAAGCTGACACCGTAGCCTGCGTCGTCCCGGTGGATGAAGGACACATAGCGCATCGTTCGTCTCCCTGCTTGAGCTACGCGTTCCATCCCGCCTGGTGCTTGGATTTGACCCGGTTCGGCTATTTGATTCCCAGCGGGAAGCGGTCATGTTGGCCACTCTCAAGATTCCGCCAGTGGTGGCAGGCGACCGACGCGCCGTCGCGCACGGGCTCTAGCGCTGGCTTGATGTTTCGGCAGTCGTCGCGGGCGTATCGGCAGCGGGTGTGGAAGCGGCAACCGTGCGGTGGATCGATCGGCGACGGCACGTCGCCTTCGAGGACGATGCGGTCCAGCCGCGCTGTCGGATCGGGAACCGGAATCGCCGAGATCAGCGCTTGCGTATATGGATGTCGCGGCGAGGCGTATATCTCGGCTGCGGTCGAGGTCTCGACCACTTCGCCGAGATACATCACCGCGATGAGGTCCGAAACATGCTTGACCACGGCCAGATCGTGGGCGATGAAGATCAACGCCAGGTGCATCTCGCGCTGCAGGTCCAAGAGCAGGTTGAGGATCTGGGACTGGATCGAGACGTCGAGCGCGGAGACCGCTTCGTCGCAGACGATGAGCTTGGGCCTGAGCGCAATCGCGCGGGCGATGCCGATGCGCTGGCGCTGGCCACCTGAGAACTCGTGCGGGAATCGGCCCGCTGCTGCCGCTTCGAGCCCGACGCGTTCCAGCAACTCTGCGGCCCAGCGGCGACGTAGGGCCGGCGTTCCCAGCCGATGGATGATAAAAGGTTCCTCAAGGATCTTGCCGACCGTGTGACGCGCGTTTAGCGACTCGAACGGATCCTGCAGCACGATCTGGATGTCGCGGCGCAGCTGCCGCAACGCTGGCCGTTTCATGGTCACCACGTCTTGCCCTTCGAACAGCACCGTGCCGGCCGTCGGCTGGTAGAGCCTGAGCAGGGTTTTGCCGACCGTGCTCTTGCCGCAACCGGACTCGCCGACGAGGCCCAGGGTCTCCCCGGCGCCTAGGTCGAAGGAAACGCCGTCCACCGCATGCACGTGGCCGACCGTGCGCAGGAACACCCCGCCGCGCACGGGGAAGTGCTTGGTTAGCCCGCGGACGCGGAGCAACGGCTGGTCCTCGGTGCTCACACTGCCTCTACGGCTCGCCAGCGGTGGCAGGCCACGCGGTGGGTCGACGTCTGTCCTTCCGGGACCGGTGATGTCTGTCCTTCCGGGACCGGTGTTTCCTCCAGCTCCGGCGCGCGGCGCCGGCAGATGTCCTCAGCGTGGGGACACCGATTCGCGAAACGACACCCTGTCGGCAGCTCGTGGATGTCCGGCACCGTGCCCGGAATGGTGCTGAGGACGGTCTTCGGATCGTCCTCCAACCGTGGTACGGACCGCAGCAATCCGCGCGTATAGGGATGCCGCGGGTTCGCGAAAAGCGCAGGCGCAGATGCCTGTTCCGCGATTCGTCCGGCATACATGACCACCACGCGCGAACACAGTTCGGCTATGACGCCAAGATCGTGGGTGATGAACAGGATCGCCATGCCGGTCTCGCGCTGCAGGTCGCGCAAGAGTTCGAGAATCTGCGCTTGGATCGTGACGTCGAGCGCCGTCGTCGGCTCATCTGCGATCAAGAGATCCGGTCGGCTGGCGAGCGCCATGGCGATCATCACGCGCTGGCGCATGCCACCCGACAACTGGTGCGGATACTCGGTCAAGCGCCGCTCCGCGGCTGGGATCCCCACTTGGTCGAGTAGTTCAAGCGCCCGCCCCTTGGCTTCGTTCCTACCCGTACCAGGCGCGTGGAGCGTATAGGCTTCGGCCAGTTGCCGGCCGATGCGCTGCACGGGATTCAGCGCCGTCATCGGCTCCTGGAAGATCATGGCGATGCGGTTGCCGCGGACCTGTTGCAGTCGCAGGGCTTCGGCGGCGCCCAGATCTTCACCACGGAAGAGGATACGGCCGCCTACGATGCTCCCCGCCGGCCTAGGCAACAGGCCCATGATCGACAGCGCCGTGACGCTCTTGCCGCAACCGGATTCGCCGACGAGCCCAAGCGTCTCTGAAGCGTCGATCTCGAAGCTGACCTCGTCGACGACGGTTACCCGACCGGCCTCGGTGTCGAACGCCGTGGAGAGGTTTTCCACGCTGAGCAGGCGTGCCGGCGCGCCCTGAACGGCGCGTCGCGCGAACTGCTGGCCTTCGTGCTCGCGTTCGCTCGCAGCTACGGCAACGGGATGGGGATTGCCGTCACATTCTCCCACCGAGGCCATGGCAACCTAGCTCAACTGTACGGATTGAAGCACTTCGAGGACGCTACTCGGCGCGGTAGTCGGTGTTCATGGCCGTGATGGGCTCAAGCGCAGCGCCCTCGTCCATCGCCTTGAGGGTGCGCTCCTTCTCCGCCTCATCGATCCAAAAAAGACCGCCGCTCGAGAAGATGCCAGCGGACAGCCGATGCGGGTTGAACAGCGCCCCGGTCGTGCGTGTCCCGAGCCACTCGGGCAATTTGACCCAGCGCCACGCGCCTTCGCGCGTGTACGGCACTTGGAAGGTCGGGATCACGACCCCCGCGTCGTGGACCATCTGCTCCAATCGATGCGCGAGCGCGATCCGCTCCTCGAGGTCGGACGACGCCCGGAACGACATGATGAGATCGTCCATCTCCGGATTGGCGTGATTGGCGAGATTGTTGGTCTGCGGCTTCCCGGCGTTTGCCGAGTGGAAGTGTTCCCAGTAGCGCGGCGACAGGCCCTGCGACGACCAGGACATCCAGGCGATCTCGTGCTTCTTCTCCTGCATCGTCTTGAAGGCACTCGAGCCGTCCAGTAATTGCAGCTTGAGCTCGACGCCGGCCTTGCGCGCCTCCTCGCGCAGGATGACCAGTCGCTCGGTGTGGTGCGGCGCGCCGTAGGTCACGCGCAGCGACAGTCGCTGTCCGTCCCGCACCCGGATGCCGTCGCCGCCGCGTTCGGCGAAACCGGCGTCATCGAAGTAGGCGTTGGCCTTGTCGATATCGAACTCGCGGGCGCGGATGCTCCGGTTGTCGTAGTCACCGAAGCCAAGCTGGAAGGTCGGCAGCCGGTCGTAGTCACCGCGCAGGACAGTTTCGATGACGCGGTCGAAGTTCATCGCGTGGGCGAGGCCGAAACGGACGCGGGCATCGGCGAGGATGGGATTCTCGGTGTTGAGGTACATGCCAGCGGAGGGTACCGGGAGGTCGTTGTAGAACCAGTATTTCGCGATGTAGCCGGCGTCGTATTCCGCGCCCTTCGCCTTCTCGTGCCAGTAAAGCGGCAGCACGAGGCCAAAGGTGTCTAGCTCGCCCTTGACGAAGTGCTGGTAGGCGACGTTGATGTCGCGGATCACCCGGTAGCGGATCTTGTCGGGGTTGAAGCGGTGCCGTGCATAGCGCTCGTCGTTCGCCCACCAGTCGGCCTTGCGGCTCATCTCGATGGCCTTGCCCTTGTCGATCTCGCTGATCTGGTAGGGGCCGGTGTTGGGCTCGATCTCCCAGTTCGTCGCCTGCACCCAGTCGGTGGTCAGGCGGGGTTCATGGAAGTGCCTAGGCACCGGGCCGAATGCGTATTCGTAATGCATCTCCGGCAGTGGTTTCGGATCCGCACCCTGGATGCCGATGGTGTGATCGTCGTAGCGCTTCGCGTCGCGAATGCGCTCGGTGTAGTAGTTGCTGTACCAGGGCGCGACGATCTCCTTGGAGCGCATGAACTTGACGGCGAAGACGAAATCGTCCGCGGTGACCGGTACGCCATCGGACCAGCGTGCCTTTGGATTCAACCGATAGTAGAGGCTGCGCCCGTCTGGCCCGTACGCCCAATGCGTTGCCAGCGACGGGATCGGCCGGCGCGTATTCGGATGGAATGTCACCGGGCTCAACTGGTTGTAGCGGAGCGGTCCCGCGAAGGAGCCATTGGAGTCGGGCCCGACGCGGCGGATGGTGAGCGGGAACGACAGTATGGACGTGCGGAACGTCCCTCCGCGCTTGGCCTCTGGGGAGGCGAATGTCGGGTCCGTGTCGTTGGTCTCCCACACGAGGCCGGCGGGGAGCAGAGCCGGCAGTCCGTCGCCTTCGGCAACCTCGATCGGCGGCAGTTCGGTCGCCACGGCAGCCGCTTCCGCAGGAGCTTCCTCCTCGACCTCGCCTTGGCAGGCGGCGAGGGCGACAAGCCCGGCAACGAGCGTTGCCTTGTATCCCGACGAAGCAGTCTGCATTTTCTCCCGCGCGCCTCACTCGTAGTAGGTGAACTGTTTCGGGTCGAACGCCTCGCGGACGGCCTCTCCGACGTAGGTCACCATCAACAATACCAGCACCATCGCGACGACCACCGAACCGCCGATCCACGGCGACCAGAGATGGCGCGTGCCCTGAGAGAGCAGTTCGCCCCAGCTCGGCGTCGGCGGGGGGAGTCCAAACCCCAGGTAGTCAATGGCCGTAAGCGCGGTGATCCCGCTCGCGATGGAGAACGGTATGAACGTGACGATCACCGAGATCGTGTTCGGGATGATGTGACTTGCGATCTGACGCTTGCTCGACGCTCCGAGCGCGCGCACTGCGAGCACGTACTCGCGCGATTTCTCCTTGTAGGTGGACGTGCGCATGTACCAGGTCATGCCCGTCCAGCCGAAGAACACCATCACCGCCATCAGCGTCCAGAAGCCCGGCACGATGACGCTGGCCACGATCATGATGACGTACAGGAAAGGCACGTTGTTCAGGATCTCGATCACGCGCTGGAACAACAGATCGAACGCGCCGCCCCAGAACCCCATCGCGCAGCCAATGGCGATGCCGATGGCGAAGTTGCAGGCCAAGAGGATCGCTGCGAATGCGAACGCGAGCCGGAAGCCGTACACGAGGCGGGCGACAATGTCGCGACCGGTCGTGTCGGTGCCGAGGAAGTGGCGGCTTGCGACCGATGGTGCATACGGCGGATAGACGCCGGCCTTGAGGTCGTTCTCGAAGGCGTCGTATGGCACCGGCGGCATCAGCACCCAGTCTCCGGCGCCCCGCGTAGAGAACGTGCGCTTGAGGTCCCGGTAGTTCGTCTCGTAGTCGTAGTCGAGTCCGAACGTTCGCCCCGGGATGAAGTCGCCGTAGGTCGGGAAGTGCCACTCGCCCTGGTAGGAGACGACGAGCGCGCGGCTGTTCACCAGAAGCTCCGCCCCCGCGGACAGCAAAAGCGCGACGCCGAGCGCGATGGCCGACCAGTAGCCCCGACGGATCGACTTGAACCGCTGCCACTGCTTGAGGGTCAGTGGGTTGGGCGCCAGAGTCGTGCCGATCATTGCGAGGACTCGCCGCTGCCGAACTTCACGCGGGGATCGACCAGCGCCACGCAGATGTCGGAAAGGATGTTGCCGACCATGAACAAGAGCGATGAGATCACGAGGATGCCCATCACCACCGGGTAGTCGCGCTCGACCAGCGACTCCCAGCCGAGCAGGCCGAAGCCGTCGATGTTGAATATCTGCTCGATCAGGAAGGAGCCGGTCACGATCAACGTGATGTTGTTCCCGAAGGAGGTGGCGATCGGCACCAGGCTGTTGCGAAAGGCGTGTGCGAACACGGCGCGGCGGAACGCCATGCCCTTGGCGATGGCGGTGCGCACGTACTCCGCCGCCAGGTTGTCCATGAGCGAGTTCTTCATCAGCATGGTCGTCACGGCGAAGCTGCCGGCGAGATAGGCGATCAAGGGCAGGACCGCGTGGTAGGCGACATCGGCGACTTTGCCGAGCGTGCCGAGGTCGTCGAAGTCGTCGCTGACGAAACCGCTCAAGGGGAACCACCCGAGGTTGCCGGCAAAGACCGTCAAGAGCGCGATCGCGACGACGTAGCCTGGAATCGCATAGCCAAAGAACACCACCGCCGATGTCAGGTTGTCGAATGTCGTCTTGTGGCGGATCGCCTTGACGATGCCGAGCGGGATGCACACGCTGTAGGTGAGTATCAGCGTGGTGACCCCGTAGAAGATCGAGATCGGGAACCGATCCTTGATCGTGTCCCAAACGGGCTCCGAGTAGCGCGTTGACGTGCCGAGATCGAGCTCAACGACTTTGCCCAGCCACTCTGCATAGCCCACGATCACGGGCTTGTCGAAGCCGTAATAGGCCTTTAGCTGGTCGATCTGTGCATCGGACAGCGAGCTTGCGCCGTGGCCCGCGAAACCGCTCGTGGAGGCCGCGACGTCCGAGCCGGCCATCGCCGCCTCCTGCAGCATGCGCTCGATCGGGCCACCTGGCACGAGCCTCGTCACGGCGAACACCAGAATCGTCACGCCGATGAAGGTCGGCACGATGAGCAGGAAGCGGCGGATGAAGTAGCTGGTCACGGCGCGCGACTTGACTTGGCAACAGCCCAAGCATTACCGCTTGTGAGGGAGCGGGGCAAGGGGCTCCTCTAGCGAGGGGAGGCCCCTCGCGCTCCCCCGCGCTGAGGGCTCCTCTAGCGAGGGGAGGCCCCCCGCGCTCCCCGCGCTGAGGGCTCTGCCGGCGGCGCCGACGACATCCGTGCCACAATTGGCGATTCGCTGACGGTCGCGCTGGGAGCACGCCAAGGGTGGATGTCACCCACATCATCGATGGTCTCAACGACCCTCAGCGTGAGGCGGTGACGGCACCCATTGGCAACCTGCTGGTGGTTGCTGGCGCCGGCAGCGGCAAGACCCGAGTGTTGGTGCATCGCATCGCTTGGCTCGTGGAGGCGGAAGGGGTGTCGCCGGGCGGCGTCATGGCCGTCACCTTCACGAACAAAGCGGCGGCAGAGATGCGGGGGCGTGCCGAGCGGCTCTTGAACATACCGGCCCGCGCCATGTGGGTGGGCACGTTTCACGGCATCGCCCACCGCCTCCTGCGCATCAACTCGCGCGAGGCCGGGCTGCCGGACAACTTTCAGATCCTCGATGCGGACGATCAGCTTCGGCTGGTGAAGCGCGTGATGCGGTCGATGGATCTGGACGAGAAGCGCTGGCCGCCGAGGCAAGCGGCCTGGTTCATCACCGCGCAGAAGGACGAAGGGCTGCGCGCTGGCGACTTGCCGCTGTCGGACGATCTCTTCGTCGTCACCCACAAGAAGGTGTATGAAGCCTACGAGGAGCTTTGCCAGCAGGGCGGGCTGGTGGACTTCGCCGAGCTCCTGCTGCGCAGCTACGAGCTCTGGCGCGACAATGCCGAGTTGCTGGACCACTACCAGCGTCGTTTCCGTCACCTCTTGGTGGACGAGTTTCAGGACACCAACGCCATCCAGTACCGCTGGCTGAAGGCGCTGGCCGGGCAGGACGGCCACGTGATGGCGGTGGGCGACGACGACCAGTCCATCTACGGCTGGCGCGGGGCGAAGATCGAGAACATCCACGCCTACACCGAAGACTTGGCGGACGTGCGCGTCATCCGCCTGGAGCAGAACTATCGCTCCACCGGCACGATCCTGAAGGCGGCCAACGGCCTCATCGACAACAACATGGGCCGGCTTGGCAAGGAACTGTGGACGGCTGCCAACCAAGGCGACCCCATCCTCGTCTACTCCGCCTTCAATGACCTGGAAGAGGCGCGCTTCATTGCCGACCGCGCCCAGGGCTGGATCGATGGCGGCGCCAGCCCCACCGAGGTTGCCGTGCTCTATCGCTCCAACGCGCAGTCGCGGGTGATCGAAGAGGCGTTCCTGCGTCGCGACATTCCCTATCGCATCTACGGCGGGATGCGGTTCTTCGAGCGCATGGAAATCCGCAACGCCCTCGCCTACATGCGCCTGCTGCAGGACCGCCATTCCGATGTGGCCTTCGAGCGCGTCGTCAACACGCCGCCCAGAGGAATTGGCGACCGCACCATCGAGAGCGTGCGCGCCGTGGCGCGAGAGGCGCAAAGGTCCATGTGGCAGGCGTGCAAGGAAGCCATCGTCGGCGGCGGTCTGCGCGGGCGGGCGGCGAATGCGCTGCGCGGCTTCCTGGAGCTGATCGACGGCATGGCGGAGCAGGTAGAGGGGGCGCCGTTGTGGGAGATCTGCGAGCACTGTCTGGATGTTACGGGCTTGCTCGAATACCACGCCAAGGAACGGGGCGAGCGCGGTATCGCGCGGCGGGAGAATCTGGAGGAGCTCGTTACCGCCTGCCGCCAGTTCGAGGGTGGCGTGGTGTTTCCGCTCACCGAATCAGGTGAGGAAGCCGACCAGCGTTCGTCGCTTGAGGAGTTCCTCGATCAGGCGGCGCTCGAAAGCGGCGACCATCAAGAGGATGGCCCAGCGGTGCAGATGATGACCCTGCATTCCGCCAAGGGTTTGGAGTTCCCGCTGGTGTTCATGGCCGGAATGGAGGAGGGGCTCTTCCCCAACATGCGCAGTGCCGAGGAGCCGGGGCGCATGGAGGAGGAGCGGCGTCTCGCCTATGTGGGCATCACCCGTGCCATGAAGCAGCTCTACCTCACCCACGCCGAGTCGCGGCGGATGCGCGGCATGGAAACGCACAACCGGCCGTCCCGCTTCCTGCAGGAAGTGCCGCAGGAGACGGTGGAGGAAGTGCGGCTCCGCGGCGAAGTGGCGCAGCGCTTTCGGCCGGGGGCGCGGCAGGGCCGGGTGCCGACGGCGGAGTCCGACGTCGATGGCATTCGCATCGGCGCGATGGTGAGGCATCCCAAGTTCGGCGAAGGCGTGGTGCTGCAAAGCGAAGGCGGCGGCGACCGCACCCGTGTGCAGGTGAACTTTGCCCGCCACGTAGGAGCGAAATGGCTGATGCTGTCCTATGCGCAACTTGAGGTCGTGGGACAATGACGGTTCGGGCGGCGAAGCCAGAGCGGAGGGGGCTCGAGACGATGGTGCAGCGCAAGTGGGCAACGGCATGCCTGGCGGGGCTCTGCCTCGCGCTCGTCGCTGGCTGTAGCGAGCCGGCGGGCGAGTCGGCTGAGGAGGCTGCCCCGCCGGCGCAAACCTTCGAGTGGACCCTCGTCACCACGTGGCCGAAGAACCTGCCGGCCCTCGGCACGGCGCCGGAGAAGCTGGCGGTGCTGGTGGATGAGATGTCGGCGGGTCGGCTCAGCATCAAGGTCTATGGCGATGGCGAACTGGTGCCAGCCTTTGGCGTCTTCGATGCGGTGAGCGCCGGCAATGCCGAGATGGGGCATGGCGCGGCCTATTACTGGCGCGGCAAGCTGCCGGTTGCGGCGCTCTTCACCACCGTTCCCTTTGGCATGACGGCGCAGGAGATGAACGCCTGGCTGCACTACGGCGGGGGCCTCGAACTGTGGCAGGAACTCTATGCGCCGTTCAACCTCGTGCCCATGGCGGCGGGCAATTCCGGCGTGCAGATGGCTGGCTGGTTCAACCACGAAATCAACGACGTGACGGACATGCAGGGGCTGAAGATGCGAATGCCAGGCCTCGGCGGGGCGGTCATCGACGGCCTCGGGGCAGCGGCGGTGACCATGCCCGGCAGCGAGATCTTCACCTCGCTGCAGACGGGGGTGATCGATGCCACCGAATGGGTGGGGCCCTACAACGATCTCGCCTTCGGGCTGCACGAGGCCGGCACCTATTACTATTACCCAGGCTGGCACGAGCCCGGCGCCATGCTCGAAGCCATCGTCAACAAGGAAGCCTACGACTCGCTGCCACCGGACTTGCGCGCCATTCTGGTCACCGCGACGCGAGCCGTGAATCAGGACACGCTCGACGAGTTCACCGCCCGCAACAACGCGGCTCTCACGACCTTGGTGCGGGAACACAACGTCCAGTTGCGGCGCCTGCCTGACGATGTGCTCGCGAGGCTGCGCGAGGGCTCGGAAGCGGTGCTCGAAGGGGTCGCCACCGACGAGATTTCCCGGCGCATCCTCGATTCCTACCGCACCTTCCATGACGAGGTGCAGGCCTATCACGCGATCTCGGAACAGGCCTACATCAACGCCCGCACTGCCACCGGCCTGAATCCCAGCGCCGCCGACGAGCCGGGTTGAGCGGAGGCGCCCATGCGAATCACCCGCTTCTACACCCTTGCAAACGGTGACTCCGCCTTCGACGAGGTGGACCTTCCGGTCGAGAACGCCTCCACCGACGGCTTCGGCAACGCCCTCAAGTTCTCGGACACCTTCGCTTCGCCAGCGGTGCGTGTGTTCGAGGCGCCAGTCGGCATGTTCCAGGGCTGGCACAACGCTCCCTGCCGCCAAATCTGCGTGATGATGCAAGGCATCTGGGAAATCGGCATCAGCAACGGCGATCGGCGGCGCTGGGGGTCGGGCGAGGTCTTCATGCCGGACACGGTTGAGGGCAAGGGACACACCAGCGAGGTCATCCAAGGCCCCGTGCGGATGTTCTTCATCCCCCTCCCAGACGACCTCGACATCGACGCCTGGAAGGTCTAGGGAACTACCGGGCATTAGCGAGCATCCTCGAACAAACCCGCCGGCAAACACCGAGGCAACAGCCCTGCCATGCGAGGGCCTCGCTGGACGGAGGGCGTCCCGCCCTCCAAGCGTGCCGAAGGCGCGCACGCAGCGGAGCCGGCCAAAGCCCCCGCAACCCGCGTCCCGGACAACGCCAACAAGGCGCCAGCCTCAAACGGCGCCAGCACACCAGCTCCTGCCACGCGAGGCCCTCTCTGGAAGGAGGGCGTCCCGCCCTCCAAGCGTGCCGAAGGCACGCACGCAGCGGAGCCGGCCAAAGCCCCACAACCCACGTCCCCGACAACGCCAACAAGGCGCCAGCCTCTGCTCGCTGGCGCCCGTCATGCCTCGACGTGCCTGCGGCACGATGGAGGGCGAGACGCCCTCCTTCCTTAAGGCCGTGCCACCCCCGCCAGCCATCTACCGAAAGTCCGTTACCGCCAACGCCGGCAGTCTCTCAACTTGCCTTCCGGCTGCCGCTCGCGCAAGGCGCAGGTCGTGCAGCACTTGCAGGTTCAGCCAGAACCGTGGTGAGGTGTCGAAGTAATGCCCCAGCCGGAGTGCCGTGTCGGCGTCCATCGGCCGCTTCGCGGCCACGATGTCGAGCAGGCGCTGCGGCGGCATTTGCAGCACTTCGGCGAGTTCCCATGGCGCCATGTCGAGTGCGGCAAGGTCTTCCGCCAGCACTTGGCCCGGGTGAGTGGCCGCGCGGGCCATGGCGCTATGCCACCGCCCTGGCGGGGGCCGGTGGCATCGATGGCGGGCCGACCACGCCCACCAAGACGGGCCCACCGCTTCCAGGAGGCCACTCGAAACCGACGCCCCAGTCGCCGGTGAGGGGGATCAGCCAACGCCGCCCACGGCGTCGGTGCTTGCGCACGACCTGAAGGTGGTTGCTGGGGCGATTGACGTCGCGCACGTCCGTGGCGGCGTCGAGTTGATCGAGCTTGCTCCCGGCGAGCCGGGCGACTTCGGCGAAGGCGGTGGTGGCATCGCCGCGGTGGAAGGCCAATGTGTCGTCGTCGGCGAAACTGACAATCATGGGTTCACTCCGCTCGTGGTTCGCCCTTGCAATGATGGCGCTTGCGGCGTCACCTGTCGTTGCGGCTTTTACCCGCAGGCAACGTGGGCCATCGCCCTCGCGTTCGTGCGCCTGCGGCCAGCAGTTAGCGCGAGCGAACTGCCGACGCGCCCGCAAGGGCGCGCAGGCGGTATAAGGCGGGCATTCGCGTATGATCGCCACGGGCTTAAGAGGCGTGAGCTGCAAAGGGGAAGGGAATGTTCGACTTGCGCGGTAAGGTGGCGTTGGTGACCGGAGGCAACGGCGGCATTGGCCTCGGCTTTGCGGAGGGGCTTGCTGAACACGGCGCTGGCGTGTGTATCTGGGGCACGAACGAGGACAAGAACGCCGCCGCCAAAGAGCGCATCGAGAGCTACGGCGGCGAAGTGGCAGCCATCCGCTGCGATGTCAGCCGTGAGCAGGAGGTGGTGGACGCCTTCGCACAAACCCTCGACATCTTTGGCCAGGTGGACTCGTGCTTCGCCAACGCCGGGGTAGGCGGCGGAGGCGCGCAGTTCGACGCCATGACGCCGGACGAGTGGCACCGCGTCTTCAAGGTGAACATGGACGGCGTGATGTTCACCTTCCGCGAGGCCGTCAAGCACATGAAGTCCACCGGGCGCGGCGGCTCTCTCGTCGTCACCAGCAGCGGCACTGCGCGCTTCGGTGCGGCTGGCAGCGAGCACTACTCGGCCACCAAGGCTGGGGTCATCGCCCTCATTCAGTCGCTGTCCGTGGGGCAGGCGCGCTACGGCATTCGCGCCAACGCCATCATTCCGGGCTGGATCGAAACGGCCATGACCGAGCGCGCCTTTGCCACCGAAGCGTTCCAGACCAAGGTGATCAAGCGCATCCCGCAGCGACGCTGGGGGCAGCCGGAGGATTTCAAGGCGATCGCCGTCTATTTCGCCAGCGACGAGAGCTCGTATCACACCGGCGACACCATTGCAGTCGATGGCGGCGTGTCGCATTTCTAGCCCGATTTCTCACCAGCGCTCGTAGCGAGGGCGACGATGAACGGGCGCCGCTACTTCGGCACCGACGGCATTCGCGGCCGGGTGGGCGATGCGCCCATCACGCCGGACTTCTGCCTGCACCTCGGCTGGGCTGTCGGGCAAGTGCTTGCCTCGGGCGGTTCGCGCATGGTGGTGATCGGCAAGGACACCCGCATCTCTGGCTACATGTTCGAGTCTGCCTTGGAAGCGGGGCTGTCTGCGGCCGGCGTGGACGTGGGCCTCTTGAGCCCCATCCCCACCCCGGCGGTCGCCTACCTCACCCGCACGCTGGGTGCGGACGCCGGCATCGTCATCAGCGCCTCGCACAACCCCTACGACGACAACGGCATCAAGTTCTTCGACGCCGGGGGCAACAAGCTCGGCGACGATGTGGAACTCGCCATCGAAGAGCACCTCGGCAACCCGCTGGTGTCGGTGCGATCCAAGGAACTCGGCCGCGCCTTCCGCGTCGAGGACGCGCGCGGGCGCTACATCGAGTATTGCAAGAGCACCACGGACCGAGGTACGCATCTCAAGGGCCTGAAGCTCGTGCTCGATTGCGCCCACGGTGCCACCTATGCGGTCGCGCCCGGGGTCTTCTCGGAACTCGGTGCCGAAATCATCGCGACCGGCGCTTCCCCCAACGGCACCAACATCAACGACGGTTGCGGTTCCACCCATCCGGCGGCGATGGCGGCCAAGGTGAAGGAAGTGGGTGCCGACGCCGGCATCGCCTTCGACGGTGACGGCGACCGGGTGGTGATGGCGGACGCGCGCGGCGACGTGGTGGATGGCGACGAGCTGCTCTACATCATCGCCTCGAACTGGCAGTCCCGCGGGCGCCTCGCGGGCGGTGTGGTGGGAACGGTCATGTCGAACTTGGGCGTCGAACGGGCCTTGGCGGAACGCGGCATCCCGTTCGCCCGCGCCGCAGTGGGCGACCGTTACGTGCTAGACGGCCTGCGCCGGCGCGATTGGCAGCTCGGCGGCGAGTCCTCCGGCCACATCATTTGCCGCGAACTCGCGACGACGGGCGACGGCATCGTCGCGGCCTTGCAGGTCCTGATGGCGATGGTGGAATCGGGCAAATCGCTCGCCGACTTGCGTCAGGGCGTAACCAAACTCCCGCAAACCATGGTCAACGTGCAAGTCAACAATCCCGGTGCCGCCTGCGCCTGCACGTCCGTCCACCGCGTCGCCGACGACATCAAGCGCAACCTCGCCTCCCGCGGCCGCATCCTCATCCGTCCAAGCGGCACGGAACCCGTGGTACGCGTAATGGTGGAAGGTGAAGACGAAGCCGAGGTGAAGGCCCACGCCAACCGCCTCGCCGAAGCGGTGCGCGCCACCGCCGGCTAGGAGCTTGCGCCGGACAGATAGGCAATCCTCGCAACGCCCCTCCCGTCACTCCCCTTCTCGGAGGGCGGGCCGCCGACCCAAAGCCCGCACCCCCGAAGCACCTTAGGCCCGCTCCATCACGCCTCCGCTGGGGCAGGAGAGAGTTCGCACACCTCCGCTACGCTCCCTCCGTATCCTCCTGATCCGGCATCACCACGAACTCCGGGTAGGCCTCGATCTTGAGTTCCGCCACGTCCTGGCCCATGGCCTCGACCCTGTCGGTGACGCGCAGGCCAATGGTCTTGCCGAGCACGAACCAGACGACGAAGGACGACGCGCTGACGAAGGCGCCGACGGCGACGATGCCGATGAGCTGCGGCACCAGGCTCGCGCCGGCGGCGATGCAGGCGGCGAGGGTTCCCCAGATGCCAGCGACGAGGTGGCCGGAGATGGCGCCCACCACGTCGTCCACCCGCAACTGCTCCAAGAGCTTCATGCCCGCGGAGCAGAGCACGCCGCCGACGGCACCGATGATGATGGCCCAATAGTGATCGACGATGTCGGGCCCGGCCGTGATGGAAACGAGGCCAGCGCTGGCGCCGTTCAGGATCGCGAGCAAGTCCACGCGCCCGAACAGCCATTGCGAGACGCATAGTGCCGCCACCACGCCGCCGGCGGCGCCGAGGTTGGTGTTCACCAGCACATTGGACATCGCCACTGCGTCTGCGGCACTGCCAAGAGCCAGTTGCGATCCGCCGTTGAAGCCGAACCAGCCGAGCCAGAGAATGAACACGCCCAAGGTCACGATGGGCACGTTGGAAGGGGGAGTCGAGCGAATGCTGCCATCTGCCCGGTACTTGTGCCGACGAGGCCCGACCAGGATGGCGCCCACCAAGGCAGCCCAGCCGCCGGTGGAATGGACGATGGTGGAACCGGCAAAGTCCTGGAATCCGAGTTGATCGAGCCAGCCGCCGCCCCAGGTCCACGCCCCCACCACGGGGTAGATGAGCCCGGTAAGGAAAACGGTGAAGGCCAGGAACGACCACAGCCGCACCCGCTCTGCCAGCGTGCCCGAGATGATCGACGCGGTGGTGGCCACGAACACCATCTGGAAGAACCAGTCCGAACTGCTTGAGTAGCCGGATTCGATGACCTCGGCAGCCCCGCCTTGATCGTTCAGCAGCGCCTGTTCCGCGCCGGTGGGCGCGTGGAAGAACTGCAAAGAGCCGATGAAGCTGCCCACATCGGCGTACATGAGGTTGTAGCCGATGAGGTAATACATGATGCCGGCAATGGAGTAGAGCCCGATGTTCTTGAGGCAAATCACCGAGGCGTTCTTGGTGCGCACCGAGCCCGCCTCCAGCATCGTGACGCCGGCGCACATCCACATTACGAGTGCGCCCCACACCAGGAAAGAGAAGGTGTTGACGATGAACTGGGTTTCGGCGTCGGTCGCCCAAGCCACCGGCGCCGCAAGCACCGCGCCCACGACGAGAATGCCTCGCATCGGCGCACGGGAAGCCGCGCGTGGAGCCGGCGCAGGTTCCATGCTTTGCACGATCGGTCGTTCCGCCATCTCGATGTCCCCCCCAAATGACGAGCTTCGATTAAAGCACGCACGAAGCCCATCCGCGCCGCATTGACGGGGAATGTCGGCGGTGTTAGTCCAAAGCACTAATGTCCCCTTTGTCCAATTCTAAAG
>VXSY01000166.1 GCA_009837725.1 Gammaproteobacteria bacterium | reverse complement strand
CCAGCCCAAAGCCGCCCCATCACTCCGCTGGACTTCGCCGAAACGGCGAAGTCCGACAGACTGCTAGGCGAAGTCGCCTGGCTTCGCCTTTGGTTCGATGCCAAAGGCATCGCCGGCTACGCTTGGTTCGAGGCACCCACCGGCGTGGAACTCGACCTGCGGACAGACCTTGGCTGGGACGGCGAGGTTGGCAATGCACTGCTTGACTGGGCCGAGGCGAAGCGGCAGCAAGCGCCACCGGCATATCCGTGGCTAGTCGATGTGCAGGACATGGAACAGTGGGCGGCCGGCGTTCGGGGGCGGCCAGTCACACCACACGGCGGGCGCTGGCTGACGACCCTGGCGAACGCGAACGACACCGATCGCCTTGCCGCCTTGCATAGGCGCGGCTACGAACGCACAGGGCACCACGCCATCCTGTACGCGCGCAACGTCGCCGACCCCTTGGCCGCGCCAGACCTCCCCCCGCCCTACCGAATCCGCCACACAACCGGTGCCGACATCGCCGCCCGAGTCGCCGTGCATCGTGCCGCCTGGGTGGGAAGCTCCTGGACCATCGAGCGCTACGCAGCCATGCGAGCCACCCCCGCCTACGACGAAACGCTCGACCTGGTCGTGGAAGCCGAACCCGGCCACTTCGCCGCCTGCTGCATCTGCTGGGCCGACCCCATCTCCCGCTCCGGCAGCTTCGAACCCGTTGGCACCCATCCCTCCTTCCGAGGCAAAGGGTTCACCCGAGAACTAATCCGCGAAGGATTCCGCCGCCTAGCCGACAAGGGCCTAGCTACCGCCCACACGGAAACCCCAAGCTTCAACACCCCGGCCCAAGCGCTCTACGAAAGCAGTGGCTTCGAGAGGGCCGGCACCCGGTGGACTCTCATGAAGCAGCTTGAGGCTGATCCCGGATGAGAGGCCACAGCTTCTCCCCTCCGCCGCCTGCCGGCGTCTCTCCCCCCATCCATTCAATCGCCGAAGCGAGTGCGCATGGCCAAGGCTCCGCTGGTAGGATCGGCGAAAGGAGCTTGGTTGGGGAATCGCCGATGGCTGAGGCGGAGGTGGTGGATCGGGCGGGTGTCTACAACACGCGTCCGGTTGGGCCGTATGACGTGTCCGATGAATTGCGGCCTCGCATTGAAGAGTTTGATCTTTGGGCAGTCATCGAAGACCTGAAGGAGCATGGCTACGCGGTGATCCGCGATGCTGCGCCGCCCGAACTGATGGACGAGTTGCGCGAGGCGATCCACTCGCTGTCGCAGCCGGCGGATGCCAAAGCCACTGGCATCGCCGGCTCTGCGCCGTTGCTGCTTGGCCGGCACCCCGCCATTGATCGCGTTGCCACCCTGCCCAAAGTGATGGCCATCGCCGAATTCAGTTGCGGCAAGGCCGCCCGCGCCGGACGCTTCGTCGGCAGCATCAAGCACCCCTTTGAGGGCGAGGGCGACGGCGCCTTGACCCTGCACGCCGACCAGAACTGGCTGCCGGTGCCGTTTCCCGAGCACAACTGCGTGATGACGTTCTGCTTCGCCTGCGAGGGAATGACGGAGGCCGGCGGCTCCACCTGCGTCGTGCCCGGCTCGCACCGCTTGCGCCGCCCGCCCACGCCCGAGGAAACCAAAACCGCCAAAACCGTCGCCATCGAGACCGACAAAGGCGATGTCGCCGTTTGGGACGGCTCCGTCTGGCACGGCTCCTACGCGCGCCGGACTCCGGGCACTAGGACCGTGCTCCATGCGACATACCAGCGGCTATACACACAGCCGATCGACGACTTCACCTATCTCTTGGGCGACGACGAATACATGGCAAACGCACCGGAAGGGATGCGCCAGCTCCTAGGCGCCGACCTCTTCTTCCACACCGCGACTCCGGAGCGCGACGTGGACATGCGAAAGTTCATGTACGCAGCCGTCGCATCGAAGATCTGACGGCCTTGGCGCTAGGGGCATCTTGCCCACGCTCACGCCGACAGCGCGCACACGGAACAAACCGCGCTGCCTGATGACCGTAGGGACGTCTTTGCCGTAGGGGGCGGCTTGTCCCGTCGGGCGATAGACGATTGCGACGGACTCGGCCTGGGGACGGGTCAAACCCGTCACCTACGGCCCCTCCTTACGCGCCCTCCGGCAACTTGCAGATCCGCTTCATAACGGTGGTGCCATAGCGCGGGTAATCCCACTTGTATTCCCCGCCCTCGATATACCGAGTCACCACCGGTACAAGGCCCAGCGCATAGAACTGCAACCGGCCATCAACCCATTCGGTAGTAGCTGACGAGCGAAGGCACAGGGTCGCAGAGCCAATTCGCAATCGAGTCACATCGTTGGAGGCACCGGCTAGCCTGCCATCGGTTGTCACGTCATGGATCAATCCTGAAGAGGTGACCACGAAGCGATTCCCGCACTGCTCAATCCGCTCCAGATGACCGGCACGCCCCCCGCGCCCTTCCTTGGCCATCCACAACCCCCGCATATCCGTCGCCCCTTCCGGCAGCGGCTCGGTACACCCCGCCAGAATCGGCATGGGAAACTTCTCGTAGGCGCAGTTCGGCGTGTGTCCTTGCGGGATGTCGTCCGCCATCAACCCACTGCCATCAAGCAATGGCAAGTCGCAATAATCGATTGCGTGCGCGTCTCCCGCATAGACATGGGCGGGAGTCAGGTTCTCGGGCCGCGGGTAGAACAACAGCACCAATGCAAACACGACCGGCACCGCGACGACGACGCCGAGAACTAAGGGAACGACGCGCTTCATGCTCGGCCCTCCGCACCATTTGCCAGCATTCTGTCGGTGCGTTCCACACAACGGCAGCCGCGCAAGAGGTGCCAAGCATACGACGATTGGTTGCGGGCAGCGCAATGGTGGACAGGGCGTCGTATGTGCCGCCCTTGTTCGCAGCGCTGCCGCACCGACCTCGATACAAGACTGGCCGTGGTTGTGCGTGCCCGTGCCTACGCTGATGGGACTGATTTGCCCTGACGAACACAGGGACCTTGGTCGATGAACGTGAGACCGCGTTTGGTGACCGCCGGCTTGCACAAAAGTATTACCGCTTCCCTTTGTGCCCGAACGAGAGTTGCGTTAAGGTGGCCTTTTGGAACACCCGGGCCCTCTTCATGCAATGCTCCATCGTAGATTCTTTTACCAATACTGCCTTCAAAGGTAATCCTGCAGGCGTCTGCATTCTAGATCATCCCTTAACTGACGAGCGAATGCTCAACATCGCAGGGGAGCTAAACCTTTCTGAAACCGCCTTCCTTCAGTCTAGCGAGCAATCAGGATCGTTTTCCATCCGCTACTTCTCCCCCAAGAAGGAGATTCCGCTTTGTGGCCATGCAACGCTCGCATCGGCGAAAGTGGTCTCCGAGCTATATCGACTCCGCAATGTGAGTTTTGTGAATGTTCAGAACATCACACTAGCTACAAGCGTCTCGGAGGGCGAAATCACGATGGCCTTTCCGGCCTACGATACAGTTCCGGCCGAGGCGCCCCCAATGCTGTTGACCGCGCTCGGCATCGAGGCAGTCGAAAACGTCTTGTTCAATCAGGAAACGAACATACTGATGCTGGAAATCGCCGATCCTGAGGTGCTTGTGGACTTGGCACCGGACTTCGGGGGCGCTGCAGCGAGCCCATGATTCGATTGACGGCGTGCTCGTCACGGCTCCCGGAATCGGTGACTACGACTTCTACTCCCGGTACTTCTGGCCTTGGGCGGGTACTAACGAAGACCCCGTAACGGGCGGCACCCACACGTTCCTGGCACCTTACTGGTCGCGAAAGCTCGGCAAAAGGAAGTTGAACTCATTTCAGTGTTCTCCGCGTTCGGGGTTCATGGAGGTCGAGGTCCAAGATGAAGGAGTTCGTATCAGGAGTCAGGCAGTGATCGTCTTTGATGGTCGGATTCGGGTATCGGACTGAAGCTGTCAGCCTCGGTTCGCCGTGCCTCACGCCCTCGCTTGTCCACGACCTACGGCACCGACGTGGTTAGCGCGGGAAGTCGCCATACGACGGTGTTTGTGTCGCGTGGCAAAAGCAATAGCTGAGGCGCTTGCGCAGGCGCCCCTATAGACGCTTCAGGCGCCTGACAGTACTTTCATTGACGACATTGCCGGTGTTGAGCGTGCTCTTCGGCTCGAGTAGCACGACCTCGCAGGGCTCTTCAGCAACGGGCCTGTGCTCGGTGCCGTGCGGGACGATGATGAACTCGCCGGGTTCGAGCACCTGAGCCTCTTGGTCGCGGAACTCCATCCGTAGACGGCCCGACACGACGAGGAACAACTCATCCTCCTCATCGTGACTGTGCCACACGAACGAGCCTTTGAGCTTGGCCAGCTTGACTTGCATGTTGTTGATGTCACCCGCGACCCTTGGTGACCAAGGCTCTTGGAACGCCGCAAAGCCGGTTGCCAGGTTTTTCTTCTCAATCATGCACGTAAGCCCTCTTCGCATGCCGCTCGTTGTCGATAGGCCTGGGCCTCGATGTAGCTGAGAGCCGTGGACCTGTGCCTACTCTCGATCGACTCGCAAGGTGATCCTTTGCGGAACGCCCTGTGGGCATAACGCAAGGGCAGGTGCCCGAGGTCGTATCGGTCAATCCTCGGGTAGCTCGTCGCCGTCGACTGGTACCGTGTTCGGCGCGGCGTCAAGATAGCGTGTCCAGGCGCCCGGGTGCGCTTTGGCTGCACGGCGGTCAAAAAGCGCCTGCGCACTCTCTACGGCCCCCACCTTCTGAGCCACCGCTGTGGCGATCCAATGGTTCAAAGAGACGCCGTCCTCCTTGGCGAGCCGCGTTGCCGTCTCCTTCAGCGAAGCCGGTAGCTTCAGGGGGTATTTATAGCGCGCGGTCTCACTCATGGCGGAGCCTCCTGACTACCTCGCTCGGCGTCACGACCCGAACACCGAGTGCTTGTGCGGGCAGGAAGTCGCGCGGGTTGTGCGTGACGATGAATTCGGCGCCGCCGTTGCTCGCAACTTCGACCACCATCTCGTCGTCTGCGTCCCGGAGCATGGGGCGCGTTCCAAAATGCACGTCAACCGGCGTTGCGATCAGGGCGAATGCATCCATGACTTCCTCCACGTCGCGAAGCGTGTGACCCGTCGCGTTCCGCACTTCGGGACGGCTCAACACCGCTTCGTATTCCAGAAACAGTGCGGTCGAACAAAGCAGCGTGACGGTGCCAGTCTCGGCATAGCGCAGCAGGGCATTGCTGGCACCGGACGCGCTTCGAAAAGCGGCTACCACGACGTTCGTATCGACGACGAGTCTCACTCAGTGGGACAATAGCGACATCTCAGGGGATGTCAACGATGGGTGGCGCCTCTATGCCGAGACCCCATGCGTGCGTAGGGGAGGCAAGTGCCTCCCCACCAAGGGCCCGTCATGTTGAGACGTTAGGCATCGTCGATGGCATCGATCAAGCCCCACGCCAAGGCGGTCTGGGCGTCGATTCTGTCGCCCGTTAGCGCCATGTAGTTCAGGTTCAAGCGGCCTACGCGGGAGAGGATGCTGGCGGTGCCGCCGGCTCCCGGGATTAGGCCGAAGCGCACTTCGGGGAGCATGAAGAAGGCGTCCCGGGTTGCGCGGAGGTGGCCTGCGAAGGCCGGCAGTTCAATGCCGGCGCCTACGCAGGCGCCGTGGAGGTGGACTTCGACTTTGTCTCGCAGGCTGTGCATGAGGCGGGCGGCGCTGCGGGTGGTGCGGGCAGCGTGGGCGACTCCGGCGTCGGTGGCTTCACCGAACTCGTCGAGGTCGCCGCCGGCGCTGAAGCTTGGGCCTTTGCCGGCCAGGACGATGCGTTCGATGGTGGGGTCTTGGGTGGCGAGTGAAAGGGCCTCGCAGAGAGCGTCGCGCATGGCGCCGGAGTAGGCGTTGCGCTTTTGGGGGCGGTTTAGGAGGAGGTGGAGTTCGCCCGCTTGGCGGTCGATGAGGATCGGTGGATCTTCGGGTTCTGGGGCAGGTGGCTTGCGATCGCGGCCGGCAAGCCAGCCTTGGAATTCGGCGCCGTGCTGGAGTGCGGAGTAGGCGAGGGACTCTGTGATCAAGCGGTCTGGGATGGTCAGGTCTTCGCCGACTCGGGTGAGGCCGACCAGGGTCATGGCAGCGACGGGGCTCTCGCCTACTGCGCTGGCGATGCGTTCTGCCTCCTCAAGGGACGGCACGGCTACGTCGAGCAGCGCCGGCATGTCCGCCTCGTCCGCGCCCGAGTTCACAATGCCGATGACGGGGCATTTGGCGGGGCCAACTACCGGGACTGACGACGCGCCTCGCGACGCGTTTGACGGGCGAGACTCCCTCCCCGCCAAGTCGGCCTCGTCGACCTCGACGACGATGCTTGGGCAGCCGCCGAACAGCGACAGCGCCTCGGCCTGCGCCGGGTCCTGCAACCGCTGTTCGAGTTCGGAAAGCCGCACAGCTCGACCCCGTTGCCAACGCTCAAGCCTTATGCTGATCGGGATGGTTCTTTTGCGCAATGCGGAAATCGACGGCACGCGGGCGGATGTGCGGATTCGTGGCGGCGTGGTGGCTGAGTTTGGGCGTTTAGCGGCGGTGGATGGGGAGGAGGTGGTCGAGGCTCGGGGCGGGGTGTTGCTGCCTGGGTTGCATGACCACCATTTGCATTTTCTGGCGCTGGCGGCGGCCCGGAGTTCGGTGCGGTGCGGGCCGCCGGAGGTTTGTGATCGGGACCAACTGCGGGCGGCGCTGGCGGCAGCGCCGGCTGAGAAGGAGTGGATTCGGGGCGTTGGCTATCACGAGTCTGTGGCTGGGGAACTCGATCGGGCGGCGCTTGACGCGTTCGTGCCTGAGCGGCCGGTTCGCATTCAGCATCGATCCGGGAAGATGTGGTTCTTGAACGGTGCGGCGTTGCGGAGCGTGGGCCTCGATCCGGGCGGTGATGGGCGGCTGTTTCGGCGGGATGAATGGCTGCGGAAGCGGTTGGGGGATGCCGACCTGACGGCCGCGGCGTTGGAGGTGTCGGCGCAGTTGGCGGCTTGGGGCGTGACCGGCTTCACGGACGCGACGCCCTCGAATGATGCGGCGGCCGTGCGGCGGATACGTGAGTTGGCGCCGCACCAGCGTGTGTATGCGATGGGGAACGAGACGCTGGCGACGGGGCATCTCAAGGTGATGCTGGATGATGCGGAGCTGCCGGACATCGACGAGCTTGTGGGGCGGATTGGCGAGGCGCATGAGCGCGGGCGGCCCGTGGCGTTTCACTGCGTGACAAGAACGGAGCTGGTGTTCGCGCTCGGTGCGCTGATGGAGGCGGGCACGCAGCCGGGGGATCGGATCGAACATGCGGCGATTGCCGATGAGGACGGCTTGCGGCTGTTGCGGGAAGCCGGCGTGACTGTGGTGACGCAGCCGAACTTCATTGCCGAGCGGGGCGATCGCTACGTTGCGGACGTTGAGGCGGGAGAACACCGGTTTCTGTATCGGGGCGCTGGGTTTCTTGACGCCGGCATTCCGTTGGCAGGGGGCACAGACGCGCCCTTTGGGGAGCCGGACCCTTGGGCACTCGTGAAGGCAGCCGTGCTGCGCGAAACGCAGTCCGGTGTCGTGGTTGGTGAAGGTGAGAAGCTCACGCCCGAACGTGCCTTGGCGCTTTTCACGACGCCCCATTTGGACCCCGGCGGCGCGCCGCGCAAAATCGGCCAAGGCGCGCCGGCGGACCTTTGCCTTCTCGCCCTGCCTTGGCGGGAAGCACGGCTGCGCCTTGATGGTTGCGACGTCGTCGGGACGTGGATAGCGGGCAAACGTTCGTTCGGCACCAGCGCTCGTTGACATCGCTAACACGGGAACAAGCCGCTCCTCGGAGGGAAGGCATTCTGCCTTCCCTAACGCCGATAGGCGTTTTCGGCAAACGCGGGCGGCGCGCCTGACGGCGCAGGGAAGGCAGAATGCCTTCCCTCCGAGGAACCGCCCATTGCCATGTCCGACAGGCTTTTAGGCGGCCCATAGGAGCGCGCCTTGCGGCGCGATGGAGGGCGAGACGCCCTCCCTCCAAGATGACGCGGCGCTCGTTGGCCACACGCCTTGAAGGAGAGACTCGCGTTCCGCACCCGAAGGCCGCGCAGGTGCGATGGGAAGGCGCAGATTCGGCGTGAGGGCCGCCTCGTGGCGGCGTTCGCGTAAGCTTTGGTTGTGGATGGTTCTCGGCGGATAGGGCAGGCGGCCTTGGGGAAGGGTGAGGCGGCTCCTGAGTCCTCGTCGCGGAAACCCCAACGGCCGACGTTTACCGATGGCGGGTTGCCTCGGCATGTCCTGCGTCTTTCCGGCTTCATGATTCTTGGCTTTCTGGCCATGACCATCGCGCAGCTTGTTGAGGCCGTGTATCTCGGCATGGTGGGGACGCGGGAACTGGCGGCGGTGGCGTTCGCGTTTCCCGTGGTGATGGCGCTTGGGGCGGCGACACGAGGGATTGGTGTGGGCGCCGGCGCGGTGCTCGCTCGAGCTGCGGGGGCCGGGGATCGGGCGCGGATGTCGCGGCTCACCAGCCATGCGCTGGCATTGGTGCTCGCGTTTAACCTCATCTGTGCGACGGCGTTGATTGCGGGTTCCCGGCCTCTATTCGCCTTGCTCGGAGCCGAGGGCGAAATCCTTGATCTCGTGACCTCCTACATCGCCATCTGGGCGATGGGCTTCCCCGCATTCGGATTGTCGATGGTGGGCACGGGGCTCATGCGCTCGCTGGGCGATCCGGCCTTTCCGGGCGTGGTGATGACCACGGGATCGGTGCTGCAGATCGTCATTGGGCCGTTCCTCATCTTCGGCTGGCTTGGCTTGCCGGCGATGGGGCTCGAAGGCGCGGCGTGGACGTTCGTTGCCGCACGAGGTGCTTCCTTCGTGCTCGCGCTCTATTGGTTCCTCATTCGCGAACGAGTGCTGCGGCTTTCCGGCAAGGACTTCCTTGATTCCGCCCGCGCCATCCTGCACGTGGGTATTCCGGCGATGGCGACGAACCTCATCGGCCCGCTCTCCACCGCCATCGTCACGCGATTGCTGGCAGGGCTTGGCGTCGCAGTGGTGGCCGGATTCGGCATCGCCTCGCGCATCGAGGCGGTCGTGTCCATGGTCGTCATCGGCATCGCTTCGAGCGCGGGGCCGCTGGTGGGTCAGAACTGGGGCGCGCGCCTCTACGACCGCGTCTGGGCGGCGCTCAGGCTCTGCTATCGCTACTGCCTGATCTGGAGCGCCATCGCCGCATGCATCATGTGGGTCGGGGGCGCCTTCTTCGTTTCGTTGGTGAACGATGAGGAAGCCGTGGTAGCCACCGCAACGGCATTTCTCTACATCGTGCCGATCAGCATCGGCTTCATGGGAATGCTGAACGTGTCCAACGGCGCCTTCAACGCCCTCTCGAAGCCCTGGCCACCGCTGGTGCTCTCCATCCTGCGCCTGACGGTGTTCTACATTCCGCTTGCCTTGGTTGCCAGGCACTACTTCGGCTATGTCGGCGTCTTTGCCGCCATCGCGGTGACCGATATTGCCCTGGGCCTCTGGGGCCGTGAGTGGAACCGTCGCACGCTCCGAAGAGAACAAGCTGCGGCCCCATAACCTAGACACGGGCGACGCCGAGCCTCGCCCGGACGCAACGACACCCGTCGGGACGCCTTGTGGTCACCCGTCACGGAGGAGCCGAGACGTGCAGGTAGGTCGCTCCTTGCGTCGGGGGCGCGGTATGGTCAAATCATGGATTCGAAGAAGACAAGCGGGGTCGCGCTTCGTGGGGGATGGTGAGGGTCGGTCGTCTATACAGGCGGGCAGGGGTGCGCTTGATGGGGTCCGGGTTTTAGACCTCTCGGACGAGCGCGCCATTTACGGTGTCAAGCTGCTGGCGGATTTGGGTGCCGATGTGGTTCGGCCGGAGCCGGAGGACGGCGATCCTTTGCGTCGGCGGGGGCCGTTTCACGGTAGCGATGGCGAGCAGGCGTCGCTTTGGCATGCGTTCTTTGCTTCTAGTCGCAAGTTCTGCCGCATATCGGAAGGCGAAATGGGCACGGCGCAGCTTGAAGCCTTGGCGGAGCGTGCGGATGTCGTGGTCGCCTGTCCCGGAGGGTTGGGCGATCGGCTAGACCTCGAAGCGCTGCAACAAGGCCGTGCCGACATGGTGGTGGTGCGTCCATCCTCCTTCGGCGCTGACGGCCCCTGGAAGGACTTCCTCGCCCCCGATCTAGTGGCTGGCGCCTTGGGCGGTTCTGTTGCTACCACTGGTGATGTGGACACACCGCCACTCAAGACCTTCGGCGAGCTCAACTTTGCCCTGTCCGGTGCCTACACCGCCATCGCAGCGCTGGCCGGGCTCTATGGCGTGCAGGAAGGCGGACCCGGTCAACGCGTGGACGTGCCGGTTCACGAGTGCATCGCCTCGTGTCTCGAGCACGTCTTCATGTGGTTCTGGCACCACGAAAAGCTGCCGATGGCGAACGGGCCGGTGCTGCCGAGGCGCGGCAGCCTGCACTGGTCGAATGCCTATGTGGTGATGCCGGCCAGGGGCGGCTCCATGATGGTGACGCCGACGCCGAGCTTCGACAACCAACTCGTGTGGCTGATCGAGAAGGAGGCACAGCAAGACCTTCTGGATCCGAAGTACCAAGAACCGGAGAACCGCCGCGGCCTCGTGCAGCGCATGATGCAGGTGCTGCGCGAGTGGGTGGCGACGCGCGATGTGGAGGAGCTTTTCTTCGAGGCGCAGGAGCACCACTCGCCGAATGGGTGGGTGCAGGGCGTCGAGCAGGTGGCGGCAAACCCGCAGCTTCAGGCGCGGGGTTGGTGGACGCGGTATCAGGGCGAGGATGAAGGTTGGGAAACGGACGGTCCTGGTGCTCCCTTCCGGCTGAGTGAGACGCCTTGGGAGTTGCGGCCGCCGCGGGTGGTTGGCGATGCAAGTGCCGAAGCTCTCGGTTGGGCGACGAAGCATGCGCGCCCTTCGAGCGGGGAGGGCGAGACGCCCTCCCCGCAAGGGAAGGCGGGTCCATCGCTGAGCCGTCCTTTGAAGGGTGTGCGGATTCTCGATTTCACGCACGTGCTTGCCGGGCCGTTCGCTACTCGCGTGCTTGCCGACATGGGGGCGGATGTGGTGAAGGTGAACTCCACGACTCGCGCGGGGCCCAACGCGCCGGATAGCCACTACTACCTGCTCTGGAACCGGAACAAGCGCGCGGTCTCGTTGGACATGACCCGCGATGAGAGTCGAGCGCTGTGCCGGCGGCTGGTGGAAACGGCGGATGTGGTGATCGACAACTTTTCCGTAGGGGTTCTCGACCGGTGGGGCGTCGGCTATGAAGACGCCAGGGGCGCGAATCCCGGTGTCATCTATGTGCAGATGTCCGGCATGGGAGCGGATGGGCCTTGGTCCAAGTTCGTCACCTATGCCCCCACGATCCATGCGCTGTCGGGACTCACCGCCTTGACCGGCGTAGCGGGCCGGGAAGACATCGGCATCGGCTTCTCCTACAACGACCACTGCGCGGGATTGCACGGTGCCGTGGCAATCCTCGCCGCGCTGCAAGCGCGTCGAACCACCGGGCGTGGGCAACGCATCGACATGGCGCAGTTCGAGGTGGGGGTGAACTTGCTAGGCCCCGCGCTGCTCGACTGGTTCGCCAACGGTCGCGCGGCAAAGCCCAGCGGCAATCGCCTGCCCTACGACATCGCCGCGCCGCACGACTGCTATCGCTGCACCGACGATGGTGGTGGCGGGGTGGAGGATGAGCGCTGGATCGCCATTGCCTGCATGACGGATGGCCAGTGGCAGTCCCTTTGCGGCGTGATGGGCGACCCGGAGTGGGCAGCGGATGCCGCGCTGGCGACGGCGGCGGGCCGGGTGGAACGCATGGACTACGTCAACCGTTGCATGAGCGAGTGGACGCGAACGCAAGACGCCGTGCAACTCATGCATCGCTGCCAGGCCGCGGGTGTGCCGGCTGGCGTCGTGCAAACCGGTGCCGATATGGGCAGCGCCGATCCGCAACTTGCCCACAGCGGCTTTCTCGGGCGCTATGCCGAGGACCATCCCACGGCCGGGGAGATTCATTTGGACCGTTTGCCCTTGCGCTTCTCCGGCACGCCATGCGACGAATATCGTCGCACGCGGATGATTGGCGAAGACAACGTGGAGGCGCTCGGAGATTGGCTTGGCATGACGCCTGAGGAAGTGGCGGCAGGCGAGCAAGAGGGTTGGCTTGCATGAAGGGCAATCCGAATGTGGGTGCGAAAGCCCGGAGAAGGACAGCGAGGCGTTCCACCGCCCCACCAAGGCGAGGGCCCTTGAGATTCCCGCCGCAAGGAAAGGCTGGCTCGCCAAACCTGCAAGGGCGACGCATTGCGTCGTCGGTGCCGGCTCGAAGGGCCTTCGACCAGCCTCCTTGTTCTTCCATGTAGTATCCGGCGGTTGTTCCGGGGTCCTGTTGGTGTTTCTTCATGCAAGGCAGTTTCGAGCCGCACGCGATTGAGGAGTCGCTCTACGCGGAGTGGGAGGCTTCGGGCGTTTTTGCGCCTTCGGGCAATGGAGTGCCTTACTCCATTGTCATTCCGCCGCCGAATGTCACCGGGCGGCTGCACATGGGTCATGCCTTCCAGCACACGCTGATGGACGCGCTGATCCGCTATCAGCGCATGAGCGGGCGGCAGACACTGTGGCAGACCGGCACAGACCACGCCGGAATCGCGACGCAAATGCTCGTGGAGCGGCAGCTTCAGGAACAGGGCGTGAGCCGGGCGGAACTAGGCCGCGAGCGCTTCATCGACAAGGTGTGGGACTGGCGTCACACGTCAGGCAACGACATCTCGCGGCAACTGCGACGCATGGGGTCGTCGGTGGACTGGTCCCGCGAGCGCTTCACCATGGACGAGGGTTTCTCGCGAGCCGTGGTGGAGGTATTCGTTCGGCTGCACGAGGAGGGACTGGTCTATCGCGGCAAACGCCTCGTGAACTGGGATCCGGAGCTCGGCACCTCCATCTCCGACCTTGAGGTCGAGAACCACGAAGAAGCGGGCCACCTCTGGCGCCTCTGCTATCCCCTCACCGACGGCCGGGTTGCCGATGACGGTGGCACACATTTGGTGGTGGCGACCACGCGCCCGGAAACCATGCTGGGCGACACCGCTGTGGCGGTGAACCCAGCCGACGAGCGCTACCGCAGCCTAGTTGGGGCGACGGTGGAACTGCCGCTCACGGGACGCCGCATCCCCATCATCGCCGACGAGCATGTGGACCCAGAGTTTGGCACCGGCTGCGTAAAGATCACGCCGGCGCACGACTTCGACGACAACGAAGTGGGCGCGCGGCACGACTTGCCGCTCATCAACATCTTCCACGGCGACGCCAGCCTCAACGACAACGCGCCAGCCGCGTACCGTGGCATGGATCGCTACGCCGCCCGCGAGCGCATCGTGGCCGACCTCGACGCGGCCGGGCTGCTGGGCGGCGTGGAGGAACACACCCTCACGGTGCCGCGCGGCGACCGCTCCGGCGCCGCCATCGAACCGTGGCTCACCGATCAATGGTTTGTGCGCATCGCACCGCTGGCGGAACCGGCGGTGGCGGCTGTCCAGAACGGCGACATCGAGTTCGTGCCCAAGCAGTACGAGAACATGTACTTCGCCTGGATGCGCGACGTACGCGACTGGTGCATCAGTCGGCAGCAGTGGTGGGGGCATCGCATCCCGGCTTGGCACGATGCGGAAGGCAACATCTTCGTGGGGCGCGACGAGGCCGACGCGCGGCGCAAGGCTGGCCTCGGCAGCGACGTGCCGCTCACGCAAGACGAGGACGTGCTGGAGACGTGGTTCTCCTCGGCGCTGTGGACCTTCGGCACCCTCGGCTGGCCGGAGGAAACGCCGGAGCTCGAACGCTTCCACCCCACCGACGTGCTGGTGACCGGCTTCGACATCATCTTCTTCTGGGTCGCCCGGATGATCATGATGACGCTCAAGTTCACCGGCGAGATTCCGTTCCGCAAGGTGTATTTCCACGGCATGGTGCGCGATGCCGAGGGCATCAAGATGTCCAAGACCAAGGGCAATGGGCTGGATCCGCTCGACCTGGTGGACGGCATCGGCCTTGAGGAACTCGTCGCCAAGCGCACGGAAGACCTCACCCAGCCAAAGATGGCGCGGGACATCACCGCCAAGACCCGGCGCGATTTTCCAGACGGCATCCCCTCCTACGGCGCCGACGCCCTGCGCTTCACCTATTGCGCGATGGCGTCCCAGGGGCGCGACTTGGCGTTCGATCTCAAGCGCATCGAGGGCTACCGCAACTTCTGCAACAAGCTGTGGAACGCGACGAAGTTTGTGCTTTTGCGAACGGAGAGCGTGGCGGCCGATGCGCCGGTGGCGCGGGGGTTGGCAGACCGCTGGATCGCTTCCAAGGCCGTGGACTTGATCGAGCGCGCCCATCGCGCCATGGCGACCTATCGGTTCGACCTTTACGCCCACGCGGTGTACGAGTTCGTTTGGCACGAATACTGCGATTGGTATGTCGAGCTGACCAAGCCCGTGCTGCTTGGCGAGGGCGTGGAAGCAGCCCGCGTGAATGCCGCCCGACGCACGCTGCTCGAAGTGCTGGAGATGTTGCTGCGCGTGGCACATCCGGTGATCCCGTTCATCACCGAGACGCTTTGGCGACGCATCGCGCCGCAAATGGGCAACGACGGTGCGACGATCATGACGCAGCCGTTTCCCTTGCCGGAGGACTTCGCCGCGGACCCGCAAGCAGAGGCGGACATCGGCTGGTTGAAGGAGGTGGTCCTGGCAGTGCGCAACATCCGCGGCGAGATGAACATCAAGCCGGGAGCGCAGATTCCGCTCTTGCTGCAGGGAGGTGGGGCAAGCGACCGCGAGCGGCTGGCCAACACCGGGGAACTCCTCACGCACCTCGTGCGCTTGCGTTCGATTGCGTGGTTGGACGCGGACGAGTCCGCGCCGCCGGCGTCGGTGCAGTTGGTGGGAGAGCTCAAGGTGCTGGTTCCGATGGCTGGCCTCATTGACCCCGCCACAGAGCGGAAGCGGCTTGGCAAGGAGATCGAGCGTCTCGAAGGCGACCTGCGCCGTTCGGAAGGCAAACTCGCCAATGCGAACTTCGTCGCGCGCGCGCCCGAGGAGGTCGTGCAGAAGGAGCGGGGCCGGGCCGCGGCGGCGGCTGAAGAACTCGCCGTTTTGCGGGAGCAGCTAAGCGCATTAGACGACCTCTGAAACGCGACCTCGCGCGGGGCACAGCGCCCTCTGCGGCGCCCAGAAAGGACTTTTGATCAAGTTGGCTCGCTGGCCGGTTGGCTTTCTTGGAGCGAGGGCGTCTCGCCCTCGATACGCGCCGCAAGGCGCGTCCGTCCGACACCGCATAGCAACGCGCTTTGGCTTTCGAGAACGGTCGTCGCCGTGTTGGGGGGGTGACTCCTGCGCGCCTGTCGGCGCGTATCGAGGGCGAGACGCCCTCGCTCCGAGGAAGCGCTCCACCAGCAGTGCTTGGGTGAGTTTGGCGTTGGCCGCTGCGGTCGCCGTTAGCTCTGTCGGCGACGATGCGACGCACTCGGACGCCATCCGGTTTGTCGATGTGGCGCAAGCCGCGGGCATCGACTTCCGCCATGAAAGCGGACGCACCGGGGCGTTGCGGCTGCCGGAGATCATCGGCGCCGGCGTTGCCATCTTCGACTTCGACGGCGACGGTCGCATGGACGTCTATCTCGTGCAGGGCGGGCCGCTGCCCGGTGCGGGAGTCGAAACAACGGCCAGGGCTGACAGGTTGTATCGCAATGTAGGCGAGCCAGGCGAGATGCGGTTTGAAGACTGGACGGCACCGGCGGGCCTCACGCCCGGCGACTACGGCATGGGCGTTGCCACCGGCGACATCGACAACGACGGCGACACGGACGTCTTCCGAACCGCGCTTGGCCGCAACCGATTGCTCATCAACGACGGCGGTCGGTTCCTGGATGTGACCGATGCGGCGGGCATCGTCGCCGACGAATGGTCCATCTCCGCGAGCTTTGCGGACGTCGATGGCGATGGGTTGCTGGACCTTTATATCGCCAACTATCTCGCCTACGACATGGCGAGCCCCGCTTGCCAAGCCGACGGTCAACCGCGCTACTGCCCACCGTCACACTACGTCGCCGCTCCGGACCGCCTGTATCGGAATCTGGACGGCCTCACGTTCGAAGATGTCTCCATCGCTTCCGGCATCGCGACGCCCGGCGTCGTCGCCCATGCGGCGATGGGCGTCGCGGCGGCGGACTTCGACGGCGACGGGCGCGCGGACTTTTTCGTCGCCAACGACGGCTCGGCCAATGCCCTGTGGATGAATCGCGGCGGCAGCTTCGAGGACTTTGCGTTCGGCGCTGGTGTGGCGGTGAATGCCGACGGCGATGCCGAGGCGGGGATGGGCGTGGTGGTCGCCGATGTCGATGCGGATGGCGACAGCGACGTGTTCCTCACCCACGATGTAGCCGAGAGCAACACGCTGTACGTCAACGAAGGCCTGCCCGAACCGATGTTCCTCGACCAATCGGTGCATGCGGGCGTCGCCGCCGGCAGCTTGCCGTTCACCGGTTTCGGCACTGGAGCGTTCGACTTCGACAGCGACGGCGACTTGGACCTTTTCGTCGCCAACGGCCCGATTGCCGGCTTCCGGCCAGGCTCCTTGGCCCCCACAAGCCTGCACAACCTGCTGCTGATGAACACCGGCGCTGGCCGCTTCCAAAGCGCATCGCGCATCAGCGACGAAGACACGAGCCGAGGCGCGGCCTTCGGCGATCTCGACAACGACGGCGACATCGATGTGGTGGTGGCGAACAACAACGGTCCGGCGCGCCTGTATCGCAACGACGGCGGGGCCGGCAACTGGCTTGGCATCGCGGTGCGGGGTTCTCGCGGCCAACGCAACGCCATTGGTGCTCTGGTATGGCGGGTGCCCTTCCCCGAACTCCGCCGCGTGCACACCGACGGCAGCTACGCCTCCGCCAACGACCCTCGCATCGTCTTCGGCCTCGGGGGAGAAGACCAACCCCAGCATGTCCGCGTCCGTTGGCCCGACGGATCGGAACACACGTTCGGCCCCCTACCCATCAACCGTTACCACGTGCTAAGGCCTCAATAGTGCCCCGTAGGGGCGGGCTTGTCCCGGGACGAGCCCGCCCCTGCGAGGCCCCGGCACGTTGGTCGCTTGAGGGTTTGACTCGAAGCGAGGGCCTTGGGGGCGAGGGCGTCTCGCCCTCGTAACGCGCCGCAAGGCGCGTCCGCGCAAGCGCGTTTCCTGCCAAACCCGTGTGCCTGTCGGCGCGTGCGAGGGCAAGATGCCCTCGCCCCCAGGGGGCCCTGCGGACGCGGCGGTGTCCGTCGTGTTGAACGCACCGATGAACTCGGCACGGGACTTGCCGCCTTGTGCCGTGTGGCGTGGGCGTACAATCCTCCGCCGTTGCCCCTTCGGAGCCCCATCATCCAATTCGGACTGTTCGTCTATTGCACCGTAGGCCGCCGCGCCGAGCTCGAAGCGGGCATGGCCGGGCACGCGCCGGGGCTCTATCCGCGCATGCTGGCGGAACTTGCCGACTATGCCGGCTTTGCGGAGGAGAGGGGCTACTTCGGCTTCGGCCACCCGGAACACCACCTGCAGATCGAGGGCTTCGAGCTCTCGGGCGATCCTGCCCTCATGGCCATGTGGCTTGGCCAGCACACGACGCGCATGAAGGTCATCACCTGCGGGTTCGTTTCCACCGCCAACAATCCCCTCGCCACGGCCGAGAAGATCGCGACGATGGATCACATGCTGGGTGGCCGCTTTGGCGTCGGTCTCGTGCGCGGCTATCAATCGCGCTGGGTGGAAAACTACAAGGTGCGGCCGGAGCTACGGGCGGTGGGGCCGTGGAACAAGAACAGCCCCGACGACGACCTCAACCGCGAGTACTTCGCCGAGTTCGTCGAGGTGGTGGTCAAGGCTCTGGCGAGCGAGACGTTCTCGCACGAAGGCCACTTCTGGAACTTCCCACCGAAGGACTTCGTGAATCCGCACGAACATCCTGTCTATGCGAACTTCGGCCGTGGCGTCGATGCAGACATGCGTATTCGCGAAATCGGCATCGCGCCGCGCCCGCTGCAAGCGGAGATTCCCCTCTACGGCGGCTTCTCGGCGAGCCTGCGCACCGCCAAGTTCTGGGCCCGCTACAAGGGCCGCCCCATCGTACTTTCCGGCAACACCGAATTCTTGGAGGTGCTCTGGCGCGAGTGGCGCAAAGAAGCCGAGGCGCACGGCCACGACGTGCCACCAGGCCGTGAAGCCTGCTGGGGCGGGCTGATGATCTGCGCCGAAACCGACGCCAAGGCAGAGGCGCTGCTCGAAGACATGCGCTGGTTCTGGCGCAGTTGGGCGGAACCCTTCGGCCAAGGTCTGCCGGAACTCCTGGTCGGCTCGCCGGATACCCTCAACCGCCGCATCGAACGCGTCGCCAAGGCGGTGCCCATCGACGAAGCGTTTCTCCTCATCCCCGCCGGCATCCACACCCCCGAACAAATCAAGGACTCGCTGGACCTCTTCTCCCGCAAGGTGATGCCCAACTGGGGCTAGGGGGGCGCCTGGCGCCGCCGTCTCTGGAGGGAGGGCGTCCCGCCCTCCATCGCGCCGCAAGGCGCGCAGAACACGCGCGGCACCGGCAGAATGCACCCTGGCGGGCGCGTGGAGGGCGGGACGCCCTCCCTCCGGAATACGGCGCGCCAGGCGCTGTGCAAGTCACAGTGACACCACCTGCGCCGCCGACCGTTGCCAAGTCGCTCTTCGCTCCCGTAGGCTCTGCGGCTTCTTTACGGAACGTCGCGGATCAAGGAGTGTCGATGGCTTCGGACGCCTTTCAGGTAACCGACTTCGAGGTGGACGGTCACGTCGCTCGCATCCGGATGAATCGGCCGGAGGCGATGAACTCCTTCAATCCGGACCTGCGCTGGGAGCTCTCGCAGCGCTTCGATGAGGTGGAACGCAACGACGATGTTTGGCTGGCGGTAGTTACCGGCGCCGGCAATCGTGCCTTCAGCGCAGGGGCAGACCTCAAGCACCGGGCGCGCGAGCGCGATGCCACCTCGGAGCAACGCGCGGAATGGGCGCGCAAGCAAACGGAAACCCGCCCGCTGACCGAGCGCTGGCATTTCCCCAAGCCCGTCATCGCCCGCGTCAACGGCTTCGCCCTGGGGGGCGGCATGGAACTGGCGCTCGCTTGCGACATCATCGTCGCCGCCGATCATGCAGAGCTCGGGCTGCCGGAACCGCGCCGGGGCCTCATCGCCGGCGGTGTGGGCGTGCATCGCCTGCCGCGGCAGTTGCCGCTCAAGACGGCGATGGGCTATCTCCTCACCGGTCGCCACATGACCGCCCACCGCGCCTTGGAGCTGGGCCTCGTCAATCAAGTGGTGCCCCTCGACGAACTCGACGCCGCGGTGGACGAATGGATCGCCGACATCATGCGCTGCGCTCCGCTCGCCGTGCGTGCCACCAAGGAGGCCACCATGCGCGGCCTCGACATGCCCCTGCCACAGTCGTACTACACCGACTACGAGTGGGAACGTCGGCGGCGCACCTCAGCGGACGCCATCGAAGGCCCCCGCGCGTTCGCCGAGAAGCGTTCCCCAAACTGGAAGGGCTTCTAGCGCCACAAACTTGGAGGGCAAGCGCCCATGCGATCGGAAACCATGCTCTTTGCCCGCGACGTGGAAGCCACCTCGCGCTGGTATCAGGATTTCCTCGGCGTCGCCTCCGGCCACGGCGGCGACGAATTCGAGATGTTGATGGATGGCGATCGGTTGCTGCTGCAACTGCACAAGCTGGACCCGAGCTTCCACGACCACGGCGTCGCCACCGAGGCGCCGCTTGGCCACGGCGTGGTGGTGTTCCTGCATGTGGACGACCCCGATGCGACCTATGCCAAGGCCAAGGAACGGGGCATCGAGGTGGTGGAAGACATCTACGACAACCCGGAGGCGAACATGCGCCAGTTCACGGTACGCGACCCCAACGGCTACTCCATCGCCATCTGCAAGTCGGCGTGGGGCTGATGGACGGGGCACGAGACGCCGCTGTGGGCGACGACCCGGTAGCGACCGCACGGGTCTCCCCCCGCAGGGCGCAAACGGACGCGGAGTTGCTCCGGAGTGCGGGAACGGGCTCGGTGATGACGGAGGAAGAGAAGTTCCTCTTCGACCTGCGCGGCTTTCTGGTGCTGCGGGGCGTGCTCTCGCGGGATGACTGCGAACGGCTGATCCGGTTCGCCGATGCGGTTTGGCCGCGGCAGCCGGAGGATGGTCCCTTCCGCCGCACCGGCGAAGTGTCGCAGTGGGGCAAGCCCTTCCTCGACCTGATGGATCACCCCAAGGTGCTGCCCTATCTCGCCGAACTCGTCGGTTCGAAGCTCCGCCTCGACCACGACTACTGCATCTTCATGCGCCAGCACGCCACCCGCAACCAACTCCACGGCGGCCCCTTCCGCTACGAAACCGACCACTGGTATCGCTACCACGACGGCGTGATGCGCAACGGCCTCACGGTGGCGACATGGAACCTCACCGACGCGCCCGCCGGCGCCGGCGGCTTCACCTGCGTGCCCGGCAGCCACAAGAGCAACTTCCTCAAGCACATGCCGGCAGACGTGGCCCGCTTCGAGCGCGACGCCGACTGGGTGGTGCAGCCGCCGATGCAGGCTGGCGACGTGCTGATCTTCACCGAAGCCCTAATCCACGGCACCGCCGAATGGAAAGCCAAACACGAACGCCGCACGCTGCTCTACAAATACAGCCCGCCGCATTCGACTTGGGCGAAGCGGTTCTACAACTTGGACGACTACCCCGATGCCACCGACCGCCAGCGGCGGCTCCTGGCCGGTCCGTCAGTCGAAGCGCACGAGAGGGTCTGGGACGGCTGAGGTGAAACTCCTCAAGATTGTTGCCCACTCGCTCGTTGGCGTGCTGGTCGTTGCCGTGCTCGGCCTCATCGTCACCAAGTTCTTCGACGGCCCCCTCGGTCCATTGCCCGGCGGTGCCCTCCGCTCGGGCGAGGTCGTCACGGCTGCGGTCGACGACTGGAGTTTCGTCACAGACGTCGAACTAATCGAGTTGCAGCTCGTGGCCGAAAACCAGTCCCGCACCATCGGCATCGTCTTCGACGACGGCGCCGCATACGTCTCCTCCACTCCAGCAGCCTACTGGCACCGCAAAGTCGAGACCGTCGCCGACGCATGGCTGCGCATCGAAGGCCGCCGCTACCCTGTAGTCCTCTCCCGCGTCCAGGAGCCGGCCCGCAACGCCGCCATCCGCACCGTGGCCACCGCCAAGTACGCAGCGGCCATCACGCCTGATTTCTTCTTCTTCCGGGTCGAGTCGAGAGCCCTCGACGCGTAGGTCGCGCTGAACCAGCCGTCACGAAACTGCGGCAGCCCTGAGCTTGGCTTGCGCCAAGTCGTAGGCAGCCTGCACGCGCATCCATTGCTCGGCATTGCTCCAGCCGACACGCTCCATGGCAAGCGCCATGTCGGCGGAAATCCCATGCCTGCCGTGCAGAAGCCTAGAGAGCGTGTTGCGCGCCACTCCAAGTTGTCTGCCAGCCTCGGCGACGCTCCATCCCATTTCATCGAGGCAAGCGCGCACATGCTCTCCGGGATGTGGCGGATTCAGCATCGGCATTGCATTGCTCCAAGGCACGGCGAGGCATCAGTCCCAGCGATACATGGCTAGTTCCTTTGGCATGGCAGACCTCACTCAGGCAACCTCTCGATCCGTGCGCCGAGGCTCTTCAGGCGCTGTTCTAGCCGTTCGTAGCCGCGGTCGATTTGGCCGACGTTGTGGATGGTGCTTTCGCCCTTGGCGGCTAGTGCGGCGATGACCAGGGCCATGCCGGCGCGGATGTCGGGGGAGACGAGGTTTTCGCCGCGAAGCTCCGAGCGGCCGATTACCACGGCGCGGAAGGGGTCGCAGGGGATGATGCGGGCGCCCATGGCGATCAGGCGGTCGGTGAAGACCATGCGACCCTCGAACATCTTCTCATGGATGAGGACGGTGCCTTCGCTTTGCGTTGCCAGCACCACGGCGATGCTCATGAGGTCTGGGGGGAAGCCGGGCCAGGGCATGTCGCCGATGGTGGGCACGGCGCCGCCGAAGTCGGGCACGACGGTGAGTTCCTGCTCAGACTGCACGACGATGGCGTCGCCGTCCACGTCCCAGCGCACCCCCAGGCGGCCGAACATGATGGCGGTCATGCGGTGTTCGTGGGGACGTGCGTTCTCGATGCGGATGCGGGAGCCGGTAGCGGCGGCGAGGCCGATGAGGGAGCCGACTTCCGTGTAGTCGGGGCCGATGGTGAAGTCGGTGCCGCCTAGGCGAATGACGCCCTCAATGGTGAGATCGTGGGTGCCAATGCCCGAGATGCGCGCTCCCATCGCGTTTAGGCAATGACAGAGGTCTTGCACGTGTGGCTCCATCGCGGCGTTGGCGATGGTGGTGGTGCCGTCTGCGAGCACGGCGGCGAGGATGGCCTGTTCGGTGCCGGTGACGCTCATCTCGTCGAGGAAGAGTTCCGTGCCCCGTAGTCGCTCCGTTCGCAGTACGTGCAGGCCGGCTTCTTCCTCGATGCGGGCGCCGAGGCCACGCAAGGCCAACAGGTGGGTGTCGAGGCGCCGTCGGCCGATGCGGTCACCTCCCGGGCGACCGATCACGGCGAGGCCAAAGCGGGCGAGCAAGGGTCCCGACAGCAACACGCCAGTGCGGATGCGGCTCCACAGCGCGAGATCCGGATTGCCGTCCCGCACGCCACGTGCGTCGAGGCGACAGACATTGTCTTCGAGAGAGGTGGACACGCCCATGCTCTCGAGCAGCGCGAGCTTGGTGCGGACGTCGCCGATGTCCGGAACGTTGCGCACGACGAGGGGCTCGTCGGTGAGCAGCGCCGCGGCCAACAGAGGCAGCGCGGCGTTCTTGTTGCCCATCGGGGCGATGGTGCCGTGCAGCGCGTGGCCGCCGTCAATGCGAAAGTAGTCGGCCATGCTCTGCGAGGGTGTTGCGCATGGCGGCCAGTGTACAGGCGCGCGAGCGTGCGGAGCGTCGCCAGCGCTAGCAGGACGCGTGCAAGTTGTGAGCAAATGGCGGCGTTGGCCTCTTGCGCCAGTCAGTCTCGGACCACCTCATGGCGCAACGTGCCGATGCGGCGGATGTCCACTTCGATGGTGTCGCCTTCATCCATGAAGACGGGAGGATTGCGTGCCGCGCCCACGCCGCCTGGGGTGCCGGTGACGATGACATCGCCGGGCACGAGCTCCGTGAAAGTGGAGCAATAGGCGACGAGCTCGGGGAAGCCAAACACGAGCTGGGCCGAGCGCGCGTTCTGCATCACCTCGCCGTTGAGGCGGGTGGTGATCTCGATGTCGTCGTAGTCGTCGATCTCGTCGGGCGTCACCATCCACGGGCCGAAGCCGCCGGTGGCGGCGAAGTTCTTGCCCGGCGTGAACTGGCTCGTGTGGCGCTGGTATTCGCGCACGCTGCCGTCGTTGTAGCAACTGAAGCCGGCGATGTGATCGAGCCAGTTGGCGGGCGCGATGCGACGGCCGGGCCTGCCGACCACGAGGGCGATTTCCCCTTCAAAATCAAGGCTGTCCGACTCGCTTGGCCGCAGCATCTTGCCGAGGTGCCCGACCTGGGCGGCGGCGAAGCGGACGAAGATGGTGGGATTGTCCTCGCCGCCGCGACCGGTTTCCTCTTGGTGGTCGCGGTAGTTGAGGCCGACGCAGAGGATCTTGTCGGGGTCCGTGATGGTGGGCAGGTAGGTGATCTCGTCGAGGGCGCAATCCGCCGTGTCTCCCGCCTCGGCAGCCACCTCTTCGAGGCCACGGGCGATGGCCGCCTTCAGCGTGGGGAAGCCCGTGCGGTTCCCTGCATCCACCACGCCACCATCCACCACGCGCCCGAAGGACGCCTCCCCGTTCCGCTCAAACGAAAGCCAACGCATGAACCCTCCCGCCCTTGGCCAACCGGAACCGTTGCTTAAGGTCGAATCGCTCGCCGGCTATTGGTCGAACATGATCACGCTTCGTGCCACCTCTCCCTTGTCGAGTGCCAAGAGCGCATCGGTGACTTCGCCGAGGGCGATGCGGCTCGAGATCATGTCGTCGAGGTGCAGCTTGCCTTGCAGGTAGAAATCGACGAACCGCGGCATGTCCACCCGGAAGCGGTTCGAGCCCATCATCGAGCCTTGGATCGTCTTCTCCTGCAGGAAATCCGGGCCGTGCAGCTCCACCATCTGGCCCGGTGGGATCATGCCGATGATCGTGGCGGTGCCGCCGCGCCGGACCATGCGGAAGGCTTGCTCGGAGGTGACCTTGAGGCCGATGGCCTCGAAGGAGTAGTGAACGCCGCCGCCGGTGAGATCCCGCACCTGCTGCACCGGATCGCCGGCACCGGCGTCCACCACGTCGGTGGCGCCGAACTTGCGGGCGAGTTCCAGCTTCGAGGGCACCATGTCCACGGCGATGACTCGCGATGCCCCGGCGATGGCGGCGCCGTTGATGCACGACAGGCCCACGCCGCCGCAACCGATGACCGCCACCGTGGCGCCTGGTTCCACCGCTGCGGTGTGGATCACCGCGCCGACCCCCGTGGTCACGCCGCAGCCGATAAGGGCAGCGCGGTCGAGCGGCATGTCCTCGCGAATCTTCACCACGGAGTGCTCATGCACCAGCATCTTCTCGGCGAAGGAGCCGAGGTTGGCGAACTGGCCTAAGCGGCCGCCAGCCTTCGACAGACGCGGCTCGTCCTCGGGTCCTCGCCGCACTTCCGGCTCCTGGCAGAGCGACATGTGGCCGGTGAGGCAGTCCTCGCAATGGCCACAAAACACGGAAAGACAGGTGATGACGTGATCGCCGGGCTTGACGTAGTTCACCTGCTCGCCCACCTGCTCGACGATGCCAGCCGACTCGTGGCCGAGCACCACCGGCAACTGCCCCGGATAGGTGCCGTTGAAGAAGTGCATGTCGGAGTGGCACACCCCGGCGGCGACGGTTCGCACGAGCACTTCGCGCGGACCGGGCTTGTCGATGTCGATCTCCTCGACATCCATGGGCTGGTTGACCTCGCGGAACACGGCTGCCTTCATGGCGTCTCCCCTCGTTTCGACCGGAGCGGCACCGCCGACGGCACCGCAGTTAACGGACAGACAGTGTGCAGCCGCAGCCCGCTCGCTTCAACCGCCAGCGAGCACCGTCAGCGATTGCCAAAGCGCCATCGCGCCCAAGGCAAGCAAAAGCAGCAACGTGCCGCCAGCGCCGACAGCCCGCAGCGGCGTCACCCCCTTGTCGTGCTGCAGGCCGAAGGGATGGGCGATGCGACAGACGAGGAGCAGGACGCCAACGACATGCAGGAACAGGGCACTGCCGCCATTCGCCTCGATCAAGGCCATCAGCACGAGCGCCAATGGCACGTATTCGACGAAGTTGCCGTGGCGGCGAATGGCTACAGCCAAGTCCATGTCGTCACCGTGCAAGATGGAGACGTTGGCGCGCCCCCGTTGCCGCCCCACAAGGGCGCTCAAGGCGACAAAGACGGCCAGAAGCAGGGCTGCATAGAGAGCGGTGATGGGGAGCATGGCGGTGGTCCTGGGCGGTGGGTGTTGGGTGCGCTTCTAAAGCAGTGAACCGCAAGACGCAAACACGGGTCCCGTCTTGAAGGCTGCGGGGAGGGTCTTTGGGGGGAGGGCATCTTGCCCTCCCACGCGCCGCAAGGCGCGTCCTTTGCG
>VXSY01000276.1 GCA_009837725.1 Gammaproteobacteria bacterium | reverse complement strand
CGGCAGCGGAAGATTGACCGGACGATCGGAGTTCATCGACAGGGCTGGTCTCGCCATCAGCTTGTTGTTGCCGCCGAATCATAGAGCAATTCCCCGCCATTCCGCACGTTGCCGCCACTGACAACGCATGCGTCTCCCCTACTTGAGCACCACCTAGCGTGCCGCCTGGGGTCAGCCCTGCTACGATGCGGTTTGCGCGTCTGGCAGTCGGACCGCATGGTTCATCCAACACAGCCCGGATGGTGAAACAGGTAGACACAGGGGACTTGAGAGATTGAGCGCCCGCTCGGAAACGTGCGGGATGAACGGGGTCAAACTCGGGGGAACCTCAGCAGGCGGGAACCATCCCGCGCCGGTGGCAATCCCGAGCCAAGCCGCCCAGGGCTCCCGCAACAGAGCCTGGGGTGGAAGGTGTAGAGACTTGACGGCCCCCACCTAACCCGCGCCGTGCGGCATGGTGAAGAGAAAGTCCAGACCCCAAACGCCTGCGGCCGGCAAATGCCGAACGCGGCGGCGACGAAAAGTCGTGGCGGGTACGAAAATCCCCCGGGGCACGCCCCGTGCCGGTTCGAGTCCGGCTCCGGGCACCATCCACCCGGTGACGACGAGGGCAGGTCAGCAGCTTCGTTTAGGGAACTCGTGCGTTATGCGGCGCGATCGATGGGCAACGCTTGCACCGCCAGGCGCAGGTTTTTCCTCCCTTCCAGTGCCGCTTGGGCTGCCTCCTCCTTGATGAAGCCGTAGCCGCGCACATCCGTCGGCCAGCGCGCCAATGCGATGGCGGCAGGCAGGCGGCGCGCGTCCAGGTGCGCGAGCACGAAGGCAATGTCGCCCTCGTAGAGGCGCAGTAGCTTGCGTTCGAGCTTGCGGTCGCCGGTAAAGCGGAAGGGATCCAAGAGGCTGCCGCGCAGCGGGCGCATGCGGGCCAAAAGGCGGAGCAACGGTGTCATCCAAGGGCCCAGAGCCAGCTTTCGGCGTGAGCCCGGGCGGCTCAGGATTGGCGGCGCCATGTGGTAGCGCAGCCGAAAGCCCGGCTCGAACTGCTGCGCCAACTTGTCGGCGAAACTGCCGTCCGTGTAGAGGCGCGCGACTTCGTACTCGTCCTTGGGCGTGAGGAGGGTGAAATAGGCTTCGGCAACGGCCTCCGTGAGCGGCAAACGCTCCCCAGGGTCGTCCACCGCTTCATCGCGCCGCGAGGCGTGCATTCCCGCTCTGGCGACCGACGCCTCGGCATTTCGCACTTCCTGCACCAGCCGCTCGAACCGGTCTGCAAGGGCTGCGTTCTGATACGCCGTCAGATAGCGCGCCCGATCCGGGTCGCGCTGCATGGTCTCGCCCTTGGCACCGGTGGCTGGCAGCGAGTCCGGGTCGTGCGCCGCCATGCGACCGTAGTGGAACGCCGCGAGATTCCGCTCCACCGCTACGCCATTGAGTTCAATCGCCCGCCTGAGAGACGTAAGCGAGAGCGGAATCACGCCGCTCTGGAAAGCATGGCCAAGGAGAAAGACGTTCACGCTGCCGGTGTCGCCGAGCAGTGCCGATGTGTGCCGGTCCGCATCCACGGTGCGCACGTTTGAACAGCGGCGGCCAAGCCGCCGCAGCAGGTCCCCTGAGGCCGCATCCGTTCGCCGGTGCAGCAGGAACTCCGCCGTCGGCGCAACATGCGTGTTCGCCACGACGACCGTGCGCTCACTGTTGAACAGCGCCAGAACGTCGCGTCCTGCGGCGGTCACGAGGTCCGCTGCCAGCACGGCGTCGGCACCCCGCGGCGGGATGCGTCCCGCCGGATGGGGATGCTCGAAATCGGAGATGCGCACATGGCCGAGTACGGCGCCGCCCTTCTGCGCGAGACCGGTCATGTCGAGCGTGGTGGCATGTCGGCCGTCTATGTGTGCCGCGGCGGCGAGAAGCTGTGACAGCGTGACGATGCCGGAGCCGCCAACGCCCGTGAGCAGGATGTTGGCAGCCGTGCGTCCAGCTTGCGGCAGCGGCAGAGCCGAGTGCGCCTCCGGCAAGGCCACCTCGCGCCGCCTTGGGCGCGCGCCGCGCAAGGTCACGAACGAGGGGCAGAACCCGTCCAGGCAAGACACGTCCTTGTTACAGGCGCTTTGATTGATCCGCCGTTTGGTTCCGAACGCGGTCTCAAGCGGCTCCACCGCTACGCAGTTCGACTGCACCGCGCAGTCGCCACAGCCTTCGCACACCGCATCGTTGATGACGACGCGCAGGTCCGGTTCCTCGGCCAGCCCCCGTTTGCGGCGGCGACGCAGCTCGGTGGCGCACGTCTGCTCGTACACCAAGGCCGTGCAGCCCGGGATGTCCCGCAGCTCCTGCTGCACCACATCGAGACGCTTGCGCGGCAGCGCTTCGTAGTCGGCGCCCGCATGGCGTTCCGGGTCGTCGGTTACGACCCGCACGGCCCGGACCCCTTCCGCCAACACCTGCCGCACCACGTCCGCTACCGTCAGGTCGCCGTCCATGGGCTGCCCGCCGGTCATGGCCACGGCGTCGTTGAAGAGAATCTTGTAGGTGACGTTGACGCCGGCAGCCACCGCGGCACGAATGGCCAAGAGCCCGGAATGGTTGAAGGTTCCGTCGCCCATGTTGACGAAGATGTGGCCTTCGTTCGTGAAGGGCGCCTGACCGATCCAGTTCGCCCCCTCCCCGCCCATGTGGGTAAAGGTCCAGGTGTTGCGATCCATCCACTGCGCCATGTAGTGGCAGCCGATGCCGGCGGCGGCGCGGCTGCCTTCCGGCACCTTGGTCGACGTGTTGTGTGGGCAGCCGGCGCAGAAAAGCGGCACGCGCGCTTCCTTGGAGGTGGTGGCGACCTCGGCGAGCGCGCACTCGTCCACCTCGATGGCGTCGAGGAAAGAGCGGTTCGGCACCTCGCCTAGCACCCTCGCGATGGCCTTGGCGATGATGGGCAGCGTCACTTCGCCGACCGCGGGAATCAAGAGCTCCCCCGCCGGGTCCCGCTTGCCGAACACCTCCACGCGGGGGCCGTGGAAAAGATGCGCCTTGAGCTGCTCTTCGATAAGGCCGCGCTTCTCCTCCACTACCAGCACCCGCCCGGAGTCGCGGCACACCGCGCGCACGAACTCCTCCTCGAGCGGCCAGATAAGGCCGAGCTGCACGAGCCGAATGCCGGCTTCGGCCAGCGACTGCATGGTCGGATAGCCGAGTTCGGCGAGCGCTTGGCGGGTGTCCGCGAGCACCTTGCCAGCGGAGATCAACGTAAGCCGGGGCCGGGATGGATTGCTGTGGACGCGATTGAGGCCATTCGCCGCCGCGAAGGCCATCGCCAGTTGCAGCTTGTGCTCGAACAGCCGCCGCTCTTGCGAGAGCGGATCGTCCACGAGGCGGATGTTGCCGTCCTGGGGGAGGTCCGGCAGCGTAAACCGCCGCTCTACCGGCAACAGTGCCGTGGCGCTGCTGTCCATCGTGTCGGAGGTGGTGACAAGCCCCGCCCAACAGCCGCTGTAGCGCGACAGGGCCCAACCGGCGAGACCGAAGTCCAACACCTCCTGCACCGACGAAGGCGCGAGCGTCGGCACGCCGAGGTCCCGCAGCGAGAACTCGCTGCCGCTCGGCAAGGTGGAGGACTTGCAGCCCGGATCATCGCCTACGGCAAGCAAGACGCCGCCGTTAGGGCTGCTCCCGGCGGCATTGGCATGGCGAATGGCGTCGCTGGAGCGGTCAAGACCAGGGGCCTTGCCGTACCAGAGTGCAAACACGCCATCGACGCGGGCGCCCGGAAACAGACCCACCTGCTGCGTGCCCCAGATGGCCGTGGCGGCCAGGTCCTCGTTCACGCCTGGCTGAAAGACGATGCCGCTTTGCGCCAGCTCCTCGGTGCGATTCCAAAGCTCCCGATCCAAGCCGCCGATGGGCGAACCGCGGTAGCCGGAGACATAGCCCTCGGTGTTAAGGCCGTCACGCGCACCAACCGGCGCTGATCAAACGGCAACCGCGCCAAGGCATGGATGCCGGACAAGAGCGCCACTCCGGACTCCAGCGTGTAGCGATCATCAAGCGAAAAATCCGGTCTCGCCATCGAAAAGACCTCCGCCAAAAACCCACGGACGCCACCAGTGCAAAATATACGCCGAACGCACGCCTCCGTCCTTGCGACGAGGCACTCTGAGGCCGCCGGCCGGAGGCTACTCGGAGGGGGTGGTCAGGCCAGCGTCCATGTCCGCGCGCACCGATGCAGGGTCTCGATCGTGCGCATCGCCGATGCCGCCGCCGCCGGGAGTTTCCATGACGAGGATTGCGCCGGCTGGAACCGTGTCGCGGCCCTTGCCGCGCAAGGAGTGTTCCGTGCCATCGGCTAGCCGAAGGAACACGCGGCCCGGTTTGCCGGCTTCACCGCCGCGACGGCCTTGGGCCGCGTGCTCGATGCGATCGAACATTTTGGAGATGACGAACGGGGCGCCTTCGGCGTGTTCGATCTCGACGACCTGGCCAAGTCCGCCGCGATACTCGCCGCTGCCGCCGGTGTCTGGCAGATACTCCCGGCGGCGGATGATGAGGGGGGCGGAAACCTCGTTCACCTCCGTCGGCGTGGTGCGCACGCCGGACGGGAAGGCGGTCGTGGAAAGGCCGTCCTGGGCCGGTCGGGCGCCGGTGCCGCCGTTGAAGATCGGATTGATGACGAAGGCTCGGCTAGAGAAGTTGCCTTGCGCCCCGGAAGCCGAGCGCAGCACCGGATTCCAGATGCACGATGCGCCTTCGGCCGGGGCGCTGCCGGGCAACGCTTGCTCCAGGCAGCCCAGGATCACGTCCGGGAGCATCTGACCCAAGGCGTGCCGGGCCGAGACCGCCGCCGGAAACTCCGCGTTCAGGATGCAGCCAGCGGGCGCACGCACCGTGATAGCTGCAAGCGAACCGGCATTGTTGGGAATGTCGTTGCCCACCACACAGCGCACGCCGAAGGAGGCATAGGCTTCGGTGTAGTTGAGCGGCACGTTGATGCCGTGGGGCGAAATCTGAGAGGTGCCGTCGAAGTCGATGTCGATGGCATCGCCGTCCACCGTGAGGCAGCAGACGACCGTGATCGGCGAGTCGTAGCCGTCCACCGTCATGGCGTGCCGAAAGCGGCCATCCGGCACGTCAGAGATTTGCGCGGCCATGGCTTGGCGTGAGGTTTCGATGATTCGCTGCCCCACGCTATCGATTTCCCCAAGCTCGAACTCGGCCATCGCCTTCAAGAGCTGTTCGCCCCCGGTGCGGTTGCAGGCGGCGAGGGAGTACAGATCGCCCTCTGCCACCATCGGATCGCGCACGTTGGCGGCAATCAGCCGCATCAGCGTCGCGTTGATCTCGCCGCGCTCGAACAGCGGCATGATGGGAACGTGCAGTCCCTCTTCGTAGATCTCGCGACCGTCCGGGCCGAACCCGAGACCGCCAACGTCGGCGATGTGGCTGGTGGCGGCAAAGAGCGCCACGGGCCGAACTCCCTCCTGCGGCGAAAAGATCGGCGTCACGACCGTGAAGTCGTTGAGGTGGCCGGTGCCATCCCACGGGTTGTTGGTCACCAGTACATCGCCCGGTTGCAGCGTTTCCACTGGATGACGCGCCAGGAATTTGCCGACGCTCCGAGCCATCGCGTTGACGTGCCCCGGCGTGCCGGTAACGGCCTGCGCCAGCATCGCCCCTCGGGTGTTGAACACGCCGGCCGATAGATCCCCCGCCTCCCGCACCACGGTCGAAAAGGCGGTACGCATGAGCGTCTGCGCCTGCTCCTCGACGATGGCAAGGAGGCGGTTCCACACCAGTTGGTCGCGAATGGGGTTCATGGACGAGCCGTTTCTGCTCTAGGTTGGAGGCGAGCCGGTGGCGAGCGAAGGCGAGATGCGGCACCGGAGCGATCCTCCGTCGCGGCGCCCGCGGCACCCGCGGCGGCTTGGCGGCGCATCAGCAGATGACCGTGCTCCGTCACGGACACGACGAATCCCTCCGGCACCACCACCGTCGTCTGTTCCTCGACGATCGCCGCGGGCCCGGAGAGCGATGCCCCCACGGCGAGGGAGTCACGCTCGCGCCGCACCGCCGGCACGGCACGCGCGCCGTCGAACAGCGGCGCAGCCGAAAGCGCCTTCTGCACGCGCCCCAGTTCTGGAGCCGCCAACGCCGCATCGTGTGGCGGCGTTTCCAGCGTCAGGGTCCAACTCAGCACCTCCGCATCCAGTCCCGGAATGATGCGTCCGTACAGTTCCCGATAGCCGGCCTCGAACGCCTCGCGCATCGACTCTCCATCCACGTTCGCCGCCAACGCCACCGCAATCTCGTACCCCTGGCCCACATAGCGCATGTACGCCCGGCGTCGCTCCCGCAACTCGCCAGTGGCTACCTCGCCGACAACGCCGAGCGCCTCCGCCCGCATGTCTGCCATCACCTCGTCGACGAGGCCGGACCGGAACTCCGACAGACGCATGTAGCGACTGCGAACGACTTCGTAGGAGATGGGCGCGACGAGGAACCCCACCGCCGAACCCACGCCAGCGTCACGGGGCACGAGCACCGCGTCGATGTCGAGCTTCTGCATCAGGCGGGCGGCATGGAGTGGCGCTGCACCGCCCATGACGATGAGCGTGCGCCCCGTAAGGTCCTTGCCCCATTCGCTGGCGTGGGCGCGGGCCGCCGCCGCCATGTTTTCGTCCACCACTTCCGATACGGCGTGGGCACTTTGGCGCGGATCGGCGAGCTCCGGGATACGGCGGCCGACGTCGTCCGCCAAGGCCTTGCGGGCCGCACCCTCGTCGAGCGGCAGGCGACCACCCGCGAACCCCTCGGCATCGAGGCGACCGAGAAGGAGATCGGCATCGGTCACCGTGGGGTGCTCGCCTCCCCGGCCATAGCTCGCGGGCCCCGGCATGGAACCCGCGCTCTCCGGCCCTACCTGAATGCGCCCGAGCCCGTCCACCGAGGCAATGGAGCCCCCGCCGGCGCCGATCTCCACCATCTCGATCACCGGAATGCGCACCGGCAAGCCGCTGCCCCGCTTGAAGCGATAGCTGCGATCCACCTCGAACGAGCGCGAGAGCAGCGGCTCGCCGTCGTCGATCAGGCAAATCTTCGCGGTGGTTCCGCCCATGTCGAAGGACACCGCGCGATGGACGCCGAGTTCCCTCGCCATGTGCGCGGCGAGAATGGCGCCTCCGGCGGGGCCGGACTCCACCAGGCGAATGGGGTATTCGCGCGCGGATGCCACCGACGTGAGGCCGCCCCCGGAGGTCATCATCAGAAACGGGCAGTTCACGCCCAAGGCCGCGAGACGATCCTCCAAGTCCTTGAGGTAGCGCGACATCAACGGGCGTACATAGGCATTGGCGCAGGCCGTCGAGAAGCGTTCGAACTCGCGGATTTCCGGGCATACGCCGGAAGCCAAAGTGATGGACAGCCCGGGCAATGTACGCGTGAGTTCGTCTCGCGTGCGCAGTTCATGCTCCGGATTGGCGTACCCGTGCAGGAACCCCACCGCGACGCTTTCCACCTCTTCTCGCGCCAGCACCCGCGCCACATCCCGCACTGCATCGACATCGAGAGGCACCAGGGTTTCGCCAGCCGCGTTCATGCGTTCCGGCACCGTCAGGCGCAGGTGGCGCGGCACCAGCGGCGCCGGTCGCCCGATGTTGATGTCGTATTGCTCGAAGCGGTTCTCAAAAGCCATCTCCAACACGTCCCGATGGCCTTCGGTGGTCACGAGGGCGGTCTTGGCGCCGCGGCGTTCGATGAGCGCATTGGTGGCCAAGGTCGTGCCATGCAGCACCACCGCCACGTCTGCCGGAGTGGCGCCGGCGAGAGCGAGCACTCGTTCTAGCCCCATCAGCACGCCGTCCGCCGGCGCGTCAGAGGTGGTGAGGACCTTGGTGGTGGTGCGCGTGCCCCGGAGGTCCAGCACTACATCGGTGAAGGTGCCACCGATGTCCACCGCAAGACGGCCCGACGCGCTCATCTGTTGGGCCACGGCGCTAGTCCATCTCGAAATAGAGGTGGTAGTGCAGCGCGCAGCCTGGATTGAACGAGGCCGCGCAGGACGGGCAGACCGAATCGCAGTTTAGGTACTCCCGCACGGTCAACCGGTGGCCGCAGGCACCGCACAGCACGGCGTGTTCGCCACGCTCGGCAAGCGACCACACCTCTGCGGGGTGTCCGGCGAGTTCCCGATGGCAGTCGATGCAGGGATACCAGCGGTCGCAGCAGCGAAAGCGCAAGGCGATGATGTCCAGAGGCCCACGGTAATGACCGCAGCGCGTGCATTCGTCCACATCGACGCCGATGACTTCGGTGCCGTGGACCGTGCGCCTGACTGTCGCCGACTCGCCCACCGTTAGAACCAACCAACGCCGTCTGGTGGCCGGACACAGGCGGGGACAAGCCCCGCCCCTACGGGGACACACACGTGCTGGTTGCGAACGGCCAGGCATCGCCACCAAAATTGCCGAAATCGCCGAACGGGAACCACCTCGCACGCCATGGCCAACGATATTAGTGTGATCGCCCTTTCCTCGCACCCTGCGCTGGCCGGGGAAATCTGCGCCCATCTGGGCGTCAAGCCTGCGGCTACGGAGATCATCCGCTTCGGTAACGAGAACATCCTGTTCCAGTGTCAGGAGAACGTGCGCGAGTCGGATGTCTTCGTCATCCAGACCTCCTGCCCGCCGCTTTCCGACCACATCATGGAACTCCTGATCGCTATCGACGCGCTCAAGCACGCATCGGCGCGACGCATCACCGCCGTGCTGCCGTACTTCCCCTATGCGCGCTCCGACAAGAAGGATCGCCCGCGCATCTCCATCACGGCGCGGCTGATGGCTGACCTGCTCGAAACGGCTGGAGCCGACCGCGTGCTGACCATGAACCTGCACTCGCCCCAGGTGGCGGGGTTCTTCCGCATCCCGGTGGACCAACTGAACGCAACGCCCATCGTCTGCAACGAACTGCGCAGCACCAGCGAGCTCGGCGACAGCGTGCTGGTGGCAAGCGACGTGGGGGAGGCGAAGGACCTCGAGGATTACGCCAATCGCCTGGGCGCCCCAATCGCGATCATCGACAAGCGCCGCCCGGACGACTCGGAAAACGCCAAGGCAGTGGGCCTGATCGGCGACGTTGCCGGTCGCAATGCCCTGCTCATCGACGACGAGATCACCAGCGGTGGCACGATGATCGCCGCCGCCCAGTTCCTGCTCGAAAACGGCGCCCAGCGCATCGCGGCCGCCGCCGTCCACCCGGTGCTGAGCGGCCACGCCTACGAACGCCTCGCCGACTCCCCCATCGAACGACTCGTGGTCACCAACACCATCCCAACGCCAAGCGGCCAGAGGATGGAGAAGGTCGCGACAGTTTCCGTCGCTAAGCTCTTCGCCGACGCCATCTACGCCATCCACTCCGGGGAAAGCGTCTCACGGCTGTTTGTTTAATGCACGCTCTTGCCCTCCATCGCGCCGCAGGCGCGTAGAACTCGCTGCACAGGAAGGAAGCGCGCCCTTGGGGCGGGACGCTCCCCAGCGGACGGCCGCACCGGGTGCGTGCAAGTCGAAGTGAGACCCCATCCACAAGTCATTGGAGGTTGCCATGACCCTTACCACAGCCGCACCAATCCTTGCCGCCTTGGGCTTCGTCGCCTTCGCTCTCACATTGGCAATCGCCCCCGCGCGCTCGGAGCCCCGCGCCAACGCATGGATGTTCCCCGCGACGCTCTGCGTCGCGTTTCTCGGGTGGACGCTGTACGCCCTCGCCAACGAGGGAATCATCGCCATTTGGCAGGAGATCAGCCGCAGTCTCTGGTCGAATCAGATATTCATCGACCTTCTGCTCGCCGCCGGTATCGCCCTCGCATTCCTGGTCCCAGAAGCGCGACGTCTCGGCATGAGGCCCCTGCCATGGGTGATCGCAACCGCTGCCACTGGGTGCATCGGCCTCCTAGGCATGCTGGCGCGGGTGCTTTTTCTCCGGGCAAGGGCAACACCTGCCCATGTTCCGTAGGGACGGCCTGTCCCGTCCCGAGTTCATCGAAGCACAGCAGTTCTCGCAAGCGAACTGCCGACGCGCCCGCAAGGGCGCGCCGCCTCGCCCTCCCGCCAGAGGGACCGGCTGGTTCAGAGGTTCCCCTACGCGATGGAGTACCCCTCCTTCGCAATGGGCATCGTGCGGATGCGGTGCCCGGTCGCGGTGAAGATCGCGTTGCACACCGCTGGCGCCAGCGGCGGCAGCGCCGGTTCGCCGAGGCCTGTCGGCGGGTAGTCGCTTTCGATGAAATGCACATCCACCGCCGGCGAGTTGGCCATGCGCAGCATCGGGTAGGCGTCGAAGTTCGACTGTTCCACGCGTCCCTTCTCGAACGTCACCGATTGACCGAGCATGGTGGAAAGGCCATCGACGATGGAGCCTTGCACCTGATTCTCGGCGCCGCTCAAGTTGATGATCGGCCCCACGTCGGCGGCCGCCGTCACTCGATGCACGGTGATCTGGCGATTGGCGTTCACGCTCACGTCTGCCACTTCGGCGATGTGGCCGGCGTGGCTGAAGTAGAACGCGAGTCCCAGCGCACGGCCTTGGGGCATTTCGCGGCCCCAGCCGGCCTTCTCCGCCGCTAGCTTCACGACGCCGGCAGCGCGACCGGTGTGCAGTGCGCGCGGGTTGCCTTCTGCCAGCCAGCGCGGCTCGCCGAACATCTCGAGCAACACTTCCAGGTGATCCCGATCCGCAGCCACGGCGAGTTCGTGGATGAAGCTCTGCTCGACGAAGCCGAACACGTTCGAACCAGGCGCCCGCCAAGGCCCGCAGGGTGTCTTCCATTCCAGCGCCGTCTGTTCGTAGCGGCAGTTCTCCAGCACACCAGCCGGAAACACCCCGGGTCGCAGCGAACCGCCGCTCACGGGACGTTGGCCGTCGCGGCTGAAGGTGATGAAGCGGTCGCGCCAAGCGGTGATGCGGCCTTCGGCATCAAGGCCGGCATCAACTTGGTGGAAGCCGCCAGCACGGAACGTGTCGTGCGACATGTCGTCCTCGCGGGTCCACTGCAACTTCACCGGGACGTCCAGGCGGTTCGCAATGGCCGCCACCTCCACCATGAAGTCGTTGTGCAGTCGCCGGCCGAAGCCGCCGCCGCCGCGCAACTGGTTCACCGTCACCTGCGCCCTTTCGAGGCCAAGCAGATCCGCCACCGCTTGCCGGCCGCGTCCGGGAAGCTGCGTCGGCGCCCACAGTTCCATGATGCCGTCGTGGCGCCAAGCGGTGCAGTTCTGCGGTTCGAGCTGCGCGTGGGAGGCGAAGTGATAGGTGTAGTAGGCGCTGAGGCGCTTATCGGCGGCCTCAAGCGCCGCGTCGGCGTCACCGTCGTCCACAGGCCGGGTCGCGCCCGGCTTGCTGCGCAGTTCCTCCGCCTTGGCGCTAACGGCACTCCAACTGTCCGAGGCGGCACCCGACTCGTCCCACTCCACCTTGAGTTCCCGCCGCGCGCGGATGGCGGCCCAGGTGGAGTCGGCGACGATGGCCACGCCCGGCAGCAAGCCCACGGCCTCGTTGCCGTCGATGGCAAAGGCATCCACCACACCAGGCAATGCCTTCACCGCATCGATGTTGGCCGAAACTACCGTTCCGCCCACCGCAGGGCACTTGCTGTAGGTGGCGAACTTCATGCCCGGCAGCGTCTGGTCGATGCCGAAGAGGGCCTCGCCCCGCACCAGCGCCTCGTTGTCGACACCAGTGATGCGGCGGCCTAGGAGGCGGTACTCGTCGGTGCCCTTGAGCCGCAGGGAGTCCGCCTCCGGCACCGGCAAGGCCGCGGCAGCATCCGCGAGTTCCGTGTAGTGCAAGCTGCGCCCGCTCGCTTCGTGGATCACCTTGCTGTCACGTGTGCTGAGTTCCGATGCCGCAACGCCGAGTTCACCTGCCGCCGCACCAACCAACATGGCCCGCGCCGCAGCACCGCTTTGCCGCAGCACGTCCCAGTTCATCGGCACGGACATCGAACCACCAGCCATCTGGAAGCCAAACGCTTCCTCGTCCACCGGCGATTGCGCCACAGTCACATCGTCCCAGGCGGCATCGAGTTCCTCGGCTACGATCATCGGCAGCGAGGTCTTCACGCCCTGCCCCACCTCCGGGTTCTTGGCATGGATCAGGATGCCGTCGGCATCGATGCGGATGAAGGCGTTGGGCTCGAAGCTAGAGGCCGCCTCGGCCTCCCGCCCCTTCAGCGTGAAACCGAGCATCAAGCCGCCGCCAACGACGCCGGTGAGCTGCATGAAGCGCCGGCGCGAGAGCTTGCGCGGCGCGATGTCGATGGGCAGCGCGTCCATGCGCTCGGCAAGGCTCTGCAAATCGTCGTATGCGTTCATGCCGGATCTCCTCCGTCACGCGCCGGCGAGGCCTTGCGCGCTTCCCAGGCGCGTCCGGCGGCGACCTTGACGGCCTCGCGAATGCGCGTGTAGGTGCCGCACCGGCACAGGTTGCCGGCCATGGCCTGATCGATGGCGGCGTCATCCGGGTCTGGATCGCGCGCCAGGAGCGCCGTGGCGGCCATGATCTGCCCCGCCTGGCAATAGCCGCACTGGGCGACATCGAGATCGACCCACGCCTGCTGCACCGGCGTCAGTTCGTCGCTCTCGTCGGCAAGGCCCTCGATGGTGGTCACCTCGCCTTCCGCGGCGGCAGCCACCGGCACCGAACAAGAACGCACCGGAGCGCCGTCGAGCAGCACCGTGCAGGCGCCGCAACGGGCGATGCCGCAGCCAAACTTGGCTCCGACAAGGCCGAGCTCGTCGCGCAGCACCCACAACAGAGGCGTGGACGGATCGGTGTCATCCACCTTCCGCTCCTCGCCGTTGATCTTGAGACTCAGCATGGATCTCCTCCCCTTGCACCAACCCCCGCATTGTTCACCAATCCGCCGTGTTTTGACAGCGTGCGCGACGGCAATGTAGCTTGCGCCGTCGTACTCGGCCGATTGCGGCCCGTTTGGGAGGAAACAAGACGTGGCGGATCTCATTACCACCTTGGACGAGTTCGAGGACGAATACCGCAAGACCATCGGCCATGCGCTGCCGGCACGCGGCGCGAGGGAGGCGAGTCTCGACAACATTCGCCGCTTTGGCGATGGCGTCGGCGACTACAACCCGCTCTACCGCGACGAGGAGCACGCCGCCAAAAGCCGCTTCGGCATGGTCACCGCGCCGCCGATCTTCGTCTATGGCGCGAGCCTGGGCATTGCGCTCGCAATCAACGGCGGCATCGACGGCCGCCGCCTGTCGTCGAGCTACTTCCCGATGAACTACGCCGGCGGCACCATCGACTTCCACCGCACCATCTGGCCCGGCGACCGAATCAGCGCCCGCGAGGAAGTCACCGGCATCACCCGCAAGCACAGCGAGCGCATCGGCGATTTCTGCATCTGCGAAGCCCGCATCACCTACCACAACCAGCGTCAGGAACTGGTGGCGGAGAAAACCACCCTCATGGCTCGCTACCGCAACTTGGGCGGCGGCAAGACCATCCGCTACGACCGCGAGAAGAAGACGCAGGTGATCGAGGAGTCGCCCGATCCCTTGGTGTACGAGCGCGAAAGGCAGGGCGCCACGCCGCAAAGCTGGGCGGCGGTGAAGGAAGGCGACGACATGCCTACGCTCTACAAGGGCACCTACACGGTGACGGAACTGTTCCTGTTCACCCACGGCGTGGTGGGCACCGGACGCAGCCCGCGCAGAGCCTTGGAAGCGGAGGACTCGAAGGACTTGGGTGGCGGCGGTCGCTACGACGAGAAGCACGCCCGCGACCGTCGCAACATGCCGGGCCAGTTCGACTGGGGCCCGCAGCGGGTGTGCTGGCTAGCGCAAATGGCCACCGACTGGATGGGCGACGACGGCACCCTGAAGCGAATGCAAACTCGCGTGCGCCACCCCAACGTCGTCGGCGACACCAATACGGTTTTTGGCAAGGTGGCGCGCAAGTATGTGGAAAACGGCGAAAACCTGGTCGATCTTTCGGTGTGGAACGAGAATCAGGCTGGGCTCGCGACCGCGGAGAGCACGATCACGGTGGCACTACCTGCCTGACACGGCCCCTCACAAGGGCCGGCGAGACGCCCCTCCAGAACCGGCTTGATCGGCACAGTAGCCATAGGGGCTAGAGGCTGGCGTGACGTGCCCGTACAGCCGCAGGCCCACCACCAGACCAGCAGTTCGCGCCTGCTCTGTTGCTACCGACACCATTCGCTCGCTTAGCTTGTCGAGGCCCTTCGCCAAGTCCTTCAAATCGGACCGGAGCCACACGAAGAGACCAAGATGCAGCCCGGCGAGGGCGATTCCCGTTCCGATGATCGTCCAGGCCATCAGCCACCATCTTTCGCGGTGTTTGGAGGCTGGAGTCGGAATCGAACCGGCGTACACGGAGTTGCAGTCCGCTGCATAACCACTCTGCCATCCAGCCGAACGGCGCCCGGAGATCTTACCAGCGTGCGGTCCACAACGCCGCTCACGTACAACGCATCTGCGCCGACTTCGAATCAACCGGATCCGAACTCCTACGCCTCGTCGTCTGAGTTCAATCCCTCCACCAGCGAGGGCCATGCCGCGCGAAGGTACGTTGCCATGGACCAGAGCGTCAGCAGCGCGGCGGCGTAGAGCAGCACGAGGCCGACGATCACCCACGGGCGTCCGAGCACCGGCGGGTTCGCCAGCAGCATGAAGATCGCGACCATTTGCATCGTGGTCTTAGCCCGCCCGATCCAGGACACGGCCACCACGCCGCGTCGGTCCATCTCCGCCATCCACTCTCGGAGAGCGGAAATGACGATCTCGCGCCCGATGATGACCACGCCCGGAATCGTCAGCAGCAGGTTCGCGTGGTTGCCGATCAAGAGCACCAGCGCCGTGACCACGATCAGCTTGTCCGCTACCGGGTCCAGGAAAGCGCCAAAGCGCGTCGTCTGGTTGAGGCGTCGCGCCAGATAACCGTCGAGCCAGTCGGTGAAGGCGGCGGCACCGAAGAACAGCGACGCCACCCAATAGTGCTCGTCGGTGAAGAAGTAGATGAGCGCAAACACCGGAATCAGCGCGATGCGCGCGATGGTGAGCACGTTGGGCAGATTGAGCGATGTCAGCTCAAGTCGCATGGAGCGTTCCATGGATCTCGTCGGCGAGCTTGGTGCTGATGCCCGGCACCTTGGCGATCTCCTCGATGCTGGCCCCCTGCACCGACGCGACCGAACCGAAATGCGTCAACAGTTGGCGCTTGCGCTTCGCTCCCACGCCGGGAATGTCGTCCAGCACCGACTGTCGCCGCTTCTTCTGCCGGCGGCCGCGATGCCCGGTGATGGCGAAGCGATGCGCTTCGTCGCGTATGTGCTGCAGCAGATGCATCGCCGGACCGTTCGGCGGCAGCGCCAGTTCCCCCCGTCCGGCCAGCAGCACCGACTCCAGACCCGCCTTGCGCGAAGGCCCCTTGGCCACGCCCAGCACCACCACATCGTCGATTTGCAGGCTTTCCAGCACTTCCACGGCCCGTCCTACCTGGCCCTTGCCGCCGTCGATCACGAGGGCGTTCGGCAGCGCGCCCTCGCCTTGCTTCAGGCGCGTGTAACGTCGCCGAAGCGCTTGCTCCATGGCGCCGTAGTCGTCGCCCCGAGGCACGCCCTCAATGTTGAAGCGACGGTAGTCGGACTTCAACGGCCCCTCCGTGTCGAACACGACACAGGATGCCACCGTCGCCTCCCCTGCCGAGTGGCTGATGTCGAAGCATTCGAGCCGCTGCGGCGTGTCTTCCCAGTCGAGCGCCTCTTGCAACGCCACGAAGCGGCCGAGCACGTTCTTGCGGTCCGCCAGCAGCGTTTGCAGCGAAAGCTCCGCGTTGTCCCGCGCCATGCTCGCCCAGCGCGCCCGCTGCGACCGCACCGCGCTCGCCACCGCAACCGCCCGTCCGGCCTTCTCCGCCAGCGCCCGCGCCAGCAGTTCCCCATCGGCAGCGGCGAGCGGCGCCACCACCGCCTTCGGCAACTCTCGCTCCGCGCCACCGAGGTAATACTGCGACAGGAAGGCGAACAAGAGGTCCTGCTCGCCGAGGCCCAGTTCGTTGCGCGGATACCAGTTGCGGTTGCCCAGGAGCCGACCGCCACGCACGAAGAGCCCCTGCACGCAGGCTTGCCCCGAGGCGAGGGCCACGCCGAACACGTCCACGTCGCCGCCATCGCCATGCACATACTGGTTCTCCTGCACCCGCCGCAAGTGCTGAATCTGGTCGCGAAATCGCGCCGCCCGCTCGAACTCCAGCTTCGACGACGCCTCCTCCATGCGCCCCTTGAACTCTTCCAGGATGGCTTGGCTGCGCCCTTCGAGGAACATCTGCGCGAGGCGCAGGTCTTCGGCGTAGCGCTCGCGGGTGACGAGCCCCACGCACGGCGCGCTGCAACGACCGATCTGGTGTTGCAGGCACGGACGCGAGCGATTCTTGTAGAAGCCGTCCTCGCACGGGCGGATGCCGAACAGCTTTTGCAGCATGTTGATGCTGTCGCGCACCGCACCAGCGCTCGGATAGGGGCCGAAGTAGCGCCCCGGCGCCTTGCGCGAGCCGCGATACAGCGTCAGCCGTGGAAAGGCGTGGTCCGTGAGGTGGATGTAGGGGTAAGACTTGTCGTCCCGCAACACGACGTTGTACGTCGGTCGGTGCTCCTTGATGAGGCTCTGTTCGAGCAGCAGCGCCTCGGTCTCGCTGGACGTGACCGTCACTTCCACGCCTTCGAGCCGCGCCACCATGGCCATCGTCTTGGTGGTGAGGCCAGAAGCGCGGAAGTAACTGGTCACCCGCGCCTTGAGGTTGCGCGCCTTGCCGACATAGAGCACCTCGCCCCCTGCCCCCACCATGCGATACACGCCGGGCTTCGTGGTCAGGTTCTTGAGCAAGGCCTCGAAGTCCACCGGGGCCTCGGTGGCCGCCGCCAGTTCATGGGAGGCCGCCTCCGCCGGTCGCTCGCGCTCCCGGCGGTGCTTGCCCACGTCAGGGGCACCCGTGTCAGAACGGTCTTCTGCCATGCCCGTGCATTGTCAACACGCTGAGCGGTTTCGGCAAATGCCGGCACCACCCCGCTACCGCCGGCACCGAGCAGCGGCGAGGATGCCTCAGGGCAGGGACGCGGTGCGTCGGGACGGCAACCCCTCACTGTGCGCCGGCAGCAACCGTTCGCCCCACGATTCGCCGATGCGGGTTGCGCCGACGTTGCCAAACTTCGGGTTGATCATGCCGTGTTTGACTGCGAGGAGAGCCAGTTCCACGTCGCTCGACACACTCAGCTTGTTGAAGATGCGGTAGCGGTAGCTGTTCACCGTTTTCGGCGACAGGTGCAGGTTGTCGGAAATGTCCTGCACGCGGTGGCAGTTGATCACCATGAGCGTGATCTGCATCTCTCTCGACGAGAGCTGGTCGAACGGCGATCCCACGTCCTCCTCGAAGGAGCGAAAGGCCAGCCGCTGCGCTACGTCGCTGCTGACGAACCGCTGCCCCGCGTGCGCACACTTGATGGCCGTCACGACGTCTTCGCTCGACGAACTCTTCGTGACGAAGCCGCTCACCCCCACCCGCAGCGCCTGCGCCGCATACGGTTCATCGTACGCGCCGGTGACGACCACCACCCGGATGTCCTTGCCGAGCCGGATGACACGCCGCGCCGCCTCCAGCCCGCCTATGCCCGGCATGGCGATCTCCACTAGCACCACATGCGGCCGAAGGTCCCTTGCGATGTCCACCAGCGCATCGCCGGAACCAGCCTCCGCCACGATGTCGATTGTGCGCGTGTCGTTCAAAAGCCTCCTCAGCCCCGACCGAAACAGCCGGTGGTGATCCGCGATTACAACTCTGATCATTTCGTTTCTCCTCTCTCTTTTCCTTCTCACGGTTGCCTCTTCGGGCAACAAACATCAGAAGCCTCGGCAACGCCGCTGGCGCCACAAAGCGAGGAGCGCGGGGGCAAAACAGGGCGAACGCCCATTTTTGGTATCAGGAAGATATCAACTCGGTTCGACACAGCCGGGACGGTGCGATCGCTTGAACGCATGTCGCCGGTCGGTGACTGCCCCATCCGGGCGCCGGCACCATACAATCGCGCGCTTGCGGTCGGCTGCCGCGCAGCCGCGCCGACGAGCCACTCCGAGCGGCGGAGGGGCTCGGGTTGCTTGGGATTCCACGAAAGAGAGGCAACTAATGGACGGTGCCACCCCATCACGCGACTGGAGCGAGCCGGTGCGCTACCCGGACCCCGCCGTGCGGGTTCTCGATCGGCGCTTTCGCCGCTATGTGCTTGGCAGTGCTGCGGTGGAGCGGCTCTATGTCGGCTGTCGCTGGGCGGAGGGTCCGGTGTGGTTCGGCGACGGGCGCTACCTCTTGTGGAGCGACATCCCGAACGACCGCATCCTGCGCTGGGACGAGATCACCGGCGAGGTGACCGTGTGGCGTTCCCCGGCCGACAACGCCAACGGCAACACCAGAGACCGCCAAGGCCGCCTCGTCACCTGCGAGCATGGCTCCCGTCGGGTCACCCGCACCGAGCACGACGGCACCGTCACCGTGCTCATGGATCGCTTTGAGGGCAAACGCTTGAACGCGCCAAACGACGTCGTGGTGCACGCGGACGGCGGCATCTGGTTCACGGACCCCGGCTATGGCATTCACGTCAACTACGAAGGCCACAAGGCGCCGTTCGAGCTGCCCACGCGCGTCTATCGGCTGTCGCCGGACACGCTCGAGGCCACGGTGGTGGACGAGAGCCTGGAAAAGCCGAACGGGCTCGCCTTCTCCCCGGACTACAAGACGCTCTACCTCGTGGACACCGGCGCCTCACACGTGCCCGGGCATCCGCACCACATCACGGCGTTCGACGTCGTGGACGGTAGGGCGCTTGCGAGCCCCCGTGTCTTCTGCGACATGGGTGCCGGCAGTTCGGACGGCATTCGCGTGGACGTGGACGGCAACGTCTGGTCAGCGGCCGGCTGGGGTGGCGAAAGCTACGACGGCGTTCACGTGTTTGCTCCGGATGGCGACAAGATCGGCGAAATTCACCTGCCGGAAGGCGTGTCCAACGTCTGCTTCGGCGGCGTGAAGCGCAACCGGCTGTTCATGACCGGGTCGCAGTCGCTGTATTCGCTGTACGTGGAGACGCAGGGGGTTCCTTACGTTTAGGGCCCCCGGGCTCTGGTCAGCGGTAGCGGGTACGGCGTACCCCCACGAAGAAAGGCGAGGACGCCTTCTCACGACTTCCCCGAGGGCGGGTACGGGAGCTATTTCACGTAGGCCGCGTGAAGAGCTTCGGCGTGCTTCGCGAACTCGGTGCGTAGGCGTTTCGGGGCCAGCACTTCCACCATTGCGCCGAAGCCCATCAGCCAGGTGCGAAGCTCCGCCGAATCGGCGACCGTGGCTTCGACGAGGATGCGGCCGTCGCGCCGCATGGCGGTGCGGTGATCGGATGCGAGCCTTGCATCGCCTAGCTGGCCAAACGCCTCGGGCTGGAACGCCGCTCGCAGCTTGAGTTTGCCGACTCCTGGCTCAGACGAGAACTCCTCCGCCTCGTCGATGTGGCGCGACAGGCTGAAGCCCCGCGGACGTTGCACGGCCTCGGCCAGCAAGGTGGGATTCGACAGCCGATGCAGCAGGAAGTGCTGCACTTCGCCTTCGCTTTCCTCGTCTTCCTCCGTGGCCACCAGATGGATGATGCCGCCCCGGAAGATGACCCCTAGGGGATTCAACACCCGGCGCACGGCACGCTCACCGGGGGCGCTGCATGTCACCTCGATGCGCTGGTCGTCGAGCAGTGCCCGGTACACCTCCTCGATCACGTCCTGACGTACGCTCGGCGGCGTCATGGCGATGCCGCGCTCGACGATGCGGGCCTTGCGCGCCCACGCGCCGAGCTTCGACTCGCCCTTCAGCATCTCGTCGGCGGCGCGCAGGTGACCGGCCATGAGACGCAAGGTGGAGGGCGGCATGATGGGCTTGAGGTATTCGCCCGCCAGCTTCAGCGCGAAGGCCGTCTCCCGGCTCATGGCCGGGATTTGCGTGATCGCATCCTTTTGCGTCCAGAACCAGCGGTTGGCGCGACCATCCCGCTCGCTGCCGATGGGGAAGATGGCGGAGAGTTTCTCTAGGCTCCGCTGGATGGAGCGGATGTCCACCTCGTAGTCTGGGTCCACGGCGAGAAGCTCCTCGCCGATCTCGCGCGTGGTCTTGGAACGAGGTTGCACCGGGATCACCTGCAACATCGTCAGCGAACGCATGATCGTGTCGCCTGCCTTGCGCATGGGCCACCTGTCACACAACTAACAATCCGCGTGATTGTACGCCACCAAGCGGCCCGCGAAAGAGTTCAACGACAGAAAACGTCGCTTTGTTGGCGCCACGCTCCGTCCAAGGCAGGCTAGGGGACTGCGCCGTAGAAAACGGCGCTGGCTCCTAGCCGGAGGGTGAGCCCAAGCGAACCCGTAGGCCAGCAGTCGCGAAGCAACTGCCCACGCGCTCGTAGCGCGCACTCGGAGCCTGCGCCGCAGAAATCATCGAAAAAAGAGCGACCGGGTGCGTGGGCCCCTCGCAGCATTCGCGTAGCGAAAATCGGCCAGAGCGCCGCGACGCTAGCCGAAAGCGCCGGCGGCGCGCAGGCGCTCGTATTCCGCGCCGTCGATGCCGAGCACGCCGCCCATTACCTCGCGATTGTGCTGGCCGAGACAAGGCGCTGGCGCACGCAGGCGTTGTGGCGTACGGGAATAGATCGTGGCTGGGCCGTCGTAGGGCGTCGGCCCCATGACCGGATGGTTCAGCGTCACGAAGAAACGACGGTGTGCGAGTTGCTCGTCCTGGTAGAGGTCCACCGGGCGGGCGACGACCTGCGCCGGTACGCCTTCACGGCGCAGGCAAGCCGCAGCGGCGAAGGCGTCGCGCGACTCGCACCACGCCGTCAAGGCCGAATCGAGACCGTCCTCCGCGTCGCCTGCATGCCCGACCGTGCGCGCCAACGCCTCGCGCTCGGTGTCCGTCTCGACGCCCACCGCGATGTAGCGATGTGTGCCACGACACGCGAAGACGCCGTGGGGCTGGAGTTGCGGCGAGCCCTGCCCCAAGCGAGTGGCGACGTTCCCGTTGCCCGCATGTTCGAGCACCAACGGTTCAAGGAAGCGAATGCCACACTCGATCTGCGAGACGTCGATGTACTGCCCTTTCCCCGTGCGCTGCCTATGCAGAAGCGCGGCACCCAAGGCGGCGACGGCGAAGCGAGGCGTGATGAAATCCGTGTAGGCGCCCCACGGCCCGGAGGGCGGACGATCTTGCCAGCCGACGAGCCCGAACAGTCCCGCAATGGCCGCACCTTGACCGCCGAAGCCGGAATAGGTTCGCTCCCGTCCGGTCTGGCCTCTCATGCAGGTGGAGAGCATGATGAGGTCGTCGCGGCCGCTCGAGAGCGCGTCCCAGTCCAGGCCAAAGCGAGCCATCGTGCCGGGCGAGAAGCTCTCGAGCACCACATCGGCCCAATCCGCCATGCGCCGGGCGACCCGCTGGCCCTCCGGATTCTTGAGGTCCAGCGTGATGCCGCGCTTGGAGGTGTTGAAGTTGGCCATGAACTGCGCCCGGTCGGGGTGGCGCTTGCCGTCCTTGAACGGTGCCGATGTGCGCAGGAGGTCGAGCCGGCTCGAGGATTCGATGCGCACCACGGTCGCGCCATGATCCGCTAGCGCCTTGCCGATCATGGGGCCGACACCCACCCAACTGAAGTCGGCGACGCGAAGCCCCTCGAAAGGCGACGAAGAGCGTGACGAAGGCGGCTTCTGCCGCGCATCGACGTTGCCTTGGTGGGGTGGCATCTCGGCCTGCGCTTCTGTTGCGGGTTGCGTGCTCACCGTTGCCTCGCCGAGGGCCGGGGCGTGGCGCGCACGCGACAGCGGCGTTCGGGACAGCCGGGCGAAGGGACCTGCGTAGCGCCGCCCGTCACATTGCACCCAGTAGTCACGGTCTTCGAGCTGCGGATCGGTGGCGAGATCGGCGACCGAGTAGATGGCGGCAAGGGTGAGACCGTGCTTCGCCGAGAACGACTGAATCTCGCGCTTCGTGTGCAGCGCCAAGACATCCACGACACGTTCCGCCGCGATGCCCACGTCTTCCGCTTCCACCTCGCCGGCTGCCAGCGCCGCCAGCCAGCCCGTCATGTCTCGTCCGCGCAGGGCCTCGGGCACATCGAGCCCGTTTTCCTCCGCCCAGCGCAGTAGTGCATGGAAGGTGCGCTCGCCGATAACCGGCATCTGCAAGCGAAGCTGGGCGTGGCCGTCGCGGCAGCGCACGATGTTCGGCAGCTTGAGACCCGGTGCGACCAAGGGCGGCAACTGGCCACGAAACTCGCTGGTTCCCGGTGGGTTTTGCCCGATGTTCGGCGGGAAGCCGGTGGCGTTCATCAGCGTCCAGACGATGCAGGCCTGGGCGGAAACATCCAAGTGCTGCCCCAGTCCCGAGCGTTCCCGTGCGTTGAGCGCCACCACGATGTCGGCGGCCGCCTGCGCGCCGGCATGGAACGCAGCCTGCGGCATTGCGCCCATGGGCAGCGGCGGGCGGTCGCCGTTTCCTTGTAGGTTGACGAGGCCCCCGGCGGCTTCGACGGTCACCTCGGCGGCTGGCGCATCCGCCAACGGGCCGCAGAGGCCAAACGGCGTCACGCTGGCATGGATCAAGCGCGGGAAACGCTCGTTCAGTGCATCGCTAAAGCCGGACTCGACGAAAACATCCGCATCGGCAAGATACGGCTCCGGATCGTCCGCCACCACGCTGTGCTTGCCGGCGCCCATCGCCGCCCAGTACAGCGACTCTCCCTCGTGGAATGGCCCCACCCGGCGCGAGTCACAGCCGTCGGCGGGCTCGAGCTTGATGACCTCGGCGCCGAGCTCGGCGAGGATGCGACCCGCCATCTCGCCCCAGCGCGTCGTGGCGTCGACGACGCGAACGCCGGTGAGCGGTGGCGCCGTCATGGCAGTCGCGGCTTCGTGCCGATGACGCCCTGCTCCGCCAACGCCGCGATCTCGTCCGCCGCGAGGCCCAGCACCTCCGACAGCACCTCAGAGTTGTGCTGGCCGAGGGTTGGCGCCGGACGGTCGATATCGAACGGCACTTCGCCAACGCGATAGGGCGGCGCCGGGTGCGGCAGTTCGCCGACGTATTCACGCTGCATCATCTTCCAGAACCCCCGCGCGGCGAGGTGCGGGTCCGTGGTGAGTTCCAGCCCTCCGGCCAAGCGAGCCGCCGCGACACCGGCACTCTGCAACTCCGGCATCAGGAGTTCGACAACCTGCGTCGAGGTGAAGGCTCGCACGGCTTGGTCGAGCTCATCCCGCCGTGCCAGTCGATCCGCGACAGCGCCGAATCCGGTGATGCCGGACACCGCCTCGAACGCCCTCCACTCCGCTTCCGAGCGAACCTGGATGACGATCCATTCATCGTCGCCGGCGCAGGGATAGACGCCGTGCGGCGCATGTTCGAGGGAGCGGTTGCCGAGTCGCTGCGGCGGCGAGCCGGTGACGGACTGCGTCAGGATGCCCTTGATGCCGAGCGGGAACAGGCATTCGGATTGCGACAGGTCGAGGTGCTGGCCCTTGCCGGTTCTGCGCCGGGCCCGGAGCGCCGTGAGCAGCGCCGCAGCGCCGTTGAGGCCACCCACCGAATCGCCAAGCGCGACGTGAATCATGGTGGGCGGCATGGACTCCTCGCCGGACTGATGCGGCAGGCCCGACGCCTGCTCGACCGTGGAACCGTAGGCTCGATAGCCTTGCCATGGGCCGTTGCTGCCGAAGGCGGGCATCGAGATCATCACGACTTCGGGGTTGGCCTTCGCCAGCACCGGATAGTCGAGGCCCAGCTTTGGCAGCACGCCGGCGGAGTAGTTCTCCACCACCACGTCCGAAATCGCCACCAAGCGCAGGAGCAGGTCTGCCCCTTCCGGCGTCGAAAGGTCCAGCGTCAAGTCGCGCTTGTTGCGGTTCACCATGTTGAAGGCCGGCGACATCTCGGCGCCGCCCTCATCGATCCACTCTTGGGTGGCCTCCCAGCCACGCCACCAGTCGAAGCGGACGCAACCTTCCACCTTGATGACATCTGCGCCCATGTCGGCGAGATGCCGCGCCGCCAAGGGGCCCGCCCAGCCCATCGAGAGATCCACGACGCGCACGCCTTCGAGCAGGCCAGGGCGGCTCATGCGCGCACGCTCCGCGGTGGTTCGACAGGCGTCGGTGCCATCGACCCTAGGGGGGCCACGTCGCCGCCGCGAGTGGCTGGGGTGCGGAACAGACGAAACGGCGTTACCGGAGCCGCAAAGCCCTCCTGCCCCGGCGGCCGCACCTCATCAAACGCGCGTCGGGCGACATACTGGTCCACCGTGAACAGTTGCTCCATCGTCGGCACCAACGCCAGCGGGATGCGCGCGCCCTGGCCCCGGTTGAAGAGCTCCCTCGCGCTCTGCTCCCGCACGCGCTCGTGGATGAGCGGATCGAGCATCTCCGCATCCTGCAAGCGGCCGATCGCGCTCTGGTACTGCGGCACGTCGGCAAACTCCTGCATGTCGAGCAAGGCACAGAAGCTCTTCCACTGCGATGGCGTCAGCGCGGTGACACCGAGCCAGCCATCGCGGCACGGATAGATGCCGAGCGGATAGGTGGGCGGGTAGCGGTTCACGCCCATGCGTCGGACGCGCCGACCGCTGCGGTGGCCGCCCACGCCACCGACCTCTGTGAAGCAGAGGTTGGCCTCGAAGATGCTCGTGTCGAGCCGAACTGGGCCTCGGGCATTGCCGATCTCGCGGGCGATCACCTGGCCGAGGGTGCCGATGTAGGCGGCGAGACCGCCGACGATCTGTGCCTGACAGCCGGCGGGAAGGATGGGCGGGCCCTCTTCGGGGCCGATGCCCCGCACCATGCCGATGAGCGACTGCACCACGCCGTCCGTGCCCTGGTAATCCGCATACGGCCCGGTGCGTCCAAACCAGGTCACCGTAGAAACCACGACGTTGGGCGCGAGCGCCGAGAAGTGATCGCAATCGAAACGCCCGTCGTCGAGCACCACCTGCGCTTCCCGCGCCAAGTCGCGGACATCACCCGCCGATTCCACCACCGCGCTCGCCTTGTTGGTGGAGAGCCAGGCGTGGAGGGCGCTGTTTTCCGGAGCCGTGGCGCCTGGCAGAAACGGCGCCTCCCGCCTCGTGACGAAACCTTCGGGCGGCTCGGCATTGACCACCACGGCACCGTGATCCGCAAACAGCTTGCCGCAATATCCCGTGGCGATGCTCCCGGCGGCATCGACCACCCGAATGCCCGCCAGCGCGGCTTCCTCACTCATCCGCTATCCCTTCCCTGCACGGCAAGCCAAGAATAGCGGACTGCAAACGGATGCGAGTTCTTACTCCAGCAGGGACGCCGGGCCTGGGACGGCAGGAAACAGGCAGCCATCCACGCCGTCTGACAGGGCCCGTCTCGCGGGGAGGAGGCTGGTTGTAGCTTCCGGCCCTTGGTTGCTTCGCCTTCGGCGCGAGGAGCGTGAAAGGCCCTCGCTCCGAAAGGCGTGTGGGACCGCGCCATCCGGCCCACACGTCGGTGTTGGCTCGGCTTCGAGGCACATCGTTGGTTTAGAAACGCGTTACGGAGTTTTTCCATGGAAGTTCCCACCCTAGCGGGGAGGCGGACCGCAGACGCCAGGGAACAGGGGCCCTTCCTCGCTACCGACCGGTCCGTCTCGCGGGGAGACGGCTGGCTGTAGCTTCCGGCCCTTGGTTGCTTCGCCTTCGGCGCGAGGAGCGTGAAAGGCCC
>VXSY01000022.1 GCA_009837725.1 Gammaproteobacteria bacterium | reverse complement strand
GACCTTGCGCCGCAGAATGACGCTGTCGCGCCATTTCTACGGCGCAAGCTCCTAGGCCGTCAACTCGCGGTCTTCCCCGACCCGCACAAAGCGCCAATGTCGCACAAGCCGTGGCGGCGATGGACTACATACCCTGCGTTGACTTCGTGACACAGTCGTTGCGGCCAAAGAACAACCAAGCAGCCACGTGCCCGAACGCAGCGACCCCATCTCCCCGGCATGCTCTGTCCATCGCGCGCGGCGACAGTCACCCATTGCGCGAGCAGTGTCTGTGCTAACGTCCTCGCATCCAGCCGGCCTTGGCCCAAGGAGAACGCCATGCCCACGCCGCAGCCCCTGGGCGCCCGCAAGTCACGCTTGCCCGCCGCGCCGCCACGGCCGGCTCCAGTCGTCGACTATCCGGATCTGGATGTTGAGCCGATGACCCCAGCCCACTGGAAGGCCATGCTGGAAGGCGGGCAATTGCTGCTCGGCCGCTATGCGGACCGTGAAGACGTGTGTGTTGGCGGCGAGATGACGATGTATTACCAGGAGAACGACAACAGAAAGCACGTCTCGCCGGGCTTGTTCGTGGCCTTCGGCCCGTCGCGAGACCGGGAGCGCCGGGTCTGGAAGGTGTGGGAGGAGGGCAAGCTCGCCGACTTCGTGCTGGAGGTGGCGTCGAAGGGCACGCACCGACGCGACCTGACGGAGAAGCACGCCCTATACGAGAACTTAGGCGTGGCGGAATACTGGCAGTACGATCCCACGGGCGATTACTTGCCCCCGCGCTTGCTGGGTCACCGCTTGAACCATGCCGGCGCCTACGAGCCCGTGCCCATGGAAAGGAGGCCCGACGGCACGCGACGCGGCGAATCCAAGGTACTCTCCCTCCACCTTTGCCTCGACGACGAAGGCTGCCTGCGCCTCTACGACCCGGCCACCGGCAAGTTCCTGGCCACGAACGAGGAGAAGGACGACCTCCTTGCCGAGAAGGACGGCCTCCTTGCCGAAGAACGTCGGGCACGTCAAGCCGCGCAGGCCGAAATCGAGGAACTCAAGCGCCGCCTCGCTCGCCAGTAAACGGCACGGTCCGCTTTCAGCTGCAGCTAGTGTCCGTAGGGGCGGGGCTTGTCCCCGCCCGTCTTGAATGTGCCGACGAGTGCGTTGAAGCACAGCAGTTCGCGCAAGCGAACTGCCAACGCGCCGTCAGGGCGCGCCGGCACGGGACACGCCCTTTCCTACCGGATCGCTACCGGGTTGATCACCGCTTGCACGGCCCCCTCGAAGCGGGGCTGGCCGAGGACGAAGAGGAACTCCCAGCCTTCGTCGGCGGCCAAGGCGCGCACGTCCATGTTCTCCAGAATGTAGATGCCGTTCTTGGCGAGCAGTTCAGGGTGGACGGGGAACACGAGCTCCGGGTCTTCCCCCGGCACCGGCTCTAGCCCCCAGGTGTCCGCGCCGACGGCAACGATGTCTAGGCTCGCCAGATGTTTGGCACCTTCTAGGCCGAGGCCGGGTTCGCCGGACATGAACTCCACCGGGTCTTCGACATTCAGCCAACCGGTGTGGAAGAGGACCACGTCGCCCTTGCCGATGGTCACGCCCTGGGCTTCGGCCTGGGTTTCAATGTCTTCGGTGTTGAATGCCGTTCCCGCCGGGACAGGATTGGCGTCGAAGCGCTGCGTCATGTCGAGCAGCACGCCGCGGGTGACGATGGGCGGGATTTCGTGGGTGCCGAGCTTGGTGAGTCCCTTTGGCGTGACGAAATCGGGTGGCGTGAGGCCGTTGTAATACTCGTGGTTGATGCCCATGTGGCCGAGGCCGTCGAGCTGGCTGCCGATGCCCATCCAGGTGTAGAGCAGGTCGTCGTTGCCGGTGGCGAGGTTTGCACCCATCGTCGGGCCGCTGTCCTGCCCCGGCTGGATGACGGTGATGGCGTAGTGGCGCGGCGGATAGGCGGGGGTTTCCCAACCCGTGACGACGCCGAGCGGATAGGTCTTGCCGGTCTTCACCAGCTTGGCGGCACGGACCACGCCTTCTGGTGTGAGATGGTTGACGGCTCCCAAGGTGTCGTCCGCACCATGCTCCGACGGATACCAGTCGTCGCCGGAGGCGGAGAAGGCAACGAACGTGAGTGCGAGGGCGGCAGCGTGACCGATTCGGAATTCCATTGGTCCTTCCTTGTGTGGCCGAAGCTGCATGGTACGCCAGCCTCGCGGTACAGCCGGTCTTTGGAGATCGACACCTCGAGGGCACGCCGGCTGTCACGAAGGGACGGCGCGACCCCCGCTTGACCATCGGCGGCGGTTGCTGTGCGATGGGGCTGACGGAATTGGAAAGTTGCAATGAAGAGCATCGAGTGGGTGAGGCTGTTTCCTTGTCGGTGGTTGCTGGCGCTGGGGGTGTGCATCGGCTGCGTGGGCACTGCGGCGGAGCGTTCGCTAACGGTGACGGATTGGGGCGAGGTCGATGGCGAGGCGGTGCGGCTGTTCGCGCTCACGAATGCCGGTGGCGCGCAAGTTCAGATCATCGAATACGGCGGCATCGTCGTGCGCATTCGGGTGCCGGATCGCGAGGGTCGGTTGGGGGATGTGGCGCTTGGGTTCGACAGTCTCGACGCCTATGTCGCTGGCAATCCGTTCTTCGGCGCCATCACCGGGCGCTTCGCCAATCGCATCGCCGGGGCGCGCTTCGAGCTTGACGGCGTGGCCTTTGGGCTGGGGAAGAACACGGGCCCCCACCATCTGCACGGCGGCTTTCGCGGGTTCGACAAGGTGGTGTGGAAGGGCGCGCCGACCGCTTCGGGCGATGCCGTAGCGCTGACCTACGTGAGCCCGGATGGGGAGGAAGGCTATCCGGGCACCCTCACAACGACGGTGACCTATACGTGGAGCGACGCCAACGAGCTCCGCATCGACTACCGGGCGAAGACCGACCGGGCGACGGTGGTGAATCTCACCAATCACAGCTATTTCAATCTGGCCGACGGCGGTGCGAGCACCGTGCTGGAGCACGAGGTCACCATCCACGCAGAGCGCTACACGCCAGCTGACGCCGAGGCCACACCGACCGGCGAAATCGCTCTCGTGGCCGGCACGCCGTTCGACTTCCGCACGCCGCGCACGCTGGCGGAGCGCATCGACGCCGATCAGCCGCAGATGCGTGCCTCCCGCGGCTACAGCGTGAACTACGTCCTGGACCGGGAAGCACCGGGGCTGACCTTGGCCGCCACGGTGTTCGAGCCGACAAGCGGCCGCGTCATGGATGTGTTCACCGACCAACCGGGGATGCAGCTCTACACCGGCAACTATCTCGATGGCAGCCTCGTCGGCATGGGTGGCATCGCCTACCCGCAGTACAGCGGCCTGTGCCTAGAGACGCAGCACTTTCCCAACTCGCCGAACGAGCCGTCGTTTCCATCCACTGTGCTGCGACCCGGCCAGACCTATGCAACGACCACGGTGTATCGCTTCGGCACGAGCTCGGGTGAGGAAGGCAAATGACGGGTAGGGCAGGTGGCTTGACGAGGATGGCTGTCGCGATGCGTTTCCTCGCGGCATGTGTCCTGGGCGGGACGTGCTTCGGTGCGGCGGCAGAAGTTTCCTTGACGATCGCCAACTTCGGCGCGCACGGTGGTCAGCCGGTACGGCTCTTCACGCTCACCAACGAGAGCGGCGCGCAAGTGCAGGTCACCGAATACGGCGGCATTGTGGTGCGCATTCGGGTGCCGGACCGGGAGGGGCGGCTGGGCGACGTGGCGCTTGGGTTTGACAGTCTCGACGCCTATGTCGCTGCCAACCCGTTCTTCGGCACCATCACCGGGCGCTATGCGAATCGCATCGCCGGGGCGCGCTTCGAGCTTGACGGTGTGGCCTATGGGCTAGCTCGGAACAACGGTGCGCACTCCCTGCATGGAGGCGTTCGCGGCTTTGACAAGGTGGTGTGGCGGGGCGAGCCGACAGATACGGGGGACGGCGTTGCCTTTACCTACATCAGTCCCGACGGTGAGGAAGGCTATCCCGGCACGTTGACGACGACGGTGACCTATACGTGGAGCGATGCCAACGAGCTCCGCATCGACTATCGCGCCGAGACGGATCGGGCGACCGTCGTCAACCTAACCAATCACAGCTACTTCAACCTCGCGGACGGTGGCGCGGGTTCCGTGCTCGACCACGAAGTCACCATCCACGCCGAGCGCTACACGCCGGCCGACGATGAGGCCATCCCCACGGGGGAAATCGCCTCCGTGGAAAAAACGCCGTTCGACTTCCGCCACCCACGCACGTTGGGAGAGCGTATCGATGCCGAACATCCGCAGATGCGTGCCTCCCGCGGCTACGACGTGAACTACGTGCTCGACGGAGGTGGCGGCGCACTGACGCTGGCCGCTACGGTGTTCGCGCCAAAGAGCGGCCGCGCCATGGATGTGCTCACCGACCAGCCCGGGGTGCAGCTTTACACCGGCAACCATCTCGATGGGAGCCTTGTGGGCATCGGCGGCATCGCCTACCCGAAACACAGCGGGCTATGCCTGGAGACGCAGCACTTCCCCAACTCGCCGAACGAGCCCTCGTTCCCATCCACCGTCCTGCGCCCGGGCCAGGTCTATGAGACGACCACGGTCTATCGCTTCCGCACGCACTCGTTGGATTAGGCACAGCGGGGGCTAGAAGGCTGCGCCGTAGAAAAAACGGCGCGGTCTCCTAGCCGTGCTTCGCCCCTCAGCCCCCCTAAGCCACCTCTTCGTCGAAGATGGACTTGAAGAACCAGTGTGCGCCGGCAGGTTCCTCCAAGAGCCGCTCTTGGCGCGGCGTTAACTCGATGCCTTCCGGTGGGGTCACGCGGGCGCGGGACCACACGAGTTGCGAGGCACAGTATTTGTAGAGCAGCGAACGGCGTTCGTGGTTGCCGGTCCAGGCGAGGGTGCCGTGGGTGGTGGCCTCCGTGAAGAAGGTCACGCTGCCGGCCGGTGCCTTCGGCACGCACACCACATCGTCGTATCTACCGTCGCGGATGCTCTGGGGCAGGCGGATGTGGGTGTTGTGGCTGCCGGGAATGCAGCACAGGCCCCCCGTTTCCGGGCCGCTGTCGGTGAGGTTGAAGGCGGCGACGGCAAAGCCGTGGCGTGCCTGGTGGCCGGGCTGCGGATAGATATGGCCGGGCGTGGCGCCGGTGAACGGGTGCGACGGGCCATAGTCCGAATGCAGCCGCCCGCTGGGCATTCCCTCGCGCATCCGCATGCCGAAGATGCGGTCGAGGCGAAAGCAGTCGCCGAGTTGGAAGCGCATCATCTCCATCGTCAGCGGATGGTCCATCAGGTCGCAGAGCGGCTTGCCGTATTGCAGGAAGCCGGGATGGGTGCCGTGCGAGCCACCGGCCGCGCCGAAGCGATAGAAGTTGTAGAGCCCTTGGGGGGCGCTCTTCGCCCGCTCGCGCCAGTCGTCCGGGAAGTCTGGCAGTTCGCGGTCAAGAATGGCGTTGAGCTCGGCCACCTGCTCTTCGCTCAGCACGTTCTCGACGACGAGGTAGCCCTGCAAGTCGTACAGATACCGCCTGAGTTCCTGGGCTTCGTCCATCGCCGTGTCCACCGTTGCCGTTTCCATCATTCGAGCCCAAACACCCAAAGCACGCCGCCTTGGGGCACCGAAACCGACGTGCGACCCAAGGCCTGCAGCGCCGCCTGTTCCCGCTCGGCGTCCACGCCCCAGCCGGAGAGCACGGCGACGTATTGCTTGCCGTCCACCATGTAGGTGGAGGGCACGCCGGTGATGCCGGAGTTGGTGCGCTGCTGCCAGAGGAGGTCGCCTGAGTTGGCGTCGAAGGCGCGGAAGTAGCGATCGCCCGTGCCGCCCATGAAGACGACATCGCCAGCGGTGGCGAGCACCGGTCCCCAGTTGTGATTCTCGAACTTCACGCTCCACTTCTGCTCGGCGGTGTCCACGTCCCACGCCTGCAACTCGCCGATGGTTTCCGCGCCCTCGACCACGACAAGGGTCGAGACTTCGGGGTTCGAGCCCATGAACTCGCGCCCGGGACGGTACTCGACCTCGATGCCCTCCATGTGCGAGCACACGTTGTCGTTGGCGGGAATGTAGAGCAGACGCGTGCGCGGGCTGAAGGCGGCCGGCGGCCAGTCCTTGCCGCCCCACAGCGATGGGCAGAAGGTGACGCCCTTGCCGATGCCGGGCTTTTTGGCGTCGTCGTAGGTGGGACGGCCCGTGTCGGGATCGAGCGAGGTGAAGACATCCTGCTTGACGTAGGGCTGGGCATCCACGAAGCCGATGTCGCTGCCGTCGCGTTCGAGGAACCAGAGGTAGCCGTTGCGGCCTGGGTGGATGAGACCGGGCACCGTGCGTTCATCGCGCAGGAAGTCGATCAGGAGCGGGGCAGACACTTCGTCCCAGTCCCAGGAGTCGTTCCAGTGGTATTGGTGATAGCCGGTGAGGTCGCCGGTTTCCACGTCGATGGCGAGCAGCGACGTGGCGTAGAGGTTGTCGCCGGGGCGGGCGTCGCCCATCCAAGGGCCGCCATTGCCGGTGCCCCAGTAGGAGAGGTTGGTCTCGGGGTCGTAGGAGCCGGTGAGCCAGACTGGGACGCCGCCGGTCTTCCATGTATCGCCGTGCCAGGTTTCGTGCCCCGGTTCGCCGGGCCCCGGAATGGTGAAGGTGCGCCAGAGTTCGTCGCCCTTCTCGGCGTCGAGCGCGGCGACGAAGCCGCGGATTCCCCACTCGCCGCCGGAAACGCCCACCATCACCTTGCCGTCCGCCACCAGCGGCGCGAGGGTCATGTAGTAGCCGGTGGAGTAGTCTTCGATCTCCTGCTCCCACACCAGTTCGCCGGTGGCGGCGTCGAGAGCGACGACGAAGCAGTCGACGGTGGCCATGTAGACGAGGTTGCCGTAGAGGCCCACGCCGCGGTTGGTGGGGTGCATCTGCACCTGATCCTCGGGCAGGTCGCGGACGTATTTCCAGATCTGCTCGCCGGTGCTGGCATCCAAGGCAATGAGGTGGTTGTTGGGCGTCGTGATGAACATGACGCCGTCGTTCACCACGGGCGGCGCCTGGTGGCCTTCCCGGAGGCCCGTGGAGAACATCCACAGCGGCTTCAGGTTCGCTACCGTCTCGGTGTTGATCTGCGACAGTGGGCTGTAGCCGTGGGAGTCATAGGTGCCGCGGTACATCAGCCAGTTGTGCGGTTCCGGGCTCACGAGGCGGGCATCCGTCACTGGGTTGTAGTCCACAGTGTTGGCCACGGCCCCGAGGCACGCCGTGAAGGCCGCGCTGGCGAGCAGTGGGAGACGCGTTCGTTGCATGGTTTCCTCCTCGGAGTCGGAGCCTTAGGTTTTCGGTTTGGTTTAGAGCGGTTCGGGACCCACCCGGCGCGAGAACTTGCCGGCGACGCGAAACAGCTCGCCGGTTCTCTCAATGGGCAGCATCGCCAGCGGCTTCGGCGCCGGTCCCAGCGCCACGCGCGCCGCATCGGCGATATCGAAGCGGGAGCCGTGGCAAGGGCAGACGAGGTTCTGCTCCTCCGGCAGCCAGCCGCTCACCTCGCAGCCCGTGTGGGTGCAGGAAGCGGAATAGGCGACGAAGGGGCCGCTGGCATAGCGCTGGGTCTTGGCCGTCATCGCCTCCTCTTCGAGCCGCAGCAAGAGGAGCTGGTTGTGCAGGGAGCCGTCTCGAACCACGCCGTCGGGGGCCTTGGGAAAGGCATTGAGCGGTGCTGCGACAACTTCGGTGGCGACGATGGGAACGCCAGCGCGTGCGCCGAAGGCATGCACCAGCACGTCATCCACCTGCGGCTTCATGCGACGCGGCTTCGGCGCGCGACCCGCGTGGACAGACCCTGCACCCAAAGCCCCGATCGTCGCCAGGGCACGACGGCGGTTCATGCCGGCGCAACGTAGTGCGCTCTGACACCCGCATTCGGTCGCATCCCGATCATCGCGCGGCACGCCGTCGATCCCTCCCCTGCCGAACAAGCCACACGACTATACCGCCCACGAATCCATCAGGCATGAGGCCCCTTGCAGCAGCGAGGCGGTCCGGGGGGCGAGGGGCATCGAACCTTCGCTCAGCGCAGGATGCCGGTCGGCCTTAGGGGCAGCCCTCCCGTGCCTCAAGGTTTCGGTCGGCGAATCCACCGGCTCGTGGATTGCACGTCTTCGATCTCCTGCTCCTCCTGCTGCCAGCCGGTGAACCCCGGTTCCAAGTGCGCCACATTGGTGAAACCCATTTCCTTCAGCGCCACCGCTGCCAGCGCCGACCGCCCCCCGCCAGCGCAGAAGAGCACAATGCGCCGCTCGGGCTTGTCGAACCAGTCGCGGTAGTAGGGGCTCGCCGGGTCCGCCCAGAACTCCAGCATTCCCCGCGGCGCATGCTTGGAGCCAGGGATGGTGCCGAGGTCCACGCGCTCCTGAATCTCGCGGATGTCCACCACCAGCGCGTCCTCGTCGGCAAGCTCGGCATGCATGTCTGCCACCGACAGGTTCTCAATCGTCTTCTTCGCTTCGTCCACGGCGGCGAAGATGGGCTTGATGGGCATGGTGCGCTTGTCTCCTTGGGTCTTGGGGTGCCCATTATGGCCTTGCTCGCGTGCCAGCGCCCCGAAGGGCACGCCTTCGTGCTCCCGTTCGCTCGCAGCCTGTCGCCGGCTTGCGACAAAAACGCTTTGCGACAAAGATGGACACCTTCGTACAGCGTGGAATGGTGAATGGCCGCAGTCACTCGGGATCAGAAGGAGGCTCTGTATCGCGACGGTTTCGTCGTCCTGCCGGGCGTGATTCCGGCCGATCACGTCGCGGAAGCACGCAGGTCGATCTTCGCCGCCATAGGTCGCCAGCGGGCGGACGCCCTGGCGCTCGGCCGCAACCCGGATGCCGAACAAGCGAAGCGAGCCGCCGAATCCGCCCGCATGTCCACCGGCGCCGGCGGCGCTGGCGTCTTCATGGATCTCTTCCATGCGACGCCCCTCGCCGCCATCGTCCGGGAACTGATCGGCGACGTGTTGCCTGTGCGCGGCTGCCAGTTGCCAACGAACTTCCCCACCGATCCGGGAGACCACATCAACGAGTCGGGCTACCCGGACCGCGACACGCCCTTCCACGGCTGGCACGGCCACCTCGACGGCCTTTGGAACGGCGCGGCGCCGATGCACCAACGCACGGATCGCAAGATGACCGATGCGGAAAGCGAGGCATGGTTCCAGGACCCATCAAGAAACGGCTGCCGCAGAGCCTTCCCCGAACATGCGGCCAACATCATGGGCTTCACTGCCCTCGTGGCCGTGGCGCTATCCGACCAAACCGAAGAGGGCAGCGGCAACCTTGGCCTCCTGAAAGGCGCGCATCACCGAATGGAGCGGTTCTTCCAAGAGCAGCGCGACGCCGGCGGCCCGCTAGGCCCGGACGGCCCGGGCTGGCCGAGAATCGACACGGACGCCCCCAACGGCAATGGCCTGCGCCACTACCCAGACGCGGTGCGCAACGCGTTCCCGGACGGTGGAACCACCAGCGCAGACGGCAAGTTCTGGCCTCGCCCCACGCAGGTGAAGATGGCCCCGGGCGACGCCGCCATCGTCCTGCACGCCGTCCCCCACTGCGCCACCAGAGTGGCCGGCACGGAACCCCGGCTCATCGCCTACTTCCGCGTCACCTCTGCCGCCCGCCCGGAGGCAAACCACCGCGTCCACCCCGACGCCCTATGCGACATATGGAGCGAGTGGCCGGGCATGACGGACGTGGTGCACGCCCTCCGCACGGCAACCTGACGCCCCGTCCGTAGAGCAACGCCCCGCCTCGACCCCGAGTTCCCCGGCACCCCCACAGGGGCCGGTCTCGCGGGGGAGAAGGCCGGTTGCACCTTTCGAGCCTTGGTTGCTTCGCCTCCGGCGCGAGGGGCGCGACGGGCCCTCGCTTCGAGGAGCCTCACACTGCGCCATCCGGCCGGCCCGTTGGTGTTGGCTCGGCTTCGAGGCACATCCTTGCTTTGCCGTTGGGTTCCTGCAGCCAAGAGGCGACGCCGTAGAGCGGCGCTGGCTCCAAGCCGGAGTGGTGAGCGACAGCGAACCCGTAGGCCAGCAGTTGCGACGCAACTGCCAACGCGCTGGTCGAGCGCGTTAGCCGCTCCGCCGGCGATAGTTTTCGAAGGCTCGTTCCACCATTGGCCTTCGGCGGCCCTCGGGGACCTTGAGGGCGTAGTCGGGGTCGCGTTCGCCTTCGGCGGAGAGCAGGTGCATGAGGTGGGCGGCGGTGATGTGGCCGTGGAAGCCCTGGGAGTCTTGCATCTGGTTGATGGCGAGCTTGATCATCCGCATCTGGAAGGGGTCGTTCGTGGCGATCCGTTCGGCGTACTCGAGCACCTCCGATTGCAGATCGCCCGCTGCCGTGACGCGGTTCACGAGGCCAAGTTCCAGCGCTTCCGCGGCGTCCACGAAACGGCTTTCGAACAAGAGCTCCTTCGCCTTGCGCGGGTGGATGTCCCACGGCACGGAGAGGTACTGGAAGTTGGCGCCGAGGAACATGGCGCTGTCGGCGGCGTAGATGATGTCCATGGCGCTGGCGACGATCCAGCCGCCGAAGATGCAGTAGCCCTGCACCCCGGCGATGGTGGGCTTGGGCACGTTGCGCCAGCGCATGGTCATTTCCACGAACAGCTCGCGGGAGCGGTCGAAGCGACCCCTCATGCCGCTCTGGTATGGGCGGCGTTCCTGGTCGGCGCGCTCCTCCGGGGTGCCAAGGTCGTGCCCGCCGGAGAAGTGCTCGCCGGCGCCGAAGAGCGCAATGACATGCACGTCGACATCCTTCGAGGCGATGCGAAAGGCGTCGTCGAGTTCCTCTAGCAGCAACCGGCTCTGCGCGTTGCTGTACCGGGGCCGATTGGTGGTGATCCGGGCAACGTGGTTCTCCACCTCATAGAGGATGGTGTCAAAGTTCGTGTCGCTCATCGTCCTTGTCCCCTGGCTTGTAGGGTCATCCGCGCACAAGAACCGTTCCTTAGGACAACGCTTCTTGCCCCAGCCCAAGCAGGGCTAGGCAGCAGAAAGAAGCGCCTCCAGGCGTGCCCCGGCCTCGGCTGCAGAGCCCCCGGGCATCTGCACCATCTGCAGCTCGGCGCCCAATGACGCTCGTTCCGCCAGTTGCTCCGCCACCGATTCAAGGCTGCCGATGACTTGGATTTCGCGCACCATTCCCTCGCTGATAGCGGACATGGCGGCGTCGCGGTCGCGACCGGACCAGGCGTTGCGGGAGGCGGAAACTTCCGGCTCGAAGCCGTTGTCGGCGAGCATGTTCCAGTAGAAGTCGCCCATGCGGTTGATGTAGTGGAACAACGGCTGCCGCGCGGCCTGCCACAGGGCATCGTCGTTCGTGCCGTCCAGCACATAGACGTTGGTGAAGGGGGCGATGGTCACGGAGTCGGCGGGGCGTCCGACGCCTGTGCTCGCGCTCGCAAGGCTGTCCCGAAGGGAGGCGAAGCGGCCCTTGGGCCAGTGGATGGGGAAGATGCCGTCGGCAATCTCGCCGGTCTGGCGGATGGAGCGGGGGGTGATGGCGGCGATGTACACGGGCAGTTCCGTGCGCGGCCGCTCGTAGTCCAAGGTGAAGCCACGCTTGAGGCTGAAGATGTCGCCTTCGTACTCGAGCCGGTCGCCCCGGATCAGGAGCTTGATGATCTTCGTGTATTCCCGGATGCGCTTGAGCGGCGTCTCGAACGGCACGCCGTGGAAATGCTCGATGACGCGGTGGCCGGAAGAGCCCAGGCCACACACCATGCGCCCGCCGGAGATGGCTTCGAGCGCCGCGAACTCCTGGGCGATGGCACCCGGCGAACGAGAATAGACGTTCAGGATCGACGTGCCGATGGTGATGCGCTGCGTGTTCGCCGCGATCAGCGTGAGCCAAGGCAGCGTGGACGGCCCCCAAGCCTCGCCGGTGGCCACCAGCTCGTAGCCTAGCGACTCCGCAATCTGCACCTTTTCGACCGACTCCCGCCAGTCCGCCCCGGCCCCGGCCAGCACTCCAAGCCTCATTCCTCTCTCCTCTCGCTCTTCAAGCCATCTTCGATGTGCCGGACGCGCGCCCGGTGGGTTGCTATCGCTGTGAGCGCTTCGTCTCGACGAAGCGTCCACGGAGCGCGAGTGTACTTCCGATGCGCCAGCATGTGCCGACCTCGAATGACAGGGCGCGCAGGGAAGGCAGAATGCCTTCCCTCCAATGGCCCCGGCACAAGTCCGACAGGTTGCTATCTTGCTCCCGCAGCCTGGCCGTGCCCGTGCACGAACCGTTCGAGCACATTCGTCGTCACGGTGGTCACGTCGTTGTGGGTGAGCCCATAGGCCCAGTCGGTGCAGCCGGTGGTGAAGACCTCGCCGCGGCCGCGACGGAAGGTGCCGAGGACCGCGCGACCGTGGGCGAAGCGCAGCCGGTTCTCCGGTGTATCGGCGCCGCCGATGCGTTCGGCGACCCAGTTGAGCTCGCCGATGTAGCTGTCGTCCATGCCCCCGACCGCCTCCGAGGTCTCCCAGAGGTGGGCTGGCGCGGTCGCCAGCACAGAGAAGTCTCGGGGTGTTCCATCGCGGCCGGTAGCAAAGGGAAGCCCGTCGCGAAGTTCAAGCTCGCAGCCGTCGCATTCGTAGCCGACCACGGTGCCGGCAGCGCCGAGGACATCGCCGGCACGCAAAGGCAGCGAAGCAAAGGCCCAGTGGTCGGGTCGCCAGACGGTGTAGCCGCCCGTTCCACGGGGCGAGTTGGCGATGTGCGCGTACCCGCCGCGCGTGAAGGACACGCCCGTCATCTCGTTCTCCGGTCGCCCCACGAGCGGGTCGGACCACATCGTGGACAGCGTGGGAGCGCCTGCCGGATCGAACGCAGGATCGTCCCGAATGGCGTTCTTGTAGCCGACGATGCGGGAATACCCATCCTCGAAGCGCACTTGCCAGAAGGCCGTGTTGCCCGAGAAGAAGGCGGCGTTGCCACCGGCGTCCACATAGTCCTCGACGGTGTCCCGCATTCCGGCCGACCAGTACTCGTCGTGTCCCACCGAGACATACGCCGGCCAGCCTTCGAGCAAGCCGGGGTCCCGATCCAGATCTGAACTCGTGGCGTAGCCGAGCCGCCATCCCTGGGACTCGGCCCAACGAACGAACAGCCATTCCCAGTTTGCCCAACCCGCCGTGACGCACCAAGGCGAGTATCGACGCCGGACAGCCGCCCGCTCCTCGTCGGAAAGCGACCTGAAGCGGGCGACGCGATACCGCTCCGGGTCCTCCTTGTGCAGAAAGCCCCGGGGCAACGGCCGCTGCGCGGACGATATCCGACCACCGACATAGAAGCTCGGCCCTCCCCAGTCGTTGTAGGCGCTCCAAGTGGTCGTTGACAGCACCAGCAGTGCATCGGCGGGCTCGCTGGTACGCACGACAAAGAACGCCTCGGCACTGTTGCCATCCTCGTCCTCCAGCCGCACGACGTACATGCCGGAGGGCCAGCCCCGATCGACGACGATGTCGAGCGACGGATTCCACCCGCAGCCCCGACTCGCAAGGTCGCCCGGCATCGTCTGCACCGTTCCCTGCAGCGTGGTTGACTCGAAGACAGTGCGCCCCGACGCTCCCTCGCGCACGACCTTCGCGGCGTAGGCAGACGCCTCACAGTGGCAATGGAGCGTTACCGTTTCGCCGGGGAGCACGCTCTGGGGCCAGCAATAGCCGGCCAACGCCTCTGGCGAACCCTCATTGGCTCGCCCCGCACGATTGCCGTCATCGGTCATGCCGCAGTGCATCCGATCGCCTTCCCCACGGCCAAGCTAGCACAGACGCCCCGCGGTCACGGCCCGGAAGGAGGACGCCATGCCCGCTGGCGTTGGACCGTCGCCTGCGTTTTTGGCGTAAGCTCCGACAAGGGAGCTATCGGGGAGGGGTTGGCGACCGGCTCGCCACGCCATTCGGGGACATGCGCAAAGCACTCGCAATCGTCGGTGTCGTGATCACGGGATGGGCGACGTCGCTCGTTGCCGGGCCGGAGGATTTCCCACGCACGGCATCGGGCAAGCCAGACTTTTCCGGCACCTACGACATCGCGACCCTGACGCCGTATCTCAGGGATCCCGCGCGGGGCGAGAACGCCTTCGTCGATCCTTCAGAAGCCGCTGCCGCACAAGACCGCGCGGCTGGCGTCGCCGCCGCCGATCTCGCGCCGAAGTCGCCGGACCGGGGCGCGCCCGAAAAAGGCGCAGACGTGGGTGCCTACAACCAGGTATGGATGGACCCCGGTTCAAGCATGTTCCATGTGGACGGCAAGTACCCTGCCTCCATTCTCGTCGATCCGCCCGATGGCCGGCTGCCGCAACTGTCAGACGCCGGCAAGGCCCGGCGCGCGACCCTGAAGCAAAAGGGCTGGTTCAAGAACACCGGCACGGCCTGGTGGCTCGAGGAGGGCGGCGCGCCCTACGACGACATGGAGACGCAGCCGCTGGTGGACCGCTGCCTGTACCTCGGCGTCGTCACCGTACCCATGCAGCCCATCGTGTACAACAACCACAAGGTCATCGTGCAGACCGAAGACCATGTGCTCATCCTCGTCGAGTGGATGCACTGGGCGCGGGTGGTACGGCTCGACTCCGAGCATCTTCCAAGCGACATGCGCTCGCTGGCAGGCGACTCCATCGGCTGGTGGGAGGACGACACGCTGGTGGTGGAGACGACCAACTTCCTGTTCGAGCCCGGCGTACCCCGCGAAGGACTGCGCGTCGTCGAGCGCTTCTCGCCGCTCGAAGCCGGCCGACTGCTCTATCGCTTCACCGTTCACGACCCCGACTACGTCACGCCATACACCGGCGAATACCCCTGGCCGCAGACCGATACGAGCCTTTATGAATACGCCTGCCACGAAGGCAACTACGCGATGGGCAACACCCTGCGCGGTGCGCGTCGACTCGAGCGGGAGTGGATCGAGGAGAACGGCGCCCCCGGCCACGGCGAGTAGGCGGAGCCAACCCTTAGCGGGCTGCCGCACGTCGGCTTGGAGGTTCGCAGGGAAGGCACCCTGCCTTCACTCCAAGGGGCCGTCGCATTGCCGAAGTCCGACAGGCTGTTACGCTTGGCAGACAACGGAGCATTCGGGGAAGCCATGAAGCCGATTTCAGCGGACTCGCACGTGGTCGAGGGGCGCGACGTATTCACTGGCCTTGCCGAGCGCTTCGGCGACAAGGCACCGCGCATCATGGACGTGGGCGATCAGGTGGATGCCATCGTCGTGCCCGAGCGCGGCATGCAGGGCGTCAGCGTCGCCCGCATGGGCATGGCTTCCTCGCGCCTTGCCCGCAACGAGCCACTCGGACGCAAGCCGGGGCACAAGCCCGACGTGGCGCACATGAAAGATCCGGAGCTCGTGGCGCTTTTCAACAGCGGCTACGCCGGAATGCGCAAGGGGCTGGTGGACGGTGCTCACCGCTACGAAGATCAGGACGTGGACGGCCTCGCTGCCGAGTTCCTCTACCCCGGCTTTTTCGCCATGTTCAGTTTCCCGGACACGGAACTGTTGGTAGCGTTGCAGAAGAACTACAACGACTGGCTGCACGACTACACCACGGCCTCGAACGGCCGCCTGTTCGGCCTTGCCGCGATCCCGGTGCAGGATCCGGTCGCAGCAGCCGAAGAGCTGGACCGCGTCATCAAGCTCGGCTTTCGCGGCGGCTGCATCCCCTGCACGTCTCCTGCCGGCCGCCCCTATTTCGACGACTGCTACGAGCCCATCTGGTCGCTGGCAGAAGAAGCCGGCTTCCCGCTCTCCATGCATGTCGGCTGCGGCTCGTATGTGCCGCCCGAATACCGCCCGACCAAGGCGCGCCGCGACGCCATCGCCGACTACGCCGCCACGCAGCACACCGTGCAAGGCACCATCGTCGAGTTCCTCTGCCGCGGCGTCTGCGAGCGCCATCCAACTCTCAAGATCGTGGTGGCCGAGTTCAACGCCGGCTGGATCGCCCATTGGCTCGACCGCGTGGAGCAAGGCCTCGCCCGCGAACGCCGCAACATGGACGAGCCCTACATCGGCGCCCCGCCCCAAGAAATCTGGCGGCGGCAGTTCTACGCCACCATCGAGGACGACCGACCCGCCCTCGCCACCCGGCACCTGATTGGCGTGGAGAACCTAATGTGGGGTTCCGACTATCCCCACACCGACTCGACTTGGCCGTGCTCCATCGACGTGCTCGATGAACTCTTCGACGGCATCGCCCCGGAAGATCGCGACCGCATCACCCGGACCAACGTGCAGGAGCTGTACGGCCTTCACTGACCACCGCGAACGCAAGGAGATCGATCCCATGTCACGCAGCACAACGAATTCCGGCCTGCGGCTAGCCCTCGTCGCCGTCGCAGCCATGCTCGGCCTCGGGGCTGCCGGCGTCGAACTGTCGCCGGGCGACACCGCTCCGGACTTCGATCTCGAAGCCAGCGACGGCGAGCGCTATCGCCTCTCCGACCTAGTAGCCGAACGCGCCGTCGTGCTGGCCTGGTTCCCCCGCGCCTACACCCGAGGCTGCACCATCGAGTGCAAGTCCCTCGCCGAGAAGGGGCACCTGATTCGCGAGTTCGACGTGGCCTATTTCATGGCGAGCGTTGACCCCGTGGAGGACAACGCCGGCTTCGCCGAGGAGAACGGCGCCGACTTCCCGCTCCTTTCCGACCCGACCAAGGAAGTAGCGACGAAGTATGGCGTGCTGCACGAGAAGGGCTACTCCAAGCGCCACACCTTCTACATCGGTGTGGGCGGCGAGATTCTCGCCATCGACCGCGAAGTGGAGCCGGCCACATCCGCCGAAGACATTGCCGCGACGCTCGGGGAACTCGGCGTGGCCCGCGCCGCAGCGTCTGACGCCGAGTCCGCCGGCGCCGACTGACGGCCCTCACCAATCCGCACACAAGGGAGCCTCACAAGATGTCGTACCAGAACGTGCTCGTGGCCGTGGAGCCGAACCAGGAGGCGCGAGCCATCGCCGCCAGAGCCCGCGAGATCGCCCCCGACGCGGACATCTCCGTGCTGGCGGTGCTGCCGGACGTGGTGCAGGCATACGGCACCGTCTGGAGCGCCGACGCCAGCGGCGCGATGCTCGATTTCGTCCACGGCACACGCCAGGAAGCCGAACGGCAATTGCGCGACCTCCTCCGCACCTTGGGCATCGCCGGCGAGCGCGTGCAGGTGGAATTCGGCAGCCCTGCCCGCGTCGCCCATGAAGTGGCCGAGGAGATGGACGCCGACTGCATCGTCGCCGGCTGCCACGGCCAGCACGGCATTGAGCTCGCCTTCGGCTCCACCGCGAACGCCTTGATCCACGGCCTCGACTGCGACGCCTACCTCGTCCGCGTCGGCACGGGCCAAGAGTCAGAGCCGAGACCAACCGCACCCAGAGTGGTCATTGCCGTGGACGGCACCGAGGACGCCCACGAGGTGGTGGAAGCCGGCAAGGCACTGCTCCACAACGGTTCACAAACCACCCTGATCACCGTGATCAAGCCCATCGCCCACACCTACGGCGGCCTGGACCTCACGGTGACCGGCACCGAAGGCGGCACCTTCGAAGAAGAAGCCCTACGCGAAGGCGCAACCTGGCTCGACACCATCGCCACCCGCCACGAACTCGCCGCCGACAAACGCAGCGTGATCGGCTCCCCCGGCCACGAAATCCGCACCTACGCAAAGGAAGTGAACGCCGACCTCATCGTGGTAGGCAGCCACGGCCGCCACGGCCTGGGCCGCCTGCTCGGCTCCACCGCCAACGGCGTGCTGCACGGAGTGAGCTGCGACGTGCTGGTGGTGCGCGTCAAGGGTGGCTAGCTTGACTCGGAACATCAGGCATCGCCATGTCCTTGGGGACGCGGTCCTCTGGTAGGCTCGCCCCGTTGGCGAACCAACCTAACGGAACGAGTCCACTTAGATGGACGACGACTTCGAGCTCATCAGCCCCATCGCCAACGTCGAGACCATCGCCCGCGGTCGCGGCATTCGTGATCTGCCACAGCTCCAACGCTTGTACGGCAGGGGAAGCTGGCGTTAACAGAAGGGAGTCGCCGAAGTCCGGACTGTCAACCGGAGAAGCTTTCCGCGCCGAAGTCCACTGGTACGAAGCCCATGGCATCGGCCGACGAAGGCTCAAAGTCAAATCCCGACTGGACTGACACCATGGAAACAAACCCACCCCGTTTCGTGGTCTGCCTCAACGCCGACGGGCACCCGCTCGACCTGACGCTGCACAAGATCTACCGGACCATCCCCGATGATCGGGCCCACCACGTTTCCTGCTACCGCATCATCGACGACACCGACGAGGACTACCTTTACCCGATCCACAGGTTCGCCCCCATTGAGCTTCCCGTGACGTTACAGACCTCCCTCGAACGCACCACGGCACCGTAGAGACCAGTTCCGTAGGGGACGGGCTTGTCCCGTCCCGTGCCGAGTCCATCGGTGCGTTCAATACGGGCGGCGACAAGCCCTGCCCCTACGGGGCACTGGCTGCAGTTGGGTTCTCAGCGGCTAAACGCGCTCTACGAACGCGGCGGCAGTCGCTAACGCGACTGCCGAGCCTGCATGTGTGCCACGCCTAGATGATGCCTGCCGCGAGCGCGTCCCAAGGCCCGTTGATGGCGAGGGTTACGCCGGGGGACTGGATGTTGACGAAGAGCGTTCGGCCATCGGGCGAGAAGGTGGCGCCGGCCCATTCCGACGTGGAGTAGTCGTTAGCCTCAATGGCCGGCTTGCCCTCGATGGCGGTTTCGAGGCGCATGTTGTTCTCGCCGACGACGAACACGTTGCCTTCGCGGCCGACCGCCAAGAGGCGGGTGCCCCGGGCCGTGCCGGTCTCGTCCACATGGCCGTAGCCGTCCTCGCAGGCGAGAATCAGGCCGTTGCTGTGCACCGTGATGTTGTCCGGTGCGTCCGCCGTGGTTTCGCCCGGAGAGACGTATAGCGCTCGCAGCGTCTCTGTGCGTGGCTCGTAGACCCACACCGCGCCGGCGCCAGCGGCACCGCCGGCCGTGTCCACCCAGTAGATGGATTCGCCGTGGTGCCAGGCACCCTCGCCGCGGTTGAAGCGGGCCGCGCCATCGGCCTCGGCTTGGAGAAACGGGCCCGATCTGCCGGTGCCGACGACGTTGCCGCCGAACATCTCCGGATGGAAGCCTTCCGGGTCGAGGTCCGGCTCGGCGATGGGTACCCAGTCGACGGCGTAGGTTGCGCCGGTAACCGGTTGCTGGAGGTCGGCGCCCGCCTCACCACGAACCCGCAGCGCTTCCAAGCGGCCGCCAGCTTCCAGCGCACCGGGGCGTCGAGCGGTGTCGTTTGGCAGGAAGCGGTAGAAGCCGGAGTTGCCGCCGTTGTCCTCGGTGAGATAGACGATGCCGGTCTCCGGGTCCACGGCGGCGGCCTCGTGGCGAAAGAGGCCCATGTCCACAATCGGTTGGGCACTGGCAGCGCCCACCGCTGGCACTTCGAAGACGTAGCCGTGGTCCTTGGCGCCAGCCTTGCTTGTGCGCAGCACGATCTCCTCACAGGTGAGCCAGCTTCCCCAAGGAGTGGGACCTCCGGCACAGTTCGTGGCGGTGCCGGCAAGCAGGGGACGCGTAACCGGTGCCCCCGCCTCGGCGTGGAACACGCCGGTGACGCCGCCACCGAAGCCCGGAAACCCGTCCGGCAACTCCTCGCTGGGGGGGATCACGAAGTCGTCGTAGGTCGGGACATCGGCGTCGCCAAACCGCTCGAGGACGGTCTCCTCGTGGTTGCGCAGGAGGGTCACGCCGCCGTCCGGCGCGGCGAACGCAGCCATGCCGTCGTGCCGCGACGGCGTCGGCGTGCTTCCCGCCATGACATCGCCCGTCCACGATAGCGACCGGTAGCTGAACCCCTGTGGCAGCTTGACGAGATCGAGGCCGGTTGTGGCGTCCGTGGTGGGAACGAGCTCGCCAGGGAGCGCCCGTTCACCGGCGTGCAGACGAGCGAACGGTGCGGCGAATGCCAGTGCGGCGCCGGAACGGAGCAGGGATCGGCGGTTCATGGGGTCCTCCGGTAGAACAAGCTCGGCAACCTTTGCGTGGCGAGTGTAGAACAGTCCGCGCGTGTGTCCACCTTTACATGGCGCTACAAGCTCGCGGGCGGTGGAGGCACGCCCTCAAAGAGACTCCGAACGGACCGAGTGTCGGCCGGACAGCGACAATGGGTCAGAACGGCACGCTATGGCCGCGCGACCAGCAAACGAAGGCAATCACTTGCGGATTGGGGTGGCACACTAGCGCATCGGATTCCGTGCTTAAGGAACGCGGCGGGGATTGCACATGCGGAGACGGCAAAGCCGGATAGTCACGGTATTGATCCACTCGGGTGCGGTCGTACTGCTCTACCTGGCGTTCTCAGGAGCGCTGTATCTGGGCCTCCAGGTCGAGCCGCTCTACGGCAACATCGGTCTCGCGATCACGGCGGTACTGGTGGCGGCCTACGTCTATTTCGGCTTCATCCGCCGGAAGTGACGCTTTCCCCAAGATCGGGGTGCCCGTGCCGGATCGGTTACGGCGCGGTGGGAGGAACACGGAGCGAAATTCGCGGAACTTGGATTGGTGGCCAGGGGCAGATTCGAACAATCGTCTTAACTAAATGTTTTTAAAAAATTTTATCACCAATTTCTCGACTTTTTCCCAACGAATTTCCCAACGTTATGTCAGCCATTTCAGTCCGCTCAAGCAGCGTGGGATCGGGGTAAGCGTTCGGTCGTGCCAGGGCAAAACCCTCCTAGCCAACCGCTTCGGATTCCTCGAGTCCCTCCGTTGTTCGGCCGAACTGTCTTCCAACCAGAGAGTCACCCGACCAGTTCGCGCATCCGGCAACCAGTGTCCGCGCGCACCGGGTTCATTGAACGCCAGCACCCCCGCGCGTATCCTTCTCGACGTTGGTGCGGATTGCGCGCGACGGCTACGCGAACGCCCTCGGCGCGATCTCCCAAAAAGGCGTGCAATTTCCAGTTGAAGAAAACGCGCAATTTCCAGTTGAAATTGACAGCTTCTCCAGCAAGGACGTCGAATAGTGCACTGACACCTAGATGACCTCTGCGCCGGCCTCGCCAGCTGCCCGCCACCCAGACCCGGAAACCGCTTTCGCCGTCCGCGACGCGGCAGACCCGGGTCGCGGTCGGCAAGGCCCACGCCTCGGCATCAGACGACGACGCTCGCCTCGATGCGCCGCATCAGGTTCAGCACCGCATCCGAACCGGCCGAACAGGACCTCGCCATGTCGAACGGCGTCGCGCCGTCCAGCAACGGGTGAGGCTCGTTGAGGAACGTCTCAATCGCCTGCTCGTCCCCGTGGTAGACAAGGCTCGCCGCATCGACCACGCGACCGATCTCGTAGAGACGCTCGCTGAGTTCCCTCGGCAGACGCTTGCCTGCCTTGCGGATCCTTCGAAGCGTCGCTTCGGGGACGATCGGACCGATCACCTGACTCCTGCCGAGGACGTCGCCCAGCGCGGCCACCGACGCCGGATCAAGGCCATGCGACACTCGACGCGCAAGCTGCACATCGTCGACAGCCTCCGAATCCGGGATGGCCAAGAGCCGCGCAATGCGAGAGGGCTGCCCCGAAGGCAGTGCTTCCGGATCGGCGTAGCCGCGCAGGTTCATTCCACCACTCCTTCCGCAGCGCCGCACGCAACCGTCAGTTGACGACCATACACCGATCCATCGAACCGGCAGCTCCAGCCCGACCTCCGCGACGACCTCAAGGCCATCGCCGGCGTCTACCGGGGCTTCGACATCCATGTCCGGGGCGATGTCCTCTGGCTCGGGCGATCCAGGCCCCCGGTTCCGCTCGCCTCGAACCGCGCTCTCCCCGTGCCAGCGAAGTAGGCGCTGGCCGGAACGCGTCCGTCGCCACCGGGCGCAAGGGCCTTATCCGGAACAACGCCGCTTCGGCGCCTTCCAGCGGCCCTCCGGTCCGCGCCAGGCCCTTCGGGCGGGCACCAATAAGGACCTTATCTCCGGACCTATAGGAAGGAAATATAAGGTGGAGCCTCACGAAGCCTAGACTATCGTAGTCAAAACAACCGGATACGCCCAGATCCGCCGTACTGGCCGTATCAGTTCGACACACCCGCGCATCAGTGCGACACACCGAACGACCCCCTGCGCGTATCAGTTCGACACACCCACCGCCCGCTACGCGAACGTGATGCTCCCGTCATCCGCCGGATCGGACGAGTCCACAAGTGCCAATGGCGACGAACGCCTCCCATTCGCGGCGACTGAAGATTCCCACATGGAGTCCGGTGTCCGGCGACGGACGAAATGCCGTCCCATGGCTGCAACGAGAGCGCCCTGCCTTGCGGCCGCGCGACCAATCCCCCGAACCGGCGCACTCTCGTGCGCATCCTGAGCGCGCGTCGCGGGCGTTCCCCCGACATCCGCGGCCGCGTTCGCCACCAAGAACCCGTCGATCCGGCCGCGACACCACTTTCTCATCCTGATTGTCGCGCCGTTCTCATCCTGCTTGACGCGCCACAGTCAGCCGTCCAGCGCCAGACTTGATCGCGTGGTGTTCCAGCAGGGCCGGCAAAGCCGGGTGCTCCTCCACCGGCCCCGAACCGGCCGGTTCGAGTTTTCCGACACCGCGGTCGAAGACCGCGTAGGCTTCCTTCCCCGTCAACCGCGACTCGTAGACAAGCCCGTCGATGTCCCGGTGCTCGTCGTAGATCGCCTTGCCGAACGCCCGCCCGGCTCCGTGACTCCGCGCCCGCACCACGTCCGTCGGCGCCCCGATCCGCAGGCACCCGTCCTCGCGGAGGTCCAGCAGCGTCATCGCGACCCCGGCCTTGCCCACCAGCCGTACCCAGACGCGCTCCGTCACCTCCTTGAGCGCAATCTCTCGCCCACTGCGCCCGACCAGCCGATCCCTCACGACCGTTTCCGCAAACGCTGTCGCGAACTCCGGCGCCGCGTACAGCACCGTGTAGCCCGCGCCGTACGACACGAACCGCGAGTCCGCCGCCCCTGTTCCCAAAGGCGAACCGACATGCCGACGCGGCACTATCCGGTACGCTTCCCCGACACCGACCTGGACCAGCAGCGGCTCGATCAGACGCCGCGCGTAGCGCTCTTCATTCACGCAAACGTCGCGCCAAACCCCGCGGCGGCCGCAAGCACCTCCTCAAGTCGCCCGCCGTTCAGCCTGTCGAGCGGCCGCGCCGCCGCCTCCTCGAACGGCCATTCCTGGCACAGGAACGCCCAGGCCAGTTCCGGCTCCCCGATCGCGTCCACGACATCCGCCAACCCGGCTACCACCCGTCCGGGACCGAGGATCTGTGCCGCGGGGATGTTCAATCCCCGCTTGGTCCCGCGCCAAGCGATCAGCGTGTTCCGTTCCGACCACTCGTACACCGTGGTCCGCGAGACCCCTAGCCGTGCCGCCGCCTCCGTGACCCCGAGGATTTCCTCCCCGCCCCGACCGACCACGAACGCCCGCAGTTGCTCCGGTACCTCCTGCACCGCTCCTGCGGCCTCCGCCTCCGACTGGACCGCCGCCGTCTCGAGCGCCACCGCGACCGCCATCCGCGCTTCTTCTGGGTGCTCGCGTATGAAGTCCTCCGCCTCACTCGACAGCTTCGGCAGTCTCTTGCCGAGAAAACCCATCAGCGACCCGCTTGCGCCCGCCATCTCACCACGTCCTCCACCCGTTCATCACGATCATTGCCCACTATGTCCAGTTTGTAAAGGAAGCTGCGTCCTGCGGAGCCCCCCCAACTGGCCGTTTGCTTCCCCTCGGCCCACCACATCGGGTGGCTTGCGCGGGCCCCTGCAAATGCAGTTGCCTCGCCCTCGTTTGCCGTCTTTGGTCAACAAGGGTCCGTGAGCACATCGCAGACGCCATAGCGGCGACGTAGCTCCGCACAAGCGCCGCCCAGCGCCCAATGCAGCGTGCCTTCCTGCTGGCGGCTCCGTTCCTGCACCTGACCGAAACCAACGAAAAAGTCCGTCGTCTGCCCGCCAGCCTGCCACGCGTGCTTGTCTGTTTAGATTTCACGGGATTGGACCTTCGGGAGGGTCCATCCGGGGGGCCTCTGCAGAAGCCCCCCGGAGGCGGTGGTCGGACCGGCACGCGTGGTGGCCGTCATGGGCCGAGCGCGAGATAGGTCGCCACCGTCTTTCCCACATGTCCTGAACGGATTGTTGAGCGTCAAGGCTCGCACGACAAGCAAAGGAGAAGGGAAAGCATGAACGATCATACCCCCACAACCATCGGCGTCGACATCTCGAAGGCGCATCTCGACGCCCACGAACTGCCCAGCGGCCGCGCGGCGCGATTCGACAACAACGCTGCCGGCATCGGCAAGTTGTCCAAGTGGATCTCGCCGGACGTCGCCTGCATCGTCTACGAGTCCACCGGACCGTGTCACCGGGCGCTCGAGGAAGCGCTCGCGGGGCAGCTGCCGCTGGCGCGGGTCAACGCCATGCGCGCCCGACGTTTCGCGCAGGCGATCGGCCAGGAGGCGAAGACGGACGCGGTCGACGCCAAGGTGCTTGCCAAGATGGGCGCGTCGGTCGACCTGCGCCGCGTGCATCCGCGGGAGCCGGCGCAGCGCGACCTCGCGGAGTTGCGCACGGCACGCGATGCACTGATGCGTGATCGCGTCGGGACGCAGAACCGCCGGCACCAGGCGCGGCATGCGCTCGTCAAGCGCCAGCTCAAGCTGCGACTGGAGCAGATCGACCGGCAGGTCAAGGCCCTGAACGCCGAGATCGACCAACTGATCGCGGCGGACGAGGTCCTGTCCCGCCGGACGGAGATACTCACCTCGATACCCGGGATCGCCAAGGTCACCGCCGCGGCCCTGCTCGCCGAGATGCCGGAGCTGGGCACGCTCGAAGCCAAGGCCGCAGCCAGCCTGGCCGGCCTCGCGCCGGTGACCCGGGAGTCGGGAAAGTGGAAGGGCCACAGCTTCATCGGTGGCGGGCGGGCGCGTGCACGTCGGGCGCTCTACATGGGCGCCTTGGCCGCCAGCGTCTACAACCCGGATCTCGCCCACATGTACCGGGGACTGAGAACACGCGGCAAGCCGGCGAAGGTCGCTCTCACCGCCGTCATGCGCAAGCTCGTCGTGCTCGCCAACGTCCTGCTCCAGCAGGATCGGCTGTGGTCCGTTCACGCTCCGGCGACCGCTCCGGCTGCAGCAGCCGGTCAGTCATGACCGGAAGGTCCCTTCCGGTCATGGCGAACCTCTGCGCTGGGTGTCGCGCAGTGTCACCCGCAGGGCCGGAACGAAGTGGAGGAGCCGCGTAGCGGCTTGACGCTGCGGGACGCCCAGCGCTCGGGCGGCGCCCCTCTTGACAACACGGATTCTCGGGCGGTCAACCGTTCGGTTCTCCGCTGCGCTCCGACCTCGCTGGCGCGAGGTGACCGCCCTGCGCGCGCGTGCCGCCCGTCCAGGCACCGACGCACCCCGCGTCGCAACCCTGAACGGAGAACCACATGGACACCAGCATTCTCATCGCCCACTGGAGCGGAAGGCTCCCCGAGCGCCTCCTCCCTCCCGCCATCCCGGACGACGACCTGCCGACCTGCAGGCACAAGCGGTGCCGCAACAAGGTCGCCGTCAAGCGCGACGGGACGCCGGCGCACGCCTGTCAGCGGTGTCTTGATCGCCGGGCTGCGTCGTGCAGGCGTCGCAGGAAAGCGCTTGCCGCAGAGGGCGGATGCCGGCGCTGCGGGTATCGCAAGAGACTGGAAGGCGACTTCCTTTGCCAGCGGTGCCGCCACGACCGCGACGCCGAGCGCCACCGGAAGCGCCTGTCAATGTCAACTTAAAACTGCTCACTTTTGTCAACTTAAAACTGCACACCTT
>VXSY01000227.1 GCA_009837725.1 Gammaproteobacteria bacterium | reverse complement strand
ATCGGGAGTGCTGCGCGACGCAGCGTCAACAGCCCACCCGGCTGCCCAAGCCAGGCGAGTCGCACGATGCGACATCGCCGCCGGAACGCCAACCGGCGGCATCGGACACCCAAGGTGTCCCGACAGAACGCGTGATCAGTGCCGGCGTTGTCCGAGAAGGACGAACGGGTGCGAATGGGAGCCGCGGGAAACCGCAGGCTTCGCTCAGCGCGGCCGATGCGCAAGCCATCGGCCGATGCGAGGGTTACTTACAGCAGGGTCCGACAGCTTGCGCATTCACGGAGATACGCCGGTGAACGACTTCGACGCCGCCGCCGAGGTGGCGAGACTGAAGCGCGAGGCGCGCGAGCGCCGCCAGCGCCCCTACCGCCCGTCGCGGCTGGACCGCCACGCCCACGAGCTGCTGGCTCTCGCCGACGCCGGCGCCAGCGCGGCGGACCTCGCGCGCTGGCTGCGCGAACGCCGCGTGCGCGTCCACCCCACGACGGTCCTCCGATGGCTCCGGCGCAATGGCGCCCGCTGACCGACTCGTGGCGAAGTTCCGCTCCCCGAAGCCGCCCGAGCGCCAGGCGCGGGAGGTGACGGGCGCCCTGGTCAATCTCGGCGCCCTGCGCCGCAACCCGGCGCGGCCGGCGTCGCTGCGCACCGTGGAGAACTACCGCGACTGTCTCCTGCAGGTGGCCCGCCGGATCGCCGCCGACGGCAGGGAGCTTCGGGACCTCACGCCGGAGACCGCCGAGGCGCATCTCCGAAGCCGTACAGGCGAGCTTGGGCAGAAGGCCCTCGACATGCACCGGCAGGCGCTGCAGGCCATGCTCGTCCATGTCTCCCGCCGCCTGCCGCAGGGGAAGCGCCTCGAGGTCATCCGCTCCGAGAGGCCGGGCCGCTACAGGAGCCGCGCCTACACGCCAGCGCAGGTGCGCCGGGTCGCGGCGGCGCAGACGCCGCGCAACGCCCTCGCCACCCTCGTCGCCCACGCCGCCGGGCTGCGGGCCCACGAACTGCTGACGCTGGCCCGTCCCGCCGAGCAGCCGGCCGATCCGCGCCCGACGCGCGAGAGCAAGTTCGCCGGACGCCCCGGCGCCGACTACACCGTCGTCGGCAAGGGCGGTCTCGTTCGCATCGTCCGTCTTCCCGAGCATCTTGCCCTCCGCCTCGAGGAACGACGCCGGGAGAAGCCGGCGACGGTGATGGACCGCGGCATCCGTTACCTGTCCCGCTACGACGTCGGCGGCGGCCGCGCCTGGGGCGCGAGCTTCTCGGCCGCGTCGATGCGGTACCTCGGCTGGAGCCGGGGCGCGCACGGCCTGCGCCACTCGTACGCCCAGGAGCGCACCGCGGAGACCGGACGCCTGCTTCCCCGCGACGCCGCGCGGGAGACCGTGAGCCAGGAGCTGGGGCACTTCCGGGCCAGCGTCACCGACGCGTACCTGAAGTGACGCGGCTCCTCGTCGCGCTCTCCCCGGAGGAGGTCGACGCCCTCGACCGCCTCATGGCCGAACGCGACGGCTTCGTCCCGGGCCTCGGCCGCCAGCGCGCCCGCGCCGTCGGCCCGCTGCTGCTGCACGGCATCGAACTGGCTGCGGACAACGAGCGGCTGCGGGAGGAACTCTATCTACTGCGAGACGGCGAGCAGTCGCTGCACACCGACCTCGTGCGGGAGCGCCAGGCTCGCCGGGAGGCCGAGGCAGGCCGCGAACGGACGCTGAAGGCGCTGAAGGCCGAACGCGCCGAACACGCCCGGACAAGGCGGCGCCTGCGCAACGCGCACTCCGCCACCGCGCGGCTGCGCGCATCGCGCGATGCCATGCGCCGCGAACTTGACGGAGGCACGCACATCACGAACACCGCGCGGCCGACTGACTCCCCATAGGCGCGTTGCCCCGGCGCCTCGTTTGCAGCCACTCTCGGCACGTGAACGATCCCGGCATCGCGCCGCGCCGCACGGGTTCCGCTCCAGCCTCGACTGGGCCGTAGTTTGGCGAACTCGTCCGACGCCGCAACCCGAAAAAGTCCCGCCTGCCGGCACTTTCCCGATCCCTTCCCGAAGGTTGCTCTTTCAATGAGGCCGCCGCAATTGCGGCGGAAAGGAAACGCACTGTTGCGATTTCGGGGACATCCGCACGTGGCTTCAATGGGGCCGGCGCGCAAGGCGCCGGGTTTCCGGGACTCCTGCGACCATAGCACGGCGAACGCGCTTCAGACAGCCTGAGAGTTGTCCGGTGGTGTGGCACTTTGACTTTCGGAGGGGAGGCACCGGCGGGGCTTCAATGAAGTACCCTGAGCCGGTGCTGGCGCTAGGCGACAAAAGGACGCGAACGCCATTAGGGCTAACCCTTGGTCTTCGTCCTGTCGACCAGCGTGTACGTCGAGCCCTTCTTCCCCGTAGGGGGCATCGGCTCGCCCCTGACAACCGTCCGCTCGGGGCCCTTGCCACCTCGCGGACCGCGAGTAACGGAGAAAGTCCGCGAGGTGGTGTAGGACCACCTCGCGGACCGCTTGTGGGAGCTAGCTCCGGTTCAAATCAGAACCGGGCTCTTCCGCTCATCAGCACCCGGGTCTCCCCGACGCGGTACATCTCGCCGTCCACCCTCTCCGCCGAGAGCTCCACCTGGGTTCCTCCAAGGAGGCCCTGCATTAGGCCGTAGCGGACGCCTACGCGGATGCGTTGGTCTTGGGCGCCGGTTACGTCCATTTGGCCGAAGGGGGTTACTACGCCGGGCATGGAGCGGAGGCTGAAGCCGTAGCCCAGTGCGGCGTCTACGCCCCAGGTTTGGGTGCGGTCCAGGGCGTAGGCGTACTGCGATGCGTCGCGGACGTTGCCCACTTCATCCCAGAAGAGGTCGGTGGAGTCTGCCGAGCCGCCCCAGCGGGGGGAGAGGCGGAAGGTGATTCCGCGGCCCGCTGCGCCGGGTTCGAAGCTGGCCGTGACGCCGATGCCGCTTTCGCTGTAGCCCTCGCCGGTGTGCATCGCGAGGACGCGACCCTTGGCTTCGAGGCCGAAGCCGGATTCCGCGCTCAGGATGCGCAGCCCGCCGGCAAGCTCGATGCCGC
>VXSY01000300.1 GCA_009837725.1 Gammaproteobacteria bacterium | reverse complement strand
CTCCGCATCCTCGGCATGGAGCGAACCGTCCACCCGATGCGCCGCGCTCGAGGCGTCAATCGTGTTTGCACTGAACGTCATCATGTTTCCGGAGCGGTCCGTGACGCTGTCCGCAAACAAACCTGAGAAGTACCTTGCCGACACGCCGTCCCGGTCCTCGTCGCCGTCCTGCACGGTGTACTCGAACACCAGCTTGTGACCGTCACGCAGTTCCCTGAAGATCGTGCGGTCTAGGCTCCCGGGTGATCCTCCAACGGTGAGGAAAAGGCGGGGGCCACGGCCTTCAATGCCTCTCTCTGGATAGGTCTTCACCTTCTCGCTCATGGCGACTTCGATGGCCATCGTCTCGCCTTCGCCGTAGTACTTGCGCATGTCGGCGGCGCCGACGGAACGCGGCGCCGGAGTCGGCAGGAAGGCGATGGACTCGACCGTGGGCCCCTCCGTGTCCACCGTCGCGGCGCCGGTCAGCGACTTCCGGGGGAGGCTTCCGGGCGAGCATGGATCGGTTGGCTGGCTGAGACAGTCTCTTCCCACCATTTCCTCGCCTCGCACCAAGTAGTAGCCGTAGCCACCCTCATCGACAAGGAGCTCACGGTCGGCTCTTGTCAGTCCTGCGCGCGGTACGAGCCCGGAGACGGCGATCATGCCGTTGCCATTCACGTTATTCCCGAATTTGAGTGAGAAATCGTGGATGAGTTTGGAGACTTCACTGTCGCGCTTCCACACCAAGGCCCTCGCGCTGCCGATCGTGACGGCAAGGTCCATATGCTTGATCTTCGCGGGCTCGCTGAGAATGACGCGGAACTTGACCGTACATTCAAACTCGGTTGCAAGGGGTTCATCGTCGCGGCATTTCCGATACCTGCCGTTGTCGGGCGCATTTTGCAGGATGATTGCGTCGATGCGCGGCAACGTCGTGTCGTCGCCAGCCGACTCGCCAGCGATGTGAAGACGCGGGCTCGTGAAGGAAGGCAGGGGGAGTTCCGTTAGGGGCAAATTGCCGTGGACATCTTCGACCGTGTAAGTGCTTGGGGGGCGGTATTTGGCCCCAATGCGCTGCCCGGAGCCATCGGACTTGCGCAGCGAATTTGCATCACTTTCCGTGAGCGTATAGCGGAACTCCAGTGCGCGTCCGTTGCGGCGCAGAAATTCGAGGTCGACCTCGGCGACCCCGTTGATCTCCTCTGTGCCCGCAAGAGTCATCTCGATGGGTGGGCGTGGGCGCGACATTCTCCCGACAACCTCGGAAAAGGTGACCGTTGCATCGATGGCGTCGCCGATGCGCAGGGGGGAAGCCCCGGCCTTCACGACGACAGCCTCTATCGCCGGCGCGACGGCGTCGATGCGCTGGTTCGGAAACCGCTTCGCCACAAACCGGTTCTCGGCGCGGTTGCCGAGGTCGTCCGTCAGGGCCCCCTCCCCGAACGCCAGCGGATTGCCCGGGGTCGCGATGCCGTCCCGGTCTTCCCAGCCAGGGACTACATTCAGCGTGCATTGCAGCTCATCCCCCGAAGCTGCGCAAGCTTCGGTCGACTGCGACGTCGCCGCGGCGCCGGCGCCGATCAGCACGTCGAGCGTGACGGCCCCGGCATTGAACACCGCTTCGTCGAACCTCACCACGAACTGAACTCGCCCGACGCTGGGCCAGGTGTGGGCGCCGACCCCGAGAGGGGAGTTGGCGACCCGGATGTCCTCGATCCGCGGGCCTTGGGCGTCCACCCGCCGCACCGATCCGGCCAGGTACTTCTCGTTCACGTTCTCGCCGGCGGCGAGGCCCCGGTTGCCGTTGCGGTCGGTGAGGTGCTCGGTGCCGTCGAGCGCGAGCTGGAACCGGCGGTCGTGGTCGCCGGCCATGACCTTGTAGCGAAAGGTCGGCCGGCCGTCGCCGTCCTCCACGTAGGTCATGGTGCGCCTGCCGTCGTCGAGCGCCAGCGCCACGGAGAAGCCCGGCGCGTAGGGTTCCTCGCGGCCGGCGAACTCGAGCGTCACCTCCACCGTGTCGCCGGCCGCCGCCGCCCCCTTGCGGCCGATGTCGAGTCCGCGGTCGTCGAGAATGCGCACCAGGACGCCGCCGTCGGCAATGCGGACGCGGATGCCGTCGACGTCGGCGCGCGACGCCGCCACGCCCGCCGCCGGCAGCACGGCGCGGGGCAGCAGCGCCCCCCGCAGGCTGCCGGAGCGCGGCTCGACGCTCACCCCGCTGCCTTCGTCGCCCTCGGCCACGACATAGATGCACACGAGCGTCGAGTCGCTGTTCCCGTCCACGGCGCAGTCGGCCGTGCGCTTGGGGCCGCGGCCGTCGCCGAACTCGTCGAGTTCGAGATCCAGGCTGCCGCTTGCGCGCGGGTCCAGCGGGGCCGAGTAGCGCACCTCGACGGTGACCGGATCGTCGATGATCCAGACCGGCGCAGTGGCGGAGCCGCCGCTCGGCGTCGACACGATCCGCGCCGACTCGATGGTCGCTTCCTGCGCCGTTGCCGGCAGGCCGATGGCGACCGCCGCCAACGCCCACGCCATCGCTCGGCGCCCAGGCGCCTTGGCGGCGCGTGTTCGGGCTTGATCGCGTCGCGCAGGCACGTTTCGGTTCCGGTTCCGTCGTTGCCGGACGAACATCTGTATGGCTCGAATCATCATGTCGCCAACGGGTAATGACGGGTGCGAGCATAGCGCAAGAAACCGCGGCGGCGCACCCTGCCAGCACAGTCGTGAACGGCGGCTACGCCGGCCCCCATTTGTCCTGAATCCGTCCTGTGAGCCCAAGCTACTTGTCTCACTTTCGTCGCGGATGCGATTGAGCAAGAGGGAGATTGGGGATGATCGTAATGCCGACCTGGTATGCGGCGAACACGGACGGAAGAGCCCCCTCCCTACCGCCCCCTACCGGGGCGTCCCGCGCTCTGACGCACTCACAAGGCCGCCCTATACCACACCAACACGACATAAATCGCGCCGAAAACAAAGCCAATCACCCACACGCCCCGCCGCCAATCACCCACACCGGAACTCGGAGGCCCAGCCCGCCACGACTCCGGCATTCCCGCCCACACAGGACACACCCCATGCTG
>VXSY01000202.1:22323-26081 GCA_009837725.1 Gammaproteobacteria bacterium | reverse complement strand
CGATTTCATGCCCACCGGGGTGGCCGGCTCAGGCCATGACCGTTTGTGTGTCGGGTTTCGTGCTCGAACGCGACGACGTTGCGGGATTCGCTGCTGAACTCCACACCGATGAGGTGGATGCGCACCGAGGGCGAGCGGTACTTGTCCGCGTAGCGGCGTGCGATGAGCTGTGCCAGCGCTGCCCCCTCGCCAGCCTGCTCGATCACCTTGAACTCGAAAATGTACACGCGGTCCTCGAAGCGCACCGCCATGTCCAGCCGACCGGCGTTCGTGCTTTCCTCCACCGTGACGTCGAGACCGATCCCGGCGAAGTAGGAGTAGAACACGCTGGCGTAAAAGCCCTCGTAGTCGGCGATGTCGTTGTTCGTGAACCACTGGTGCGGGATGCTCGCATAGAAGGCATGGAACACCTCGCGCAAGCCTTCGATGTCGTCCGCCTCCAACAGGCGGAACAGTTGCACGCTGTTTGCCGTCTGTCTGGTGCTGTCCTGACCGAGCCGCCGCAGCAACTGCTCGTTGAGTCCCTCGCGCACCTCGCGGTTGGGGTAACCGAGCCGGTAGAGCGTCCGCTGCCCGACGCGCTCACGTTCTCGGATCGTCAGGTAGCCGGTCTGGAACAGCAGCGCCTCGGGTGCAATGGCGTTCACGTCGAAGGTGGACAGCAACTCGCCACTTGCCAGCATTCCGTCGAGGTCCACCGAACGCACCCGTCGCCGGAACAGCGTTTCCACAAGGAATGTCGGCGTGCCCGTCTCCAGCCAGTGCGGCTCGAACTCGCGGCTGTCGAACAGCAGCAGGATGTCGAACGGGTTGTACACCTTCTCCTCGCCGAGCCACGAGTAGCCGTTGTACCAATCCCGGATCGCGTCCCGGTCGAGGCCGGACAGCTCGGCGCCGAACACCGAATCTAGGTCCGCCTCCGTGTAACCGCAGATCGACGAGTAGCGGGGGTCCAGAGTGATGTCCTTGAGGTTGTTCACGCCCGAGAACAGGCTCACTTTCGAGAACCTGCTCACCCCCGTGATGAAGCTGAACCGGATGTCGGCGTCGCAGTCCTTGACCACGGCGTACAGACCGCGCAGGTAGTCTCGGTTGGCGCGCGCCACCTCTGCGTCCTCGAGTGCATCGAGGATCGGTTTGTCGTACTCGTCCACCAACAGCACAACCCGCCGCCCCGTTCTCTCGCGCAGGGTTCGGATCAGGTGACGCAGCCGCCCCGCAGCCGACGCGGCCGTCGGGCGGGCAATCCCCGCAGCGCCTTCCGCCTCGCTCAAGCGGTCTGCCACTTCGATTTCCAGGTCGCCTGCGCGCGCGAAGTGGCCGCTGCCGAAAGTCAGGAGCAGCACCGGGTGGCGTGCCGACCAATCCCAACCATCCCGGTGGATGTCGAGTCCCTCGAACAGTTCTTCGTTGCCCTCGAACAGCTCTTTCAGTGTGTCGAGCAACAAGCTTTTGCCGAAGCGCCGCGGGCGTGACAGGAAGTAGTGCGTGCCACCGTCGAGCAGGTGCGGGATAAGGTCCGTCTTGTCGACGTAGTAGCAGCCGTCTTCACGCACCTTGCGGAAGGTCTGGATGCCGATGGGCAGCTTGCGGCGGGACATGGCCGAATGCTACCAGCCTGTCGGACTTCGCCGTCAGCCGCGAAGTCCGACAGGCATTGGGTGGGTCTCCATAGCGGCGTGAGCAGCGCAAATGCCGCATGGCGATGGCGGCCAGCACCAGCGCCGTGAGACAGCGCCGCCATGGGCCGCCAGCGCACGGCGCCGAAACCCATCGCCGGGAAGGGGCCGGCAAGCGGCTTGAACGCCACGGCAGCAACGCCACCGTGAAGTACCAGCGTGTCCGCCTCGGCCACGCCCTGCTGCGACAGCCCGGGGAGCCATCGTGGGCGATGAGTCAATCGGAACGCGTTGCACGAAAACGGAACGCCGTGAACGAACGAAGCTGCTCACGGCAGGAAACACGAACCGATGCCAAACGGGCAGCGATCGCAAATCCAGGGGCCGGCGGTGTGCGTTCCACAGGATCTGAGAACAGGTCGCCTTTGCTCATCGGAACACCTCCGAAGCGTGTTGGATTGGGGCTTCTTGCGTGAGTCCCAACGAGCAAATGGCGGAGATCGTTGCACCATGGGGGCGACGCCTGTGTCGCCCCTGCCGCCTTTGGGTCATTCCACGGTGAGGATGTTGCTTGCGTAGTGCTTGAGGGTTCCGTTCTCTTCCACGTCGGCAATCAGGCGGTACTGGCCGGGTTCGGTGGGGGAGTAGGCGCACAGCTCAAGCGTCGTCTCGGTTCCGTCGATGTCCGACCAGTCGTCTGACTCGTCCGCCCGCCTTTGCCAGACGGCGCGCAGCACGGTGTAAATGGTGCTGAGAAGGTTGAGCTCGTTCACTGGCTCGCACCCGGTGGTCGTCTGGAACGCGAGGGTAATGGTGCCGATGCCCACCTCGATGGGCGGGAAGCGTTCGTACACGGGCTCGGCGACCACCTCGTCGTCTTCGCCGGATGAACCGCTGTCAGTGCCGTCGCCCGGCATCTCGGCCGCCCCGGAGTCCGGCACGCGCACGGGCGGATTGGCGCAGACGAGGTGGCCGTCGTATTCCGCCTCGACGCTGTAGCCACCGGTGGCGCCGTCCTTGGCCGAGACCATGAGGTAGTAGATGCCGGGCATGAGGTTGGTGTCGATAACGAAGTTGCCGCGGTCGCCGCCGGTGTCCGCCTCGGCGAGCACGTTGCCGGCGCTGTCCTGCAGTCGCCCCACGGTGTCGGTGGGGCCCTTGGTGCGGAGAACGATGGCGGTCTCGGCGTTCACGTCGATGCGGAAGGCGTCGATGTCGCCGGCCGGGCGGAGGCTGCCGGCCGTTTCCATCGCGGTGATTCGTGTCGAAGCGCCGACGGTGTCGCCGTGGTCGTCGCCACCGCGCTGGATGCGTGCCAGCACGCGGTACGCACCGGTGGCACCGCCCGAACCTCTGACGGTGAGGTAGTACACACCGCCCTCCAGCGTTTCGACGATGCGGAAATTGAGGCTGGTGGCGCTGGCATCGTCGTTGGCGGCGATCGTCCCGCCTTCGCTGTCGGACAGCACCGCCATGGTGTCGGTGGTGCCGCCGCTCTGCACGGCGACCGCCGCCCGGCCTTGCAGCTCGATGCGGAACACGTCCACGTCGTCGCGTGTTTCGAGACTCGCTTCGGTGCGAACCCCGAAGGCGATCACCGTCGACGTGGCGCGGGTGTTGCCATCGTCCAGCATCGACATGTCGGCTGCAGCGGCGCCGGTGGCGAGGGTGACCAGCGCCGCGACAAGGCTGCGGCTGCAGCGACCCTGTGCCTTGGCCATTCCAGCATCGGAGGTTGTTTGGTTCATGCCTTCTTCCTGCCTTTGGTGAAGCGCGGCTAGTCTCGCGCAGCTTGCTCTGCCGTGCGCAAAAAATGGACTCGACCAAGCGGGCAATCTACTACGACCGGCGCGGGCGGCGGATGTGCGACGAGAAAAACGCAACGGGCGGGGCGCAAGGCACTCGATGCCTGCGTGTGGCGGTGGCTTCGTCGGGGAGCATCGCATGGGTTCGACGATGCCGAAGCCTTCGCAGTGATGCTTGTCGGGGATAGGAGAGTCCGACCGAAGTAAGGGACGGCTGGTCAAGCCAAATTTTTTTTTTTGGGGGGGGGGGAAAAACGGCAATAAAACCGATATGATTTGCCCCCCATGGCCAATGGCGGCCGGATTGGGTGCCAAAGTTTGGATGGCCGGGGGG
>VXSY01000202.1:0-22313 GCA_009837725.1 Gammaproteobacteria bacterium | reverse complement strand
CCCCCCCCCCCCCCCCCCCCCCCCCCCCCACCCCCCCCCCCCCCACAACGGCACTTCATCCGCTATGCTGTGGCCCCCATGGCGCAAGGCGGCCCGATAGGGGTGCCAAGATTGGAAGGCCGGAGGGGCTGCACCCCAAGCAGAATGAAGAAGTGCAATCATCGGACAACAATTTGTGACTAGACGAGCAATTGACCTGCCGGACAGGGCACGCCTGTGAGCGCCGGGCATTCAGTGGCGGTTTCTGCTGTGCCGTTCTTCGACCTTCTCGACCGCGAGGCATCGGGCCTCGTGCTGCAGGTGAACGAAGCCGACAGCGAGCGCGGCGTGAGCGCAGCCATGGAGGACAGCCGCCGGCGGCTCGCGCAGGGCGTGGATGCATTCGTCCGCGCCCTGCCAGCGGCGATCCGCAACGACCCTAACCAGTCCCGCGCCGCGGCCTATGCGCTGGTGGGGCTGGCGGACGAGCGCATGCTGCACTACCCGGCCGGGGGCCTCGAACGCTGGCGCGATCGCTTGCTTGAGTTCGAGCTCTATGGTTCGGCCTTGGCCGGCCAAGAAATCATCCGCGCCGCGGAACTCGCGGCGCAGGGGGCGGCCGGCAACGAGCTTGGCGTGCTCTATCTGGCGCTGTTTCGAGAGGGTTTCGAGGGTTCCATGCGCGGCGACACGCACGGGCTGAGCACCCTCACCACGTCACTCGAAGAAACGGTCGGCGTGGACCGCGGCACCGCCAGCGAGCTGCTCGGCGAAGGCGGACCCAAGCGCACCGGGGTGGCGCCGGTGCCGTTCGCCTTGGCTGGCATCATTCTTTGGCTGCTTGCCGGCTTTGGCATCGCGCTGACGCTGCCTGCCGATACGCTCGACGAAGCCAGCCGCATCGTCGACGATGTCCGTATCGGCGTGCCGGTGTCGGCGTCGCCGACACTGGTCGGCGACGCCCTCGACGGCAGCGCAACCGAGGGTGGATCCGATCTTGAGTGACTTTCTGAATCGCGCAAGCGAGTTCGTCTTGCAGCTGCTCGCCGGCGGCACGATGGAGATTGTCCTGCTCATCGTGCTGGTGCTTGTCGCCTTGGTGCTGCTGGTGCTGGCTGCGTGGGTGCTCTGGAAGCTGCTCGTGGCGCTTGGCAAGGGTGCCCTGTGGGCGGGCTCCCGGGGCAACACCGCTTGGCGCGAGCGCTCGGCGGCTCGCTCCGAGGCGCGTGCCGGGGCGCCGCCGGGCGTCTCCACCGGCTGGAGTGCGAGCGGTCGGATGAGCCTTCGCGCCGCATTGATGGAGGCGCGCCGCCTGACCGACGGCGATGCCCTGCGGATCGTGATCGTGGACGGCGACGGCGGCACCGACCTGTGCCGCGGGCTGGACCTGTCGCCGCCCGGCGCTGGCTCGCTCCGTCTCGCCGCCGGCGGCGATGTAGTCCTGATCGACGCATCGGCCGCCACCCGGCGCGACTTCCGGCGCCTGGCCGGAGCGCTGTCCTGGCGTCGGCCGCTGGACGCGATCGCGGTGTTGGCGGACGCCGAGGGCATCCCCCGCGAAGCAATCTCCCGAGCCGCCGCCCTCGCCCGCGCGATCGGCATGCGCACGGCCGTTCACTTCGTGTTGCCGAGCGCCAGCAAGGCGGCGGCGTGGCGGGTGATCGACGCCAACAGCGGCGATGCCGGCCAGGTGACTGCCGACCTCGGCGGCGACACCGTGCGCCAATGGCTCGGCGGCGGCACCAGGGAAGGGCTGGACCGGCTGGCGCTCGCGCAGTCGGGCGGCCTTCCGGCGGCGCTTGACCGCGCCCGCGCAGTGGCGCCTTCGGGAGTGCTCGACGTGGCGTCGCTCAGCTTTGGCGGCGCCGGGTTGCGCGGTGCCGTGGCGCAGACCTTGGAGCGCACGCGTCCCGCCGCGGCGCCGGGTTTCTGGACGTGGGCGTCGCTCGGCGTGTTCGTGGTCGGCGCGTTGCTGGCTGCGCTTGCCGCCACCGTGTCGGTGGACCGATCGCTAAAGCTGCAGGCGGCGGTGCAGGCGGCGAGCCGGGAAGCCGCCGTGCCTTGGTCGGCAGAGGGCATACCGACGGTGCCGAGTGCCAGTCGCATGCGCCACATCGCCGAGGTTGCGCGCCGGCTGTCGGATTTGTCGAGCTTTTCGTTGCTGACGCCCTTGGCGCCGTTCGTGCCCAACGCCTCCGCGCCGCGCGAACTCGCCTCCACCTTCCTCGACAGCTATCTCCTCCGTCCCCTGGCGGCGGCGCTGGAGCGGGATGCCGTGCGCCGGCTCGCGCCTCGCGACGAACCGCAGGAGTGGATCGACGACGCCCGAGTGGTGGGAGGCTGGTTCACCGCATGGGAGGGGCTGGCGGACGATCCGCGCGAAGTGGACGTGCAGGTGCTGTTGTCCGACGCCTTCGGTGGTGCGCGGAACTCGTGGCCCGACGGCATTGGCGAAGCGCTCCACGAAGTCGGGACGATGCCGCCGTTGCCCGGCGAGGGCGGCCTGGACGTCGACGGCCTCACCGAATACGCGCGCACGAGCTTCATCGCCACGATGCAGCGCTGGGCCGACAGTGTGTACACCAACGGCCCGGTGGCGACCGCCGCGCGCAGGGCCAGCGACCGCAGCGCCGCCTGGCGGGCGCAGCACGACGCCTTGCTGGAGTTGCGCACGGCGCTTCAGGATCCGTCGCAGCAGTGGCTCACCGCCGCCGAGGACAAGCCCGACCACGCCTTCGAGCTGCGCATGCTGGGGCAGACCGTTGGGCTGGTGCTGGTGGGCCAGGTGACCGTGCTCGAGGCCAAGGCGGCGATCAGCGCCATCCGCATCGCCGCCCGCGACGCCGCCGAGTATTTCATCCTGCCGGCCATTGGCCCGCTCATGGCCCGTGCCGGCGAGGGCGGCGGTCCGTCGCTGGTGATGAGCGCCGGTGCGTCAGCGTGGCTGGGCTTTCTGGATCGCATCGCCAACGCCGGCTTTGCCGAGCCTCCGGCGGCGAGCGTGACGCCACCCATCGGTCCGGTACTGCTCGATCTCGGCGCCGTGGCCGAGGCGCGCCGCCGCCTGCAGGTGTTCGACCAGTTCGCCGCCAACCTGCCGGCCGGGCTGCCGCCGGCCGTGGCCCAGGACCTGGTCCGCCAGCTTGCCGCCGAACTCACCATCGGCGTCACCGCCGACGTGGAGAACGCGCTGCGACTCGAGAACGACATCGGCACGCCCATCACGCGCGCCGAACGACGGGCGCGCATGGCGCCGGCGCTCGATCACCTGGACGAGATCGAGGGATGGCTGCGCCAGCGCCAGGCCGACGGCGAGGCCGACCGGGTGACGTCGGCGCGGGCGCGGGTGGCCGGCACCGTGCTGGCGGCTGCGGCGGACGTCATTGCCGACGAGGATCCCGTGGGCGTGCCGTTCGATCCGACCGTGGACGGCGACGCCTTGGTGCGGCGGTTCGACCGCGGCCTGTCCCGGGTGCGGGCAATTCATGAGCAGTTCGGCGCGCCGTTCATCGACGCGGCACGGGAGGGCGATTCGTGGGCGGCGGTGGACTGGCGGCGCATGGCGGAGGACATCGAAGCCCACGCCCGCGGCGATGCCGACTCGGCGCTCAGCATCATCGAGGGAACCATGCGCGCCTTTGCGGACGATCCGGAGGCCGCCTGCGAGGCGCCCCGGGCGGCCGGCTTCGCGGCCCGCAGCGACTATCTGTCGCGCTCGGTGACGCGGCTCATGGCCACCATGGGGCGCGTCTGCGGCGAGCGTCGAGAGGGTGTCGCGAGGGACGTGTACGACCGCATCGCCACCTATTTTAATGCCCACGTTGCCTGGCAGTGGCCCTATGCCAACGACCGCATGGCGCCGGAGGTGAACGCCAGCACGCTGAGCGCGTTTCTGGAAGAGCTCGCGCCGTTCGGGGACTTGACGACCACGGTGGACGAGCCGCTGGTGAGTGTTTTCTCCGAGAGTCTGGCCTTCTGGACCGTGGACGACAACGGCGCCGCCTCGGTGCGCTTTGGCCTCGACTGGCGCACCCGTCCCGAGGACGAGGTGCTGGCGGAAAACGTGGCCGAAATCCAGGTGATCGGCGCCGACCCGGACGCCTCGGGGATCCGCACCTGGAATTACGGCACGCCGTTCTCGATTCGGCTTCGGCTGGCGGACAATTCCGCCTGGCGCTTTGTCCGGGGCGAGGTGGAGACCGACGATTGGTTCGTTCAATACACGGGCAGCGGCAGCCTGCTGCGTTTTCTTGACGGTGTCGGCGGCGGCGGCGCGGTGACCATCGAGGCGGAGGTCGCGGACGGTCTCGGCAACTTGGATTTGCTCCGCCTGACCGGGCGAGTAAGCCAAGGCGACGGCAGGCCGCTGCAGGCGCCGTCCTTCGCAGTGCCGCCTCCGGACACCGCGGCCAGCCGGGGTAAGCTGACGCGGAGGGGGGCTCCACCAGCGCCGCGCGCTGTCGGAACCGGCCCTGCGGGCCAAGGCGCGACCGAGAACCGCGCGAAGGCAGGTGGAGAAAGGGGATGAGCGCAGTTAGAGGTGACTTGGAGAGTTTCGTCGGCGCGGGCGGGCCGCTGCCGGGTACCGATGCCCCGGCGGTCGACGACGCATGGTTTCGGGGCGGGCTCCGGTTCCTCGCCGGCGCTGCCCGAGTCCGCCTTGCGGCGCTCGCGCTCTTGGCTGCCGCGTTGCCGGCAAACGGCCAGAGCCCACCTTCTGCGCCGGAATCCCTGGTAGCCGAGCCCGGCCCTCGCCGGGTGACGCTGACTTGGAAGGCACCGACGAGCAACGGCGGCGAGGCGGTGGTGCGCTACGAGCATCGTCACCGCCCGACGAGCGTCAGCACATGGTCCGAATGGACCGCGGCTGGACTTGAGCTCAAAGCCTTGATCGGCGATCTGCCGAGCAATGTCAAACACACGTTCGCGGTGCGCGCCGTGAACGGGGCGGGCAACGGCACGCCTCTAACGATGCAGGCGACGCCGCAGGTCGTCTGCGAACTCGACGACGATTCTACCGACCAAGACGCCGAGAAGTTCGCAGAAAATCGGGCGTTAGGGGGCGCAAAGGCGCGAGGTGCCGGACTGTCGCGTTTGGCCGACCGCGTCGTGCTGCTGGAAATCGAGTCGCCCACCTGCGCGGAGGATGCGCTGGGTGTCCCCACCGGACAGGGCTGGCAGAACTACGAGTATCGCATGGCCCCTGCGCGTTTGTTCCCGGCGCGCTTTGGCGAAACACCGCGATGGAGTCAGCTGGCCTGCACGGAAGATGCGGAAGAGATCGGCAGCGGTGGCGCGAATGTCTGCAAGTACGAGATAAAGAACCTCGTTTACGACGCATACCTGTTGCAGGTGCGCGCCGTGTATGGGGGTGGGTCCGGCGCCGCCATGTATGCAGAGTACTACGACATCGACGGCAAGGACGACCTTTGGGTACGGCCGAAGACATCCCCGCCCGGGGCGCCGACATCCTTGGCAGCGATCCCCGGCGATGAAACGGTAACGCTGACGTGGGTGGCACCCGATAACGATGGCGGTGCGGCGATCAGCGGCTACGAGTACTGCCATACGCCCAACACAGAGGGCGACACCTGTGCAGCCGACGACGAGGCGTGGACGGATACCCTCGTCCGGCCGCGGCTGATTTCACCCGATCTGCGCGTCGTTGTGGACGAGTTGGACAACGGCACCGAATACACCTTCTATGTTCGCGCCACGAACCTGGCGGAGATGCAAAATGTCGTCGAAACGTCCGACCCGGCTGCCGGCGCGAGCGCCACGCCGCTCGGGCTTCCCGATACGCCGGCGGAAATAGCGGCCGCGGTCCTTGATGGCGGCGTTAGGCTGACCTGGGCTTGCGTGGCGGCAAACCCCGACGACGCGGCCACCAACCCGACGTTGACGAATGAGTACGAGTACCGCTGGCGACCGGGTGCGGCCGGCGCCGACTGGCGTCGCAGCGGTGGCGTGTGCGACAAAGGCAAGCTGGTTCAAGACGTGACGGGTCTCGCTAACGGCACCGAGTACACCTTCGAGGTGCGTGCCCGGAACGGTTCGGGTGCCGGTGCCCTGATCGACGTCCGGGCGACGCCGGGCCCGGCGTCTCAGTCGCCGTCGAACCTGCAGATTATCCAGGCGGTTGGCACGGTGACGCTGAGCTGGGATGCACCGCCGCCGGGCGGGCGCGGGATCGTGCGCTACGAGTGCCAGTATCGGTGCGAAGCGCCGACGCAGACCGACGACAGCCTGTGTCCGGCAGCGGTGGGAGACTGGGCCGACTGTCCTGTACAGCCGAGACTGAACACAACCGCCGAGATCCGCAACCTGAGCCCCGGCCAGCGCTACGGATTCCGGGTGCGCACATGCAACCTGAACAGCGCCGAGTGCCCCGAGGACCTCGACGCCGGCGGTGCCGCCGCCAGCGCTTGGGTCGAGACCGACGCCGTGGTCGGCATTGTTCCGGAGATGCCCGTTCTGACTGCGGACGTCGACGACCGCGAGGTGACGCTTGCGTGGGAGCCGGTGGAGAGCCTTGGTGGCGACGTGCTGCACTACGAGTATCGCTTCGGCTCCGATGCAACGGCTCTTGGCTCGTGGCGGAAAGTGGCTGGCGCAGCAGACAATCGCATGTTGAGCCTGCCGGGCCTCGCCAACGGCACCGAGTACACCTTCGAGGTGCGCGCCGTCAACGCCTTCGGTACCGGCGAGGCGGGAATGGTGCAGGCGACGCCGGTCGCGGGCGTGGCCAGGGTGACCTTGACAGCAACCGGCGGGGAACGCGAAGTGCTGCTGACATGGACGCCCGCCACCGCTCCCGAGAGTATTCTCTCGTACGACTATCGCTGGGGCGTCAGCGCGGGCTCGCTCAGCCCGTGGCAGTCGGTGGGGCTCGCCACTACCGTCACGGTGAGCGACCTCGAACCCGGCGTGGAACTTCTGTTCGAGGTGCGCGCCCGCACCGCAACCGGTGCCGGAGACGTGGCGCAGGCGGTCGCTCGTGCCTTGGCGCCCGAGGCGTCGGGCCTCCCCGGCGCCCCCTCGGAGCTTGCCGTCGTGTCGACGCGCGACCGCCAGATCACCCTGAGCTGGCAGCCGCCGCCGCAGACCGGCGCGTTTCCGGTTTCCGGCTATGAATACCGCTGGGGCGCGAGCGGCGGCGAAGGCGGCCCCGATTTCGGTGAGTGGCAGAGCCTTGGCCTAGTGCTCGGCATCACGGTGCCCGTCCCGGCCGACGGCACCGACTTCGCCTTCGAGGTGCGCGCTGTCAACCAGAGCGGCGCGGGGCCGGCGGCACGCGAAAGCGCCCGCACCGCCGGCGGTGCCACCGCCCCGCTTGCGCTGGTCGCCGTCGGCGGCGATGGCGAAGTGCGCCTGAGCTGGCAGGCGCCGGCGGACACCGGCGGCTCTGCCCTGCGCACCTATGCCTACCGCTACCGCCCGGCAGGAGGTCGCTTCGGTGCTTGGACGCCGACCGGCGTCGAGCCGGAGGCACTGGTGACGGGGCTCGCCAACGGTATCACCTACCGCTTCGAGGTCCGAGCCGAGACCGACGCCGCCGTCGGCCCGGCGGCGGTGGCGGACGCGACCCCGGCGCTGACGGCGACCGTGCCGAGCATGCCGCGTGGACTCGCCGCAGAAGCGCTGCCGACCGGTGCCGTGACCTTGGTCTGGCAGGCGCCGTCGAGCGACGGCGGCTTGGCGCTGGTGCGCTACGATCTGCGCTGGCGCGTCGGCGACGGCGAATTCGGCGCCTGGTCGGGCACGGGCGGCCTTGCCACCGAAAGGAATCTCGACTCGCTCACGCTTGGGCAGCCACACACCTTCGAGGTGCGCGCCGTGAACGCCGTCGGCGAGAGCGAGCCTGCCAGCGTCACCGTGCGCCCGGCACGCCTTCCGGCAGCGCCCGGCAGTCTGGCCGCGGTCGCCGCCGAGGGCGCGGTGACGCTGTCCTGGGTCGCACCGGAGGACGACGGCGGCAGCGCCGTGGTCGGTTACGAGTATCGCTTTGCGGTGGCCGCAGGGCCGGTGGACGCGTGGAAGGATGTGGGCAACGCGCTTACGACGACGGTCTCCGGGCTCGAAAACGGTGTCGAGCACACCTTCGAAGTGCGCGCCGTGAACGGCCTCGGCGGCGGCGGCGTCGCCACGGTTGGGGCAACGCCGGCGTCGGCGCCGGGCGCGGTGACGCTGAGTGTGTTCCGTGGCGATGCCGGGGTGCTGCTGCAGTGGCAGCCGCCGGATGACGACGGCGGTTCGGAGGTGGTGCGCTACGAGTACCGCCATCGTCCGACAGGCGGCGACTTCATTGAATGGGCGGTGGCGGGGCTGGACCTCGAAGCCTCCATCGGCGGTCTTTCCAACGATGTCGAATACACCTTCGAGGTTCGCGCCGTGAACGCCGCCGGCGCTGGCCCCGAGGCATCCGTGCGGGCAACGCCACGCGCCGCGCGAGCCCCGGACGCGCCGGTGCTCGATGCGGTGGCGGATGTGCGCAGCGTTCGCCTGACATGGGAAGCGCCGGCGGACGACGGCGGTTCGCCGATCCGCCGCTACGAGTACCGCTGGCAACCGGCCGGGGACGCATTTGGTCAATGGTCCTCCGCCGGCGTCAGCTCTGGCGTCACCGTGGACGAGCTTGTCAACGGTATCGAGTATGTGTTCGAGGTGCGCGCGGTGAACGACCTTGGCGCCAGTGCCGCCGACAGCGCCAGCGCGACGCCGGCGGATGTCCCCTCGGCGCCGGCGCTTGCGTTGCTCGCGGGCTCGCGTGCAATCGACCTTTCCTGGCGCGTGCCGGACGACGACGGCGGCATCGCGGTGGAGCGCTACGAATACCGCTGGGGCGAGGTTGGCGCCGCTGCCGGCGCGTGGATCGATGCCGGGCTCGACACCGCCGCGTCCGTGCGCGAGCTGGTCAACGGCCGCGCCTACGAATTCTCGGTGCGCGCCGTCAACGCCCGCGGCGCCGGCGCCGAGGCCACCGCCACCGCAACGCCCACGCCGGGCGTTGCCGACGAGGTGTTGCTGCGCGCATGGATGGCGCGTTTTGGTCGCATCGCCGGCAGCCATGTGGTGGGTGCCGTCGATGCGCGCATGAGAATGACCCCGGACGCCGGCGGCACATTCGATGGCGGCGTCGATGCGCCGCGCCGGCGCGTACCGGCGCGCCGAGTGCCCGAGTCGCGCGATCGCGACGGTGGCCGAGTGCGACACCGCGGCGGCGCCGGCGGCCGGCTCGCGACGATCGGCTGGGCCGGCCTTGCCGCCGCCGGATGGGCCGATTCGCCGATGGGCGGCTCTTGGCCCACCGGCCTGATGTCCGCGTCCGGTCGCGGCGCCGGCGGCGGAAGCTGGACCGCCTGGGGCCGCTTAGCCGCTTCGAGATTTGCCGGCGAGGAGCCTCGGCTGGGCATCGACGGCACCGTGGTGACGGCCACCGGCGGCGCCGACTATGCGCAGGGATCGCTGCTTGCTGGCGTCGCCCTGTCGCACAGCCAGGGCCGCGGCGACTTCGCGCTGCTGGCGGACGAGGATTACCCGGCCCGCGCCGGCGACGAAGTGGAGAGCACGCTCACGGGCGCCTATCCCTACGTTCGCGTTGACCGCGGCGCCCTCACCGCCTGGGGAATGCTGGGCGGGGGTGCCGGCAGCGTCACGCTGGCAGGGGTTGGCGGCGAGCGCTCCGTGGACATCGGCGGCAGGCTCGGCGCCTTTGGTGCGCGGGGAACGCTGGCGTCGCTGGCCGGTCTGGACTTGGCTGTCAAGTCCGATGCCTTTCTGGCCCGCCTTGCGACTGCCGACGAGTCCCTGTACGCCGACGCGAACCGTTTTCGGCTTCTGCTGGAAGCGTCGCGCACGGTGCGGACGCAAGCCGGTGCCTTGGTGACCGCAGTCAGCGAGTTCGGCGTCCGCCACGACGGCGGCGCCGCGGAGAAGGGTGGCGGCATGGAGTTCGGTGCCGGCTTCGACTATGGCGGCGGTCGCGTGGACGTGGCCGGTCGGGTGCGAACGCTGCTGCAGCACGGTGACGCCGCTCTGGAGGAATGGGGCGGGGTGGTGTCGGTGGCGGTGAAGGCCCGGCCCTCGGGGCGCGGCCTATCGCTCCGCCTCAGTCCGGGCTGGGGCACGGCGGCGAGTGGTGCGGAACGGCTGTGGGCGACCGGTGCCGAGGCGCGACGGAGCGCGATTCGAGGTGTGGAGCCGGGGCCCCATTTGGCGGCGGAGATGGGCTATTCGAAGGACCTATTTCGCGGGCGCGCCCTGGCAACGCCGTACGTCGGCGTCGAGACGGGCGGCCAAGCCGCCTTCTGGCGCACCGGCTGGCGCATCGTCGGCACATCGGCGCAGCTCGAAGTGGAGCTTCGGCGCAGGGCGGTGGCCGGTGCCGACCGCGATGCAGTCTTGGTTAAGCTGAGCTTCGATCCTTGGTCGCTCCGAAGCACCACCCATTGAAGCCACGCACGCAGGCGAGCGCCTTCGGGCGTCGTGCCCGGCTGCTCGCTGCAGTGGCAGTCGCTGGGATTGCCGTCACGGGATACGGACATCCGGACCCCAACGAAAACGACGGCGTTCCACATGACGAATATAGTCCGGTCTGTTACATCGCGTTCGACGGCGCGGACTTGAGCCAGGGAGGACGTGATGCCGCTCCCATCGGTACCTCCCTCGGCGATGGTGCCGGGATCGTCCCGGTCGTTACTGCACCAGACATCATGGCGTTGAACTCGCGTTCCGTGAGCTGGGCGCCATCCAGTTTTCGGCTGGTCGGGACGCAGATCATGCACCAGGATCGCAGCGTTAGCGGGAGGGCAACAGGCGGCACCGTCAAGCAGTCTGATAACTCCAAGGAATATATGCCCTTAGAACGCGTTGTAGATATGGAATACTATTTTTACGCCTTTCCGAACTCCGTGCGGTGGGCGACTCTCACGGGTGACTACGGTTGGGATCATCCCGACAGCAACGGTCAGCAGGGGTTCCCACGCGCTGGTGACCCTAAATTCGATTCCTCAGTTCGTGGCCGATTCTATCACGTGTGCTTGGCGGACTATATACAGCAGACGACAGGCGGGACGAAGGAGGACTTCATCAGGGGGTGGTCGAGACCGTATTTCTCCGGATCGGAGCCGTCGAGCCTAGGTGCCTATCTGACGTACTTCTACGGGTTCAGGGCCCTCGGACGCAGACGCCAGGACATCGTGAACATGGTGGAAGAGGGCGTTTTCTATGTCAACGAGAGCAATGAAGCAGGGGCTGTCGTCGCGCCCCGAAGCGTTGAGGCCGACGCGGATGCGATTGTGTGGCAGTGCGCTGCACCGGAACCTTCGGAAGAGGACGAGGATACGGGCGGAACAATGGACACGGTCCGAAGCACGATGGTGCCGTTCAATGCCATGTCCGCCGGCGGGGTGCAAGGGGCGGGGGGCCGGACGATTTGCCCGCCTGTGCGTGCGGAACAAAGGCGCGTTCCTTTGATGGGCCTTGCCCCAGGGAGGGTTTACGATGCTTTCGTCGGTGCGATGCTCGTGCCGGAGACGGTGGACGATCTAACCCCCCGGCGCGACGGCTTGGCAGGGGCGGCGCATATGTTTGCCGGGGAGGTATATACCATGCCCTTCGACGATCACGATGGCTTGTTCGGTTACCTCAGTAGAGCCAATGTGGCGCTGCCGGACTCGACCAGCGGTGCCATGGGAACGCAGAGGCGAAACGCGGTGGTGTTAGAAAGGGCGGATATGCCCAGTACGAATACAGGCGAAGGTGTTCCCCTCGTAAGGAGCGATGTTGAGCGTTGCCGGCGGGTCGACGGCCACCTCAGCAACCAAACGGGTTCGGCTACAACGACCTCGGCAGGTGGTCATGGCTGTACTGATATTGGTGGTAGCGGAGCAGTCAGCCAGCTGCTGCTGGCTAATAGCAATAGGTTTCGTGTCGGAATTGATTCTAGTGGCGCAGGCTTCGACCACCTGCCCTACGGGCAGACGATTCAAGGCGTTCGTTTCTTTGTCCCTGACGTTCCGAGGAGTCCCCTAGTCCAGATCCAGTCGTTTGATGGTCCGGCTAGTCTCGGGCGGTGGTTTGGTGACCCGAATCCGACCGTGCCGACTGACGAGGGGCGTGCGATTCCAAGAGCGGTGGTGCCTGGCGCCGATGGAAGGGTAAAGTTGCGATTATGGCCGAGACTCAATTACGGGATGTACACAGTGTATTGGTGGAGCGCGAGTGTTGACGGCGGTGAATTCAGCGAACCGGTGGAAGTGCCGATCGGAGAGGCCGCTCGTGAGGTAAGTGACCAACGCGTGCATACGATTTTGACGGCTGCTGGCGGGTACGAATGGGAGGTGGACGCCGTAATTGGCAGTACATACCAGTTTCAGGTGACGGCCACAAGCGATGTAGTGGACGCCCTGGACAAGCGGCCGCAGGTCCGCCTTCTTAATAGCGTGCTGATTGGGGAGCTGCCGGAGATCAGCGATATCCGGGCGGTTTCCGGCCTTCGACAAGCGACTTTCACATGGGACATCAATACGATGGCCGACTTGCCGATCATAGCTTCAAGATATCGTCGCCACAAGTTTGATTTGTTCGGCAAGCAGTGCGTGGACGGCGAGCGGCAAATGAAGTTTTGTGGGGATGTAGTCGATGACAAAACGCTGGTGCTGCCCAATTGCGATCCGGTTCCGGATGGTGCGGGGTGGGTGGCACAAGATGGCTCAACGACCGGTGTCACTTTGGATGGGCTCGAACGAGGTGCCACATACAATTTCGGGTTGCGCGTCAGAAATCATGCGGGGGAATCGGAAACGGTTTGGAAATGCGTGGACATCGGGGTTGCGCCGTCGGCGCCGGTGGTGACGCCGCTGCTGCGGTCGGCGGATTGCCCGAATGACCCCGAGGACACCGCCAGGGCGCGGGGGTGCTTCGACTTCAGGTGGGAGCCGGCGGTGGACGGTGGCTTCCCGGTCGAGGAGTATCAATATTTCGCGATACCGGCGGCCGAGTTTGAAGAGCAGTTCCCAGACTTTCCGGAGGACCCCGAGGGCGGTCCTGACGACGACGACAGTAGATGGGTGCTCATTTGCGGGAAGGAACTTCTCGACCGCGGCAAATGCCCATTCAGCGCTTCCGTCGAGGACCTGGATTTGGCCACTGGCTACCAGTTGCTGGTGCGTGCCCGCAACGCCGATGGCTGGGGGCGGGTGGCTTTCGGTGTCGTGAATACGCTTCCGGCAGCGCCAGAGGCGCCGGAGGATCTTTCGGCGGCGGCCGGCAACGCGGCGTTGACCCTGACCTGGCTCGCCGGCCCGGACAACGGCGCGGAAATATTGGCATATCAGTACCGCGCCCGGCCCGAGGCCGCCACGACCTGGAGCGCCTACGTCAGCGTCGAGCCCGAATGCACGGAAACCCGCGCCGGCACGGAATGCAGCCTCGCCGTCGGCGGGCTGACCAACGACACGGAGTATGTCTTCGAGCTGCGCGCCGTCAACTCCGCCGGTTTCGGCGCGGAAGCGAGCGTCACCGGAACGCCGCAGGTTGCCGCCCTCGCAGCTGTCGTGACCGGGCTCAGGGAAGATGATTCCTCATCGAGCTGCGCTGACTTTGTCTGTAACGTTGCCTTCGAGTGGACGACGCCGCAGGCCGGGTGTCCGGACCGCTACGAGTACGGCTGGGTTGCCGGCAGGTGGCAGAGCCACCAGTGCAGTCTGCAAGACGCGACCTGCCAACGGGCGGACGATACTGTGCGCAGTTGCGAAGAGGTGGCCGCGACGGGTGTCGACGCCGGCGACAGCCTTGTCTTCCGGGTGCGGCCGGTGGTGGACGGTCGTGCCGGCAGCGAAACCTCGATCACGGTTGTTGCCGGCGACCCGCCGGCGGAGCCGGACAATCCAGCCGCCACTGCGGGCGTCGGTGCCATCACCTTGACTTGGGATGACCCCGGCGGGCCCGTGCAGCGCTACGAATACCGCTTTCGCGTGTCTGGCGCCGATGGCGCAATTCCCGGCACATGGTCGGACTGGCTCGATGCCGGCCTCGCGGAACGGGTTGCGATAGACGGGTTGACCAACGGCCAGAAGTACGACTTCGAGGTGCGCGCCGTCAACGCCGTCGGAACCGGGGAGGTGGCGGGAAGTCCCGAGCTGTACGGCAAGGCACCGGTCGCCGGGACGGCGGCGCCCGGAGCTCCCGGCACGCCGCAGGTGACGGTGGCGGATGCCGAGGTCACCCTCGAGTGGCCGGCGGCCGAGCTCGCCGGTGACGGGGGTAACGCATCGCAATACGGTTGCCGCTATCGCGCCAGCGGCACCATCCCTTGGGAGGGCTGTGCGTCAGGTGGCGTCGTTGTCGACAGCGACACGAATGACGCCACTGCGGCGGTGACGGTGACGGGCCTCGTCAACGGCTTGACCTACGAGTTCGAGATATGGACCATCGGCGCAGACGACCTTGAGAGTGACCGGGTGACGGCGGAAGGGACGCCACTGCTCGGCTCCGCGGCACCCGGCTCGCCACAGAATCTTGTCGCGACGCCCGGCGACGGGCGCGTCACGCTGCGCTGGGAGCCGGCCGTGAGCACCGACGGCGTTGCCGTTGCCGGTTACGAGTACCGCTGGCGTCGCGTCGGCGGCGCATTTGGCGCTTGGACCGATGCCTGCGGCTTCGCCGACGCAGAACGGGCACGCTGCCGTTCCGTGGTGGAGTGGAGCGTGGATGCGCTTGCCAACGGCACCCAGGTGCAGTTCGAGTTGCGGGCGCGCAAGGGCGAGAACCTGACCGGTCCGGTGGCGACGGTATGGGCGACGCCGAGGGGGGCACCGGGAGCGCCGTTGGGTCTGCGCCATGCCGCCGGCGACGGCGAGCTCTCGGTGTTCTGGCATCCGCCCAACGACGGCGGCTCGCCGATCCTGCGCTACGAATATCGCGTTCGAGTCGGCGAAGCGGGCTTCGGCGACTGGCAACTCGTGGACGATCGCCTGATCGAGAGCGGTGCCCGCTACACCCTGCTGCTCGCGAATGTGCGCGACGACATCGATTATGTGGTGGAGGTGCGTGCCGTCAACGAGGCTGGCGACGGTGCCGCCGCCTCGGTGGCGAGACTTGCAGGCACCGCGGCAAGCGAGGCGTTTTCGGCGAGCGCCGGCGACCGCGAGGTGGAACTGCGCTGGCCCGCCGCCACCGGCGGCGACATCGCCCGCTACGAGTTCCGCTGCCTGCCGGAGACGAGCGGCTGCATTGGCTGGGTGGATGCAAGCAACCGGCTGCGCCGCGACGGCAACTGGCTCGTCGTCACCGTGGCGGGCCTCGCCAACGGCACCGCCTACACGTTCGAGCTGCGCACCATCGACTCGCAGGGCAACCCTGGCGCGCCCGACCAGACCACCGCGACGCCGTCCGGCACGCCGGGCGTTCCCACCGTGCAAGTGACGCCGGGCGACGGCGAGGCGATCCTGACTTGGCAGCCGCCGGCGCAGGACGGCGGTGCCCCGGTGCTGCACTACGAATACCGCTGGAGCGTCGCCGGAGAAGCGTTCGGCACTTGGCGGGCGCACCGCACCGGCGGTGCGCGCATCGTCGTCGGCGGGCTCGCCAACGGCCGCGAGCATGTCTTTGCGGTGCGCGCCGTGAACCCGGCCGGCCCGGGTCCCGAAGCGCGGGCGGCCGTGACCCCTGGTGCCGCGCCGAGTGCGCCGGGGCAGCTGACCGCCACGCGTGGCGACGGCGCCGTGACGCTGCGCTGGAGTGCGCCCGGCGCCGATGGCGGCGTTGCGGTGAGCGAATATCAATACCGCTACCGCCGCGCGGACGCGACCGCATTCGGGGATTGGGCCTCGGTCGGCGCGGTCACCGTGGTCACGGTCGCCGGGCTCGACAATGGCGTCGAATATCTGTTCGAGGTGCGCGCCGCCAACGCCGTCTTCGTCGGCGCCGGCGCTAGCGCGTCGGCGACCCCGGGCGCGGTGCCCGGCACGCCGCGCGGGGTCGCCGCCGAGCCTGCCGACGGCCAGGTGTCGCTGACTTGGAGCGCGCCGGAGTCCGACGGCGGCCTCGACATCGAGCGCTACGAAGTGCGCCACGGCACCCAAGGCCAGGTTCCAGGCGCCTGGGCCGATGTGGGCCTCGATCTGCGCACGACGGTGCAGGGCCTCACCAACGCGGTTTCCTACGTCTTTGAGGTGCGCGCCGTGAACGCCGTGGGCGGCGGCACGGTCGCGTCGGTGCTGGCATCGCCTTGGGTTGCGTCGGCACCGGACGCGCCGACGCTGACGGCGCGCCCCGACAGCCGCCGGGTGGTGCTGTCCTGGAACGTCCCGAACAACGGCGGCGACGACATCATCCGCTTCGAGTACCGCTGGCGCGTGGCCGGCGAGGCGTTTGGCGACTGGATCGAAGCGGCGCTCGACACCAGCGTCGTGGTCTCCGACCTGCAGAACGGCGTTGCCCATGAGTTCGAGGTGCGCGCCGTCAACGGCATTGGCGTGAGTGCCGCCAGCGGTGCCGAGGCGATGCCGGCCGGACTGCCCGGGACGCCGGAGCTGACGGCGCGGGCGGGTTCGGAGGAGGTCGCCATTTCTTGGCAGCCGCCGGCCGACGATGGCGGCCTCGCCATCGAACTCTATGAATACCGCTGGCGCGATGTCGCCGGTGCCTTCGTTGCCTGGCGCGACGCCGGCGCGGACCGGCGCGCCACCGCCAGGGGACTGCGGAACGGCACCACGTACGAGTTCGAGGTGCGCGCCGTCAACGGCATTGGCCCCGGCCCGGCGGCGACGGCGCGGGCGACGCCGCTGCCGGGGGTCGATGACGCGCTGTTGGCGGAGGCGTGGCTCGGCCGCTTCGGGCGCGTGTCTGCCAGCCATGTGGTGGACGCACTGCAGGCGCGCTTCACCGACGCGCTCGACGCCAGCTTTGCGGCTCCTTGGCGGCGCCCGTCCGACAGGCGTTCGGACGGTGGGCGCCCGGAGCGCGAGACGCGACCGCGGGAGGAGCGTACGGTTCCGCAGTCGGAGCGGGTGCGACACCGCGGCGGCGTGGGGGGCCGATGGATGGGGCAAACACGGGATCTGGTGTTTGACATCGCCCGCCAGGCGGCCCTCAACGACTGGCAGGTACATGTGGATACACATGCTCTCGCACGCCGCTACTTCCCGTGGCTCGACGCGACGTCGTTCCAGCTCGCCGCCACACCGGGTGGCGGCGCCACCCGGGTTGCCGCCTGGGGCCGCCTCACCGCCGGCGGATTCGAGGGTGCGGACTCGTTCGTCGAGGTCGATGGCACGGTGCGCACGCTCACGGTCGGCGGCGACGTCGAGCGCGGCGGCTTGCTGGCCGGAATGGCCGTGTCGCACTCGACCGCCGAAGGCGGCTTCGACATTCGCGCCTCCGGCAACGTGCCGGCGCGGCGCGGCGACGATGCCGCGAGCACGCTCACGGGGCTGTATCCCTATGCGCGGCTGCGTGCGGGGCGCGTCTCCCTGTGGGCTTCGGGCGGCACGGCGCAGGGCGACATGTCTCTCGCCGGCGATGGCCTCGATGTCGATGCCGACCTCACGGTGGGCATGGCGGCGGCGGGACTGCGGGGCGTCTGGCTCGGCTCGGACGTGTTCGAGGTCGCGCTGAAGTCGGATCTCCTGCGCACTTGGCTCACCGCCGAGGGAGACCGCCTTGCCGCCGTGGAAGCCGACGCCAACCGCATCCGCCTGCTGCTCGAGGCCAGCGCATCCTCGGCCTTTGAGGGAGGGCGGCTGTCGTCCTCGCTCGAACTGGGGGTACGCCACGACAGCGGCACCACAGACAACGCCGGCGGCCTTGAGGTGGGCGGCAGCCTGCGCTTTGCCGGTGCCCGTCGGCTCTCGCTCGCCCTCCAGGGCATGGCGGTGGTGTCGCACGGCGCCGAGGGCTTCGGCGAGTGGGGCCTGTCCGGCTCGGTGCTATATGCCCCGCGAGAGTCCGGCACCGGGCCTTCGCTGCGGTTCGAGCCGGCCTACGGCAACTCGGCAAGCCAAGCCGAGCGCATGTGGGCGGAGCCGGACCTGCGCCACTTCGCGTTCCGGGCAGAGCCGACGTTCGGGGTGGATGCTAGGTTCGGCTACGGCCTCCGCTCGCCGCGCAACGGCGCCCTCTGGCAGCCGTACATCGCCGCCGGCTACCGCCGCGGTCTCTGGATCCACCGCTTCGGCTGGCGCGTCGAGGGTGGCTGGCTCGATGTCCTGGACGGTTCCGCCTTCCACCGCCAACTCGCCCCCGGCGCCCAGTCGGAGCGTGGCGGCTTCGGCGTGCAGATCCGCGCCTCGCGCCGACTCTGACTAACGCTTTGCGGGTGGAACGTTCCCGCGTCTCCGCCAAACTGGCGCGAGGTGTTCCGGTTTGAGGACGGCGAAGCCCCCTGGGCCGTGGACCTGATCGACTACCACTGACCGAAAGCGAGCGCTGACCATGAACGACATTCAGCATCGGCCCAACGCGCTCGCTTGCTGTGGTACGATCGCGCCTGTCGCGCACGGAAATGACGAGATGACCCCGGAACTGATCGGAATCCTCGGCGTGGGCGTCGCCTTGGCGACGCTCATCCTCGCAACCACCGTGCCAGCCCTTCGCGAACTACGCAGGGACATTGGCGACGTTCGCCGTGACGTTGGCGACCTGCGCGACCGCATGGCTCGCATCGAGGGGCTTTTCGAAGGCTTCACCGGGCGGCAGCAGCCGGAAGGAGGTGCGCCGTGAGCGCTGGCTGGGGTCGCAGAGGCTTCCGACACACCCTTGGCTTGCTAGTGGCGGCAAGCGCCCCATGCCTCCTTGCTCACGCCGCGACAACGCTTCATGAGGCGGCAAAGGAAGGAGATGTCGCCGCGGCGCGTGCGCTCATCGCGGCGGGGACGGATGTCGGCGCCAGCAATCGAAGCGGACTGACGCCGCTTCACCTCGCCGCACGGTACGGACACACAGAGTTGGTGGGCGCACTCATCCGGGCTGGCGCGGACGTCAACGCCAGCAACCGAAGCGGACTGACGCCGCTTCATGCCGCGGCAATGCGCGGCTACACGGCAGAGGGAGCATTAGTTCGAACGCTGCTGAAGAAAACCACCATTTCCGGATCGATAACTGTCAAGGACCGATCGAACACAGCGAACGGCGACGCGGGTACCACGCAAGAGGTCAACTGGTCGGGCGCAGATGCCGCCGAGCTCAGAAAAGCGGACACGGTGCGCGCGCTCATCCGGGCTGGCGCGGATGTCAATGCCAGCAATCGAGGCGGACTGACACCGCTTCATGCCGCGGCAATAAACGATGGGGTTGAACGAGAGGTCGTTGCGGACTCGGTGCGTGCTCTGACGGAGGCCGGTGCCGACGCAAATGCGCTGAGCAAAGAAGGCTACACACCGGTGCATCTCGCGGACTACGGAGGACATGCGGACATCGTGCGGCTACTGGGCGGTCCCCCGTCCTCGTCACCCGGGTAGCTCCCGTGTATCCGCGCCGAGCTAAGGCGCGCGGGATTACAGGTGCGGTTACCGTGGAGTTCTGCGTTGCTCCTTCCGGCAAGCCTCGGGACATGGAGGTCGTTGACGAAACGGTACCGGGCCTCTTCGCGAGAGCCGCCACCGGCGCGATAGCACGGTTCCGCTACGAACCGCAGCCGGCGGAAGTCTGCGGAGTCAGACGCAGGGTCGATTTTGGAACCGGCGAAGACCTCGCTGTCACGTTGCGTCGGCAGCTCGCCAAGTAGCGCTGAAGCGGTTCGTCGCCAAATTCGCACACGACATGTCCTCCAAGCTGCGGCCCCATGTACGCTTGGGCTTTCCGACGGGTGCGCGGTTGGGAGCGCCCCCACCTGCTCGCAGCGTGCGGAGCCGATGCGATGCTTCAGCGCTAAAGATCACTCCTCCGATTGATCCCGCAACCGCGCAACTTTCAGGCTCGCTTTCGCGTTTGGACAACTCAATGCCTCGCGCAGCCGAACGCCGGCTGCACGAGGCAATTTCTTCGTTTGTGTGCTGGGCCTAGGGCTGCGCCCGCGCCGATACGTTGGTCATGTGCCCCATGGAACTCTCGACCAAGCTCATCACCATGAGGGGCTGGCTCGACATGATGGAAAGGCGCCAATTGCCTTCGCCGTCGCCGAGCGCGCCCATCAGGCCCGTGCCGCCTTGCTCGAACTCGCTGGCGTCCACCATCGTCGATCCTCTAGGCCCAAGCGTGAGTTCCACCGCGCTGCCGGGGCTCGCTCCGGTGTCGTCCTTGCCGACGATGCGCACGTGCGCGTTCCCCCGCGTGGGGTTGGTCAGGCGGAGCATGCCGTTCCCGTCCGCGCCGCTGCTTGCCGCAACGAGCAGCGCCGCCACGTTGTAGCCCGGGGTCACTTGGCGAACCACCTCGTGCATGCTGGCGAGGGTGCCCCCGGGATTGCGCACATACGCCAATGCCTTGAGGGGTAGGGTGCTGGTGAGCTGCAAGCGCCAGGTGCCCATGCCCACGCCGATGCCGCCGGACAGCGCCGAGCCATTGCCCATCTCGAGATCGCTGCTGGTGAACTGGACTGCCGAGCGAGCACCGATCGCGAGCGTGACGGGGCCGTAGGACATGCCCTCGTCGTTGAACGCTTCGATGGACACATCGACCGCCCGATAGCCGCGATTGACAATCCGCGCGACGCCTTCGCGCATGTGCACGTCCGATGACGACGGGAAGAGCGGCAGCTGATATGTCACCGGATAGCGGCCGGGCGTGGCACGGGCAAGCAACGCCATGCCGACCCGGTCGACGTGCTCCTTGGCACTGTCGGAGAGGATCGTTGCGAGGCCGGAGCCCGGATAGTGGGCGCAATAGCCGCTCGAGCTGTCGGCGGTGTTGCCGTCGCCAGCGGCGATTCGCATCAGCCGGCAATCGAGCATTTCCCACCAGGCGCCGACGCTCGGATAGCGCCCCGCCTTGTAGATTTCATCGACCGCATCGTTGACGAGCTTGCGCGTGTAGTCGTCCAAGTCGGCGTACATGTTCTTGGCCGCCATTTCCTGCGCCATGGTTGCCGAGTCGCCATGCAGCGCCGCGACCATCTGCTCGCCGTTGAGCGCGTTCCACCATCGCATCGCAAGCGTGCGGTAGGGCGTTGGGAAGGTGCCGACCTCGCGGCGTCTGAGCAGCGCCCTGCCTACTCGGTCCACCTGTGCCTTGAACCCGGGCTCGAGGATCTTGGCAGCGCCGGAGCGCGGGTAATGGGCACAGAACCCGCTCATGGGATCTGCGGCATTGCCGTCACCGGCGGCGATGCGCATGAGACGGCAGTCGAGGCTCTCCCACCAGGCGCCGACGCTGGCGAACCCGCCGTTGCCGTAGATCTCCGCGGCGGCTTCATCGACGAGCATCCGGGTCGCCTCGTCGAGATCGATGTACATTTTCTTGGCCGCCGCTTCCTGATCGGCGGTGGCGCTGCCGCCGAACAGTGTGGCAACCATTTGCTCGGCGTTGAGCCTGTTCCACCAACGCGCGGCCATGGCTTGGGCCGGAGGCAGGAACATGCCGGGCTGTTCGCGGCCCAGAAGCGCCATGCCCACTTTGTCCACGTGCGCCAGCGGCGATGACTCCAGGATCTTGGCGGCACCGGAGCCGGGGTAATGGGCACAGAATGCGCTGCTAGGGTCGACGGTGTTGCCGTCACCGGCGGCGATGCGCATCAGGCGGCAGTCGAGCGTCTCCCACCAATCGCCAACACTGGTGTGGTAGCCCTGCCCGTAGATGTACTCGGCCGTATCGTTGACCAGCATCTTGGTCAGGTTGTCGAGGTCGGCGTACATCTTCTTGGCGGCGGTCTCTTGTGCCATGGTGGCGGAATCGCCGTGCAAGGCCGCGACCATCTGCTCGCCATTGAGCGTGTTCCACCAGCGCATGGCCATGGCGTCGTCGGCCGTCTGCGCCAACGCAGGCTGTGACGCCGCCGCCAACAAGGGCAGCACGTACGCGAAGGCGCGCCGCGGGATTGGACCTTGGGGTTGACCGCGCGCCTGCCTGCGTGCTGGCCAGCGCAACTGCTTGAAGATCAGAAACATTGGGCTACTCCCTTTCAGTTAGGCTTGTTTGCGCGACGCAAGACTTCAGTTGTACGGTTGCCGGTGCGGCCGGACCCCACGGCGGTCTCATCTGCAGCCATCATCATCGCCTCCTCCCCGGACCAAGCCGGCGACCGTCCATGCGACGGTGTCGGGAGTATATCAGCCACATCACCTCGCCTGTTTTCCGGTGCTTCGTACGCCCCCTCCACCGCTATTGCACCTTTGCGTTCATCTGTTAGTCCAAAGCACTAATGTCCCCTTTGTCCAATTCTAAAGTGTCCCCTTTTT
>VXSY01000182.1:24905-26125 GCA_009837725.1 Gammaproteobacteria bacterium | reverse complement strand
AGCCTAGCGCAAGCACACCTTAAAGTCTATTTTATTCGATACACTACACTAGCTTGTCCATCACCGGCCAGTGCAATGCCATGGGCACGCGGGAATGGTCGTCCTGCTCCGGCCTGCCGGGCTATCGACAGCTCGAGAACGCGGCGCACCGCGAGGAAGTGGGCCAGTTCTGGAACGTCGATCCCGAGTTCTTCCCCACCAAGCGTGGCCTCTTCCAAACCGACATCTTTCCTGCGATCGAGACCGGTCAGATCAAGGCGCTGTGGGTCATCGCCACAAATCCCATGACTTCCATGCCGAACTCGCCGCGCATCCGCAAGACCATGCAGAGGCTCGACTTCTGCGTCGTCCAGGACGCCTACGAGGATGTCGAGACCGCCGACTACGCCCACGTCTTTCTGCCGGCCTCGGTGTGGGCGGAGAAGGAAGGCTGCTTCACCAACACCGAACGGCGCGTCAACATCACCCGAGCCGTGACGAAGCCGCACGCGGACTCGAAGCCCGACCACTGGATCTTCACCTCCCTCGCCAAGCGCTGGCCCAAGGCTGCCGAAATGCACTGGCCGGCCACGCCCGAAGCCACGTTCGAGGAAATGAAGAAGCTGTCGAAGGGGCGCGGCCGAAACCTCGACATCTCCGGCATGACCTACGCCAAGATCGAAGCTGCGCGGGGACTGCAATGGCCCATGCGCGAAGGCGACCACACCGGCTCGCCCCGCCTGTACGCAGACGGCGTGTTCGCCTTCCCGGACGGCAAGGCCAAGCTGCTCGCGCTGCCCTACGTCGAGAACAACGAGCGACCCGACGAGGCGTTCCCCTTCTGGCTCAACAGCGGCCGCGTGGTGGAGCATTTTCACACCCGCACCAAGACCGGCAAGGTGGGGAACTGCAACAAGTTCTCCCCGACGCCTTACATGGAGATCAACCCGGACGCGGCCGAGGAACTCGGCCTTGAGCACATGGGCTACGCCAGGCTGGTGTCGCGGCGCGGCGATGCGGTGGTGATGGCGCAGCGCACCCAGCGGGTGCCGAGCGACATGGTGTTCATCCCGTTCCACTTCCACGAATGCGTCAACCGGCTGACGCTGGGCTTGCTCGACCCGTACTCGAGGCAACCCGCCTTCAAGCAGTGTGCGGTGCGGATCGAGCCGGTGGACCAGGACGAAGCTGCACGCTGGAACGCCGCCATGAGGGGCTTTTAGCCATGTATGCAAGAGGAC
>VXSY01000182.1:0-24895 GCA_009837725.1 Gammaproteobacteria bacterium | reverse complement strand
AGCTGCACGCTGGAACGCCGCCATGAGGGGCTTTTAGCCATGTATGCAAGAGGACCGGGCGGAACCGACGCGTTGCAACCGGCTCGGTGCAGCTTTCGCGCAGCGGAAATCTGCCAAGGCGCAGCGGAGCTGCACGCTGGAACGCCGCCATGAGGGGCTTTTAGCCATGTATGCAAGAGGACCGGGCGGAACCGACGCTTTGCGACCGGCTCGGTGCAGTTTTCGCGCAGCGAAAATCTGCCAAGGCGCAGCGGAGCTGCGCCCATGATGCCCCTGCGCGAAGACGAACCTGACTATTCCAAGCTTGCCGTGCTCGACGCCAAGCTCGCCGCCATCGACGAGACGGCAGCGCTCGCCCGTGCCAATAGGGAGACACTGAACCGCTACGGCAACCCCATCGAGCTCTTGCCGGACGGCGACAACGGCGTGAGCTTGAACATCAACGGCGATGCCGGCATCGGCGACACCCCGGGCCGCACGCGCCAGCACGCGTTCCACTTCACCGCTGACAACTGCATTGGCTGCCACGCCTGCGAGGCGGCGTGCAGTGAGAAGAACGACCTGCCGCCGCATCTGTCGTTCCGTTCCGTGGGCTATGTCGAAGGCGGCACCTATCCCGACTACGCCCGCATCAACATCTCGATGGCCTGCAACCACTGCGACGACCCGGTGTGCCTGAAGGGGTGCCCCACGCGCGCCTACACCAAGCACCCAGAGTACGGTGCGGTGATCCAGGACCCGGACATCTGCTTCGGTTGCGGCTACTGCACTTGGGTGTGCCCGTACAACGCCCCGCAGCTCGATCCAATGGCGGGGCAGGTCGAGAAGTGCAACATGTGCGTGGATCGGCTGGAAGTGGGGCTGAAGCCGGCTTGCGTCTCCGCCTGTGTCGGAAATGCGCTGGATTTCGGCGTGGTGGAGGACGTGCCGACGGGCAGGGCGCAGATAGAGACGCGCATTCCCGGCTTTCCCGATCCTGAGATCACCAATCCGAACATCCGCTTTCAGCAGGAGCGAAGGACGCCGCTGGAGGTTACCCGACCGGATTCGGCACCGGTGAAGTATCGCAAGGAAAGTGCGGACGCGACCTTCCGGCCGGTGGTTGATGCGGCAGCGAGTGAAGGCATTGGCTGGAATCTCTCGCGCTTGTCGTCGCGGGAGAACCCGCTGGTCGTGTTCACGCTGGCCGTGCAGGCTGGCGTTGGGGTCTTCGTCACGACGTTCCTCGGCGGGATGGCGGATTTCCGCATGGGTCTCGTTGCGCTGCTCCTCGTCGGGCTTGGCATGGCGGCGTCTACGGCACACCTCGGCAAGGTTCTGCGGTTCTATCGAGGATTCAATAACTTGCGACACTCGAACTTGAGCCGCGAGGCGCTGGCGACGGTGCTGTTCGGGGGCTTCGCAGGGCTCTACGTACTGGCGAATTTCGCCGGGTTCGCTTCGGTGGCTTTGGCCGCCGGCGCCGCGGCCATCATCGCCGGTGCGGCCACTCTTTACTTCATGGTGCGCTGCTACCTCATCCCGGCGAGACCGTTCTGGAACCACTGGCAGACGGGCGCGGCGTTCGTCGGCACTTCCCTGGCGCTCGGGGGCTGGCTGGGCCTCGCCTTCCTGCCCGCCTCGTCGGCACCACTCCTCGTCGCCATCGCGCGCGGCATTGCCATCGAGGTTGCCGGGCTTGCGGGTCACGCGCGAGCCATGCGTGGCGCGGAACACGAGGGCGCCGTCTCCCACCACGTGCAACGAACCACCTTCGGCTGGGTCTATCGCCTCCGCAACGCATTGCTGGGTGCCAACTTCGCCTATGTCGCTTGCCTCTTCGTCGCAGGGGTCGCCCATCCGCTGCCGTGGATGCTGGGCGCGGCCATTAGCGTGGCGGTCGCGGTCCTCGGCCGAGCCATCTTCTACGTGGTCGTCATCCCGACCACCATGCCGGGCGCGTTCTTCTGGAAAAACAAGGCATTCGAACAACACGCCCGCGACATTGGCCTTGCCGCCAACCCGGCCGTCGGCGTTGCTCCAGTCGATCACTGACCCCGTTCCGGCCGCGAAAGCCCCCGTCAGGAAAAGGAGCATTTCCGTGTCCACCCCCGAAGGACGATTCAACCTCTTTGCCTTCCGCGGCAAGATGAAAGTGCTGCACATGAGTTGGATGGCGTTCTTCGTCACGTTCGTGGTGTGGTTCAACCATGCCCCGCTGATGGGGGCGATCTCCGGGTCACTGGGACTCAGCAAAGCGGAGATTTCGACGCTCCTCACCCTCAACGTCGCGCTCGCCATCCCGGCAAGGATCCTGATCGGGATGCTCACCGACAAGTTCGGGCCGCGGCTGGTCTACTCCACTCTTCTGCTCGTTTGCAGCATTCCGTGCTTCCTGTTTGCGCTCGCGGATTCGTTCGCCCAGGCGGCGATTGCCCGTTTCCTGCTCGGCTGCATCGGCGCCGGCTTCGTCATCGGCATCCGCATGGTGGGGGAGTGGTTCCCGGCCAACGAACTCGGCCGTGCGGAAGGCATCTACGGCGGCTGGGGCAACTTCGGTTCGGCGGCCGCCGCCATGTCGTTGCCCGCGCTGGCGCTCCTGTTCGGCGGTGACGATGGCTGGCGCTACGCCGTTGGCCTGACCGGCGTGCTGTCGATCGTGTTCGGCGTGCTCTACTACCTGAATGTCTCCGACACGCCAAAGGGCTCCACCTACTTCAAGCCGAAGAACCTCGGTGCCATCGAGGTCACCAGCAAAGGCGATTTCTTCCTGCTCTTGGCCATGAAGGCCCCGGTCTTCCTCGCCCTTGCCCTCTTGACGTGGAAGCTCTCGCCGAGCGGCGTGGAACTCCTGTCCGCCAGCGCCGCCAACACCATCTACGCCTTCCTGCTGGCCGGCTACTTCTACGACGCATGGCAGGCATGGCGGGTCAACAAGGGCGTGTTCGAGGCGCCGGTGCCGGAACTGCACCGCTACAAGTTCAAGCAAGTTGCCGTCCTGAACGTGCTCTACTTCGCCACCTTCGGTTCCGAGCTCGCGGTGGTGTCCATGCTGCCGCTCTTCTTCATGGACGTGTTTGGCCTCAACATGGTGCAGGCGGGGCTGCTCGCGTCGTCCTATGCGTTCATGAATCTGATGTCGCGCCCCGCCGGGGGGCTCCTCAGCGACTGGTTCGGGCGCAAGACGACCCTCTTGTTCCTGATCGCCGGCCTCGCGGTCGGCTACTTCACGTTCGCCCTGGTGGATTCCTCCTGGCCGCTGGTGCTGGCCGTCATCACCGCAATGGCCTGCTCCTTCTTCGTCCAGGCTGGCGAGGGCGCGGTGTTCGCGGTGGTGCCCATCATCAAGCGCCGCCTCACGGGCCAAATCGCTGGCATGACGGGTGCCTACGGCAACATCGGCGCCGTGGTGTATCTGACCATCTTCTCCTTCGTCGGCTACGAGGCATTCTTCGCCATCATCGGCATCTCGGCGGTGGTGGGCTTCCTTACCCTGTTCTTCATGGAAGAACCGCGCGGCCACATGGCGGAAGTCCGCGACGACGGCACCGTGGAACTGATCGAAGTTGCTTGATGAGTTCTGTTTGGCATTTGGTCGCCGCGAGAGCCTCCGGGGGAGGGCATCTTGCCCTTGCACGCGCCGTTAGGCGCGCAGAGCCAACGCACGGCCTTGGTAGCGTAGAGCCAGCACTTTGAGTCAGACAGCGATGCGCTCCGAAAAGCACACGCCTTGCGGCGCGCGGGAGGGCAAGATGCCCTCCCCCCCAGGGCCGGTCCGAAACCAAGGGCGGGCACATGCTGCCGCGCGTGTGGAACCCGCGGCACCCAAAGCCTTGGCCGTCAGCTATGGCGGCGTCTCCCTGCCTGGCGTTCGGTCCACCAACGAAGACGCTTTCGCCGCCGCTCCCCCTGACCGCCTAAAGGGCGCCGTGGCAGTGATTGCCGACGGCCTTTCGAGCAGCGAGCAGGCGCAAATGGCGAGCCAGACCGCCGTCACCGAGTTCATCGACGAATACCTCGCAACGCCCGAGACCTGGACCGCCAAGACCGCCGCCGCACGGGTGCTGAATGCCCTCAACCGCTGGTTCTGCCATCACGAGGGCATGGCGACCACGGTGAGCGCCGTGATCGCCAAGGGCCGCACCGCGCATGTCTTCCATGTTGGCGACAGCCGCGTCTATCGCCTCCGCGACGGCAATCTCGAACAGCTCACCCGCGACCACCGCAAGCAGGCAATGCTCACCAACGCCCTCGGCATGGAACTGCACATGGAGGTGGACTACCTCGCCGAAGACCTTGCCGACGGCGACGTGTTCCTGCTCACCACCGATGGCATCCACGACGTACTGGGCGCCCAGGAATTGCGCCGCGGCGTAGCCCTTGCAACCGCCGTGGATGCATCGCTAGAGGACGTCGCCAAATCGGTCGTGGCATCCGCACTCGAGCAAGGCAGCGACGACAACGTAAGCTGCCTGATCGCCCGCATCGACGCCGCGCCGGCAGAAGACATCGACGAGGCGCATCGCCGGCTCACCCGCCAGGTCATTCCACCGCCTCTCTCCCCGGGCGCCCGCATCGACGGCTTCCGCGTGCTTCGCACCATCGACGAAGGCACCCGCAGCCACATCTATCTTGCCGAGGACGAGTCCGGCCGGCGCGTGGCGCTCAAGGTGCCCTCGGAGGCCTTCGCCGAGGACCCGGTGTATCTCGACGGCTTCATCCGCGAGGAGTGGATCGGCCGGCGCATCGAGCATCCGGGCGTGATGAAGGTGCTGCCGCGCCCGGAGAGCCGCTTCCTCTACTACATCGCCGAGCACATCGACGGCCGCACCTTGCGTCAGTGGATGCTGGACCATCCACGTCCAGCCATCGACGAGGTACGGCGTCTCGTGGGCGAGATCGCGCGGGCCCTCAGAGCGTTCCAGCGCCTGCAGATGGTGCATCGGGACCTCAAGCCCGACAACGTCATGGTGGGCCGCGACGGCAACGCCAAAATCATCGACTTCGGTACCGCCTACGCCCAAGGCTTCGACGAACTGTCGAGCGCCGTGCGCGAAACCCATCCCGTTGGCTCGGTGGGCTACGTCGCTCCGGAATGCCTGCTCGGCCAGGGCGCCACCCATGCCGCCGACATCTACGCCCTCGGCATCGTCACCTACGAAATGCTCACCGGCAAGCTGCCCTACAAACCGCCCTTGGCCCGCGACGCCAAGGCATACCTCGGCCGCCCCTACATTCCCTTGGCCGAAGCGGGCCGCCCCGACCTCCCCAAGTGGATCGATCTGACCTTGGCCAAAGCCACCGCCCAAGACCCAGCCAACCGCTACGAGGCCCTGTCAGAACTCACCACCGACCTCTCCCAACCGAATCCGGATCTCGTGCGTCGCGCCGAATCCGCCCCGCTGCTGGAGAAGAACCCCACCCTGTTCTGGAAGCTCGTAAGTGCCGCCCTTGCCGCACTCTTGGCCCTGACCTTGGTCCTATAGCCCTGATGCACCGCGAGGCGCGTCAGCCCAACGCACGCATGATTGAACCGTTCGCTGCTACGCTGCCTACAACAGCTAGATGCCCCACCCACTTTGGAGACCACGAATGCCCCTGGAAACCCGCCTCTTGGGCCGCACTGGCGTGCGCGTCAGCGACCTATGCCTCGGCGCCATGATGTTCGGAATGCGCACGGAACAGGGCGACTCCTGCGCCATCATCGACCGCGCCATCGAGCGCGGCGTCAACTTCATCGACACCGCCAACGTCTATTCCCGAGGCCGCAGCGAGAGCTTCACCGGCGAGGCCCTCAAGCGCAACGGCAAGCGCGACCGCATTGTCCTCGCCACCAAATTCCACGGCGCGATGGCGGACGACGACCCGAACATGCAAGGCGCCAGCCGCCGCCACATCATGGCCGCCTGCGAAGCAAGCCTTACGCGGCTGAAAACCGACTACATCGACCTCTACCAAATCCACCGCCCTCGCCCCGACACCGCCATCGACGAGACCTTGCGTGCGCTCGACGACCTCATCCACCAAGGCAAGGTGCGCTACATCGGCACCTCCACCTTCGCCGCCTGGCAGTTCGTCGAATCCCTCTGGGCATCCGAGAAGCATGGCCTGAACCGCTTCGTCTGCGAGCAGCAGCCCTACAACCTCCTGGATCGCCGCGTGGAACGCGAACTCATGCCCATGGCGCAAACCTACGGCGTCGCCACGATCCCCTGGAGCCCCCTCGCCGGCGGCCTCCTCACCGGCAAGTACAAGCGCGGCGAATCCGCGCCGGAAGGCACCCGCTTCGCCAACACCGCCCGCATGAACCCCGCTCAACGCCGACGCTTCAACGAGAACGTCTACGACGTGGTGGAGGCCATCGAACCCCTGGCCGCCGCACACAACGTCCCCGTCTCCCAGTTCGCCCTGGCATGGGTGATGGCCCAACGGGGCGTAACCAGCCCCATCATCGGCCCAAGAACCATGGAGCAACTAGAAGACAACCTGGACGCCGCAGACCTGACCCTCACCCAAGCCGACTTCGACGCTGTGGATCAGGTCGTCCCCCCAGGCCGAATGGTCGCCCCCTACTACGAAGCCAACTTCGGCCCCCACCACTTCCGGGTCTGAACCACGACCCGCGTTGCCGATAGCTCGTAGGTCGGTGGGAAGGCGTCTCGTTCTCCCACCGTTGGGGCTGGCGAACTGGGACAGCCACCCGTCGCTTTGCTGGAACTCGGACGAAACACCCTAATGTTTCGACCCACACCCATCCCAAACACCCCCTGTTTCGTCCGACTCCACCGAAAAAAGCACGGCCTATTGCCCCATCTGCCCAACCTACCGCCTGGTGTCCCGTCCATGGCGCCTCGGGGGGAGGCGTCTCGTGCGTGCGTGCCCAAGAGTTGACCAAAGAGCCTCCTAAGGTTGATGCGGGTCTCCGTGCCGGTCTTCACCTCGGCATCGTATGGAGACCTCCCTAACTTCGCCTCGCCCACCCCTTCGATGGCTGCGGCGATCTGCTGCACCCGCTCGCGGACTAGCGCCCAATTTGTGTCGAGGAGCACCACAATCCCGATCTGCCGCTGGGCGAGGTTCCGTTGATAGCGGAGGCTCTGGTCCGTCGTCACCAACACCTCATGTCCACAGGCTTCCGCTACGTCGAGCAACTCGCCGTTGCTCTTGTCCGACCAACCCTTCTCGGCGAGCGTGTCAACCGGGTAGTGGGCTAGTTTGAAAATGAGGAGGAAGCTGTGACGCTCTGCGCTGGTACTTTATTCCCTGTCGTCCGGAACGAAGACTGATATGACATCTAAGAGTTCGCGGAAGTCCTTGCTTCCAAGGTCTGGCCGGAGTTCGGGGGGTATCTTGTCAAGGACTTCTATCGCCTTGCGGGCGACACTTTCGCCACCGTCACCATCGCGGAAGGCCCGGATAGCCTCATTGTACCCCCTGACGAGGCCACAGACAGGGCACCGGAAGGTTCGGTCAAGTCTCTTAAACTCTACCGGAAAGTCGCACGGCGCGCACTTGAGGAACGGTTTGGACTCGCCTATGAAGTCGGTGTCCCCAGCGTCCATAAGCGGTGGTAGGTCCTGATCTGTGTTCTCGCTCACGTTCAATCCTCCACTGCGGCGCGGATAAGGGGCTCGGGTTGGCTGCCGTACGCCCTGACGTGCGATTTAAGACGCACCAGGCCCGCTTCGATCTGGGCCAAGGCCCTGGCCTTGACTTCGGCGTGTCTCCGTTTCGCTTCTGCAAGGTCCCGCTCGGCTTCCCGCACGCGGCGTTCTGCCGCCGCAGTATTGCCGACTCGCAAGGCAGGCGGGCTGGCCCCGACGGCTGGGCGGGGCAGCAGCAGCTTCTGCTCTCGCCGCTCAAGAGCCACCACCATCTTGTCCACGAACTGTTGGGCCCGAACTCTTGCGTAGCCCAACCTGTAGTCGCGGTAGGCTGCGATGTGCCTGAGAGCGGCAGACACTTGGATGTCTTCTTCGGCGGTAACGAATCCCAACTGCCATGCCTCTGTGAGAATGTCGATGATGACGGTGAGGCGGTCTGCGCAGTCATCCGCTATCGCGAATGCATCGTCAAGACTGGCGGCGGTACGGAGATCGTCCGCCCTGCACTTGGCGATTTCGGCCTTGATCAACGGGGCATAGTAGTGGGTCTCGGCCCGTTCTACGAAATCTTCGGTCACGGGAAGCAAGACTTCGGCAGCTTGCTTAAGCTGGATGGCGGCGGCCCTCGCAGAGACGAGGGGATCACCCCCCTGTTCGGCGGCTTGCGCCTGTCCGACACCAACCAAGGCAAGGAGGGCGCAAACCACGTAGCGCATGGCGAATCTCCGCTGCGCGGGTTGACACGCCATCGACACCTAGGCAGAGTCTCGCCCGCGCCCCATCGGGGTGCAAACCGCCGGGAGCGGACGCCTTTGGATTTCGCGGTCTTGGGGCGTCCGCCCCGGCTCCTGTCACAACGGCCCGGCGTCGGGCCGTTGCAAACGTCCGATGGAAACCACGGAGTTCCCGCCCTTTCGCCTCGCGGCTCTTCTATGGAGCGGGTGACCCGACCTCGAAAGGTCGAGTGGCTCCCAGAATCGAACGTTTGCCAGCCCTTCCTAAACCATCCGCACCTCGGGTGTCAACCCTTTCCCTCAACTTTCGCTGGACATGCCAGGGAGGATCAGCTATGTTTCGCAGCCTGAAGCAGCTATGGAGCCGGATCACCGGCAACACGACGCCAATGGGATTGAGAAAGCGACCGCGCGATCCGATCGCCTTGGGCAAGATGGTGGTCGACATTGCCACCGGACAGCTTGAGGACACGGATCGGGACGAGCGCAAGCCGAAGCGGGAACCCAAGACTCCCGCAGGCGAGACTCGTCGCAAGACCGCCTGACGCGCGTTTGACATAGAGCCGCATCCGCGGTATAAGGGGCACGTTATGAACGTGCTCCCTACATCGCAGCGTGTCCAGATTCTGCGGTGCCTCCTGGAAGGCAACAGCCTTCGTTCGAACAGCCGGATCACGGGCGCCGCCAAGAAGACGGTCGAGAAGCTGTTTCACGATGCGGGCATGGCGGCCGCGAGGATTCAGGACAGGCGCATCCGCGGACTGCACTGCAAGCGCCTTGAGCTTGACGAAATCTGGTCGTTCGTCTATGCCAAGCGCAAGAACGTGGAGGACGCCACCGCCCGTACCTGACGGCGGTCACCGCCCTGATGCCCAACTCCGACTACGCGATGCTGGTCAAGCAGTACGACCGCCGGGGCATCTACACGGGCGCCGAGAAGACGATCGTCACGGGCGACCCCGACATTCAGCTCGTGTCGACCTCGATGGTCGAGCGGTACAACCTGACGCTGCGCATGACCCAGCGCCGGTTCACCAGAAAGACGAACGGCTACAGCAAGAAGTTCGAGAACCACGGTCTGTGCGTCGCCCTACAGACGTTCCACTACAACTTCGTCCGCAGCCACGCGACGCTCGGGACCACGCCCGCGGTCGCCGCACGCGTCGAGTCGGAGCCGTGGACGCTGGAGCGGTTCCTGGACGAGATCAACGCCGCCGCCCCCAAGCCGAACCGGCCGAGGCACTACCGGAAGCGCGGCAGGCTGGCGCTGACCACTTGAGGGGCAGCAACGGACTGGGGCGGGTCTTTGCCGATCCGCCAGCCGAATCCGACATCATCGGCTATCCCATCAACGGCAACGGGGCCCGCTCGGTCTGGCGCGCCGTCGGCATCGTCGTGATGGCGGCCTGCGTCGCCGGCGCCATCGGCACCGTGGGCTTCGTCGCGTTCGCCGTCGGCCTGATCTAGCCGCAAAGTCCGAAGCAGCCCGTCCACCAGAACCACGGCCAGATCGAAGATGCCAGAAAACAGCACAGCCACAGAAGACCGAGCACAATCCGTTGCCTGCGGGTAAACATGGCGAACCTCCCTCCTTCGGTACCCCTCAGGCGGGCGGAAATGCCGTGCAGGTGGGGTTTTGCCGAGCCGCCGCTGTTGACGCAAGCCCGAAGGGTGTTATAGTTGTTCAGGTGCACGAGGGGGTGGCCAGCCCCCTCGCTACCGGTCAGGGAATGACGGGGCAGGCGGATTTCACTGAAGCTGCCACACTCCAGCCCAACCCTTTACGGGTTGCAAAACCCGCTTCCCGTCAGCCCCGACCAGCACGAACAGCCTACCGTGGATGCGCGGGCGCGTCAAGGAGTTTGCCGTCAGGCCCGCGCTGGAGATTCGGTCGAAAACGGGCGTTTCAAAGTAGCCCACTACCGTCAACCGAGTGTTGCGTTAGGCGACGCCTTAGCGGTGCTGGCGTACCTTGGTCGAAGAGCAGTTTCAACGCACGAGCGCCTTGCGCAACTCCTTCGCCTCGTGTTCGAGGACGTCTCGCACTTGCGCTTCATCCACGCCGGGGAACCACTCCACGAACTCGGCCACCGTTGCACCGCCAGCGAGATTCTCGTAAAGCGCATAAAGCGGAATCCGAGTGCCGGCGAACACCCAAGCACCGCTGACCTTCCCGGGCGTTCGCTCGACAGCCGGACACCCGGCCCAATCCGTTTGGATGACCGATTCGCTTCGTTGTGACATGCGAGTCTCCTTGTGTCCTAGCCTGCGCAGCCACCTTGCACCGAATCAGACCACGAAACCTCAATCATCGCTAGCGCACTCGCTCTGGTGCAGCGGCTCGTCGCTCTGCAGTCCCTTGACGCCGTTCTGCGTTGTCGGATGTGATCTCCAGCCCGACGTCCGCTGGCAACGTCCTAGGTACTCAACCTTCACCGCTCCGAGTCCAACCCCACTTGTCCCGCCGACCGCTACCCTGACTCTTCCCTTTCCGGTGCGCCCTTGGCGTACTTCTCGACCATCTCGTCGGTCGAGCGCCAGAGTTCCGGCACGGCGTTCCATTCGCGCAGTCGCTGCGCCGATGCATGGGCGATGGAGTAGTTTCTGGGTGCCGAGGCCAGATAGAAGCGCTCGTAGAGTTCCATGCGGCCGCCGAGTGCGGACCCGGCCAGGTCCCACGCGGTGCGGAACAGTCGTGCCCGTTCGCGCGCGTCCATGTCGTCGGCGCCGCGCAGGTGTTGGCTCAGCAGCGGCTTTAGCTCGGCATCGTCGAAGTCGGCGCGCGCCGGCGTTGCGAGCAGGTTGTGGGAACCGATCTGCTTGAGGATGTCGTTCACGCGCACCATCCAACCCGGCATGGTGGGTCGTAGGGCCGCGAACGGCCGCTCGTCGCAGAACCACGTGCCGTCGCCGTAGTCGAAGGCACCGTCTTCGGCCGCCTTGATGGCGCTGCGGGTGAGCTCTGCGTACGACCACAGTTCGCCGAGTAGGCGCGTGATCTCGCCGCGCTGGTGCTGGCCGGTGGCTTCGGCCATGCGGGTGGCGAGTTCATAGGCGAACTCCAGCTTCACCAAGGCGCGGATGGCGGTCTGCTGCATGATGTTGCCGGTCCAGCCACGGCGCAGCACGGAGTTGAACACCTCGGGGTTGCAGTCGCAGAACACCCGGTGCTTCGGCACCTCGACGTGATCGAAGTGACGAAGGCATCCTGTTCGTCAAGCCGGCTCGAGAAGGGGGCGTCGAACGGGTCGCGATCCACCCCGTAGTGGTCTCGGCAGAGCACCTTGAGCCCCGGCGTGTTCATCGGAACCGAGAAGGCGATGGCAATGTTGGTCTGCTCGGCGGGCACCGGATGGGCGGGATAGACGGCGATTTCGTCGGCGAAGGGCCCCAGCGTTGCCAGAATCCGCGATCCATTGACGACGATGGTGTCTGCCGTTTCGTCCACCTTGCAGAGGGCTGCTTCGAGATTGACGCCCTCGTAGTCGGCAACTCGCTTGTCGACGACCGGGTGGACGATGGTATGCGTCAGCGACAGGTCCTTGGCCGCGATCTCGCGCTGGAAGGCGACCAGGTTGTCGTGTCCCTGGTCATTTCCGGCGGCACGCCAGAGGCTAGGCTGGCCGGCGAACCCGGCGAAGGTGACATTGAGATAGTCCGGCGTTCGTCCCAGCATCCCGACGCTGTAGCGGGCGGTTTGCTTGAGGCCACGGTGCCGGACGCCAAGGTCCTCGCTGCACGTTGGGATCAGATGGCTGACGTGCCGGCTGTCCCCATCCGCACCCTCGACGAGACAGGCCTCGCGATGCATGTGCTGCCAGTCGAAGTACCCGGCCATGCCGGCAAGGGAACCCCTGAACGCGGAATGGGTTGTGACATCGGCAACGGCGTGACCATCAACCCAAACTGCCCGCCGGTCCTTGAGCCCGGCCAAATACTCCGCCCCGGTTCGCGCCACCATCCGGTAGTTCCTCCATGCCCTGCCACGAGTGTACGCTTCGACAGAACCACACAGCAGCATTTGGCGCAGGATGGCGCCCGGACGGCAACGGCACTTGGGGGGGCATGCCGCTCAATCGCCTTCCGTGCTGTCGATCCGTCATCAACGTCTGCCGCTTTCGTTGGGCTGCTGCCAACCGATGCGCGCAACAACAGTCCGCGCCGATGCAGCGCCTTCCGACAGGCACCCAAGGGGGCTTCGCATACCTCGCCAAAGGGCAAGTGGTGTTCTTGGCTTTGTGGTGGGGTACCCCGAGGGATCCCGCAATGACTTAAAGCATTGCATGAATAAAGTTGTTTAAGATATTGATTTTTAGTCGGTATAGGGGGGCACTTCGGAAGGCTGCGGGATTGTGGTCATGGTCGGGAAAGAAGATCATCAGGTCTTTCGCAAAAAAATAGGCGCTGTAGGGGATTTTGGGCGGAAAGATTCGACAGTCTTTGCCTCGGCGAACAAAGGTCGTCAGGCATCAGCACCGGGCAGGCTACTCTCAGCCGAGGTCAATCGGCCTTGCTTCCCCCATGCTCGCAAACGTAGTTGAACGTCGCGTCCGCAAGGCGCATGCACTCGGCCTTCACCGCTTGCCAGTCGTGCCAGCGTGGAGCGAGGTGGCGGTACTCCGAGAGTTCCGTGTCACCCAAGTCGTAGGGCAGGGGGCTCGCCAATTGCGCCTGCAACTGCTGAAGGGCCGACTCGCCGCTTGGTTGAGGGTAGAAATCATCGAATGGCCGGAGGGCTTCGCCGGTCGAGGTGTCGCCGATGAGGGTGGCCATGGCGACGAAGTCGAGATAGTCGCGCGTTGCATTGCGACGGAGCACTAGCACGGCCTTGATGCGGAGGGTTTCGGCCCTCGTCGGAATGGTTAAAGCCTCGCCGCGGTGGTCGAGGGTCATGGTTTCGAGCGGCTTTTCGCGGATCAGTTGTCGCACACCGGTCTCGATTCCGTGACTGCCGAGGATGAGTACCGGTTTGCGCGCTCGTGCCGTCTGCCAGCCCGCTACTACCTCAAGCTCGCCAAGTACGGCTTCGAACCGGTGCCGGAGATCAGTCAGCACATGGTCAGCATCGCGGGAGAGCCGGTGCTCGGCATGGATGGCCGCTGCTGTTCCGCCCACCAGAACTGCATCCGGCAGGATTCGCTGCAGCCTTGCGGCGGCGGAGAGTACCTCCTCCCAATCAGGCAGCGGTTCGCTTGAAGCGGACATGGTTCATCCAGAAGTGGTAACGCTGCGCATATGGATCGTCGAGGTGCCGCGCGCAAACTCGCTCGATCGGATCCAGAATGGACGCGTCCTTGATCGCTGCCGCACGCAGATCGGCCCAGTCTTGCCAGCGCCCGCGAGAGATGATGTCGTCCACGGCTGCAGCGGTGTAGCCGTGGTGGTTCAAGTGCCGATGTTCCATGGCGTCGAGGGTTTCACGTGCTGGGGCAATTGTACGCCCCCGAGGAGTTTCGACGGGCCCACCTCCTCCGGCGATCCGGCGGAGGTTCGCCTTGTCTCGCCGCAAAACGCAAGTTCGCAGTGGGCGGGCTTGTCCCGTCCCGTGCCGGCGCGCCCTTACGGGCGCGTTGGCAGTTCGCTTGCGCGAACTGCTGTGCTTCGACGAATTCCTCGGTGCGTTCAAGACGGGCGGGGACAAGCCCCGCGCCTACGGCGCAGGCTCTCAGCAGGACTTCGGTGTTTGGCTGGTGATGTATGCCACTAGGCGCCAGATGTCGTCGTCGCCTTCGGGCAGGTTGCCGCCGAAGGAGACCATGCGGGTTTCCGGAACGCCTTCGGAGATGACGCGGAAGATGTCTGCGTCCGTGCCACCGTGCAGCCAGGTGCAGTCGAAAAGATATGGGGCGTCGCGGGGACCGGGGGAGCTGCCGTGGCAATAGCCGCCGCAAGTGCCGTTGTAGAGCAGGCGTCCGCGCTGCATGGCGATCGGGTCGTTGCGGAAGGCGTCGGCCGGAGAAGGCGGTTCGCTTGGGCCGCAGGCGGTTAGGGTGAGGAGGAGCGTGATGGCGAGGGCAGCGCGAACGCTCCCCCCCTTTGCAGAAACCGTCACAACGCGTTCAGGGCTTCGGTGGTGTGGACGGTTTCGAATGGGCCACGCCGGGGGATGCCGTGTCTTTTCAGGAGCGACGCGATTGCGTCCTGCACCCCTGGCGCCGAGAGTGCGGTGTTGATGGCGCTCGACATTGCTTCGTCGTCCGCCCGATAGGCAAGGTGCATGTTCCAGCGCAGCGCCTGGGGTGGTTCGGTGTTGGTCTTTCGTTCGACGTCGAGACTGCCTAAGGACGGTCCCCACACCAATCCCGCGCTTGCTGCGCCGCGTTCGACGGCATCGACGATGGAAAGGTTGTCCGGCTGCATGGTCCAGTCGAACCCCAGTTCATGCACGGCGCGGTGGCCGACGGTGTGGGCGCGGACGGCGACTTTGCCGTCGTAGGGCTGTTTCCAGTTGAACCCGGAATCTGCGGGAAACACTTCCCAGCTTGCGCCGTAGTAGGGCTGGCTGAGGGTAAGGGCGCCGCCGAAGTCGGCGATGTCGGGGGCGCCCGGCACGGACATCATCAGGTTGCACTGGCCGCGCAGCAGGGGGCGGTAGTCGGTGTCCGACGACTCGATGTCGGTGAGGTTTGGGGTCGGCAGCCAGAACACGCGGAGAGGACGGTCCAGTTCCTTGGCGAGGAGGCGGGCTACGTCGATGTCGAAGCCTTGCTCGGTGGCGCGGCTCGCTCGTGGCAGGGCGTCTTCGGGGAGGCAGACGTCAAGCGAGGGCCCATTCGCCCACGACAGCGATGCCGCTCCGCAGACGGCAGCAAGGAGTATCCATCGCACGTTCATCCGCTTGGTTGGGCCGAACGCGGAGCCGGTGCCGAGCGCAGGCAAGGTGCCGGGGCGGCTATGGGGCGCTCCGTCCAGAGGCACCCCCCGATCACTCCGGCAGCGCGAACACGAACAGGTGGCCGCCCTCTGGAATGTTGGTGGGGCCGCCGGCGAAGGTGGCGAAGGTGTTGAAGTTGCCGGAGCCGATGGCGACGTAGCTGCGACCGCCTGCACGATACGCCACCGGTTGGCTGCGCACGCCCCCGCCCATGCGGAACTGCCAGAGCACCTCGCCAGTGTCGGCGTCAAGCGCCATCGCGTGGCCGGACTGGTTGCCGGTGAAGACGAGGCCGCCGGCGGTGGAGAGGGCACCTGCCATCATCGGGTCCGGGTCCACATAGCGCCACTTCACCTCGCCCGTGTTCTTGTCCACCGCAACCACGTTGCCGTGGGCCTTGCCTTCGTCGACGTCGACGGTGAGGGGCCCTCCGCCCAGGAACGGTTGCCCTTTGACGAAGGCGGAAATGCCCTTCTGGTAGTACTGGCAGGATTCCACGGACGGGATGAAGATGAGCCCGGTGTCGGGGTTCATCGCGGCGGTCCAGGCACCGTTCAGGCCACCTAAGTTGCTCGGGCAAACGCGGTAGTCGGGCTCCTCCACGGGCTTGGCCAGCGGATTGACCACGGGGCGTCCGTTTTCGTCGATTTCCGCCCAGTTGAGTTCCTCGACGTACTGTGTAGCGGCCACGAATGAACCGTCGGTGCGGTCCAGGATGTAATAGAAGCCGTTGCGGTTCGGCTGGACCACGGCCTTGATGGTCTCGCCGTCGCGCTCCACTTCGGTGAGGAAGAGGTGGGTGTTGCCGTCGTAGTCCCACACGTCGTGGGGCGTGAACTGGAAATGCCACAGGCGCTCGCCGGTGTTGGGGTTGATGGCCAGGATGCTGTTGGAGAAGAGGTTGTCGCCGGCGCGCAGGTCGCCGTTCCAGTCGGGGGCGGGGTTGCCCGTGGTCCAGTAAAGGACGTCCGTCTCGACATCGTAGGCACCGCTTGTCCAGGCCGGGGCGCCACCGGACTTCCACGAGTCGCCGGCCCAAGACTCGATGCCGGGCTCGCCCTCCACGGGTACGTTGTAGTGCCGCCAGCGCAGTTCGCCCGTTGCCACGTCGTAAGCGTCGAAAAAGCCGCGCACGCCGTATTCTCCGCCGGCGATGCCGATGATGGCCATGTCCTTGACGATCATTGGCATGGATGTCGCACTGAAGCCGTCGGCGTAGTTGACGATGGTGGTTTCCCAGTTGATCTCGCCGGTAAAGCGGTTGAAGGAGAGGATCTTCGCGTCCAGCGTCGCCATCAGCACGCTGTCGCCAGCGATGGCAGCGCCGCGATTCACCGCGCCGCAACAAAGGCGCAGGTCCTCCGGGAGCTGGTGGTCGTAGCGCCAGTGCAGTTCCCCGGTCGCCGGATCAAGGGCGAAGAGGCGGTTGTAGGACGAGGTGACGTACATCACGCCGTCGTACACGGTGGGCGAAACCTCGAATTGGTTCGGCATGCCGGTGGGAAATGCCCACGCCACCTGCAGGTCCGAGACGTTGCCCGTGTTGATGTCGTCGATGGGCGAGTGCCGATGTCCGGCGTAATCGCCGGCATAGAGCACCCATTTGCTCGGATCCGAAGCGCCAGCCTTGAGGTGCGCGTCGGTGACCGGTCCGGTGCCCTCGCCGATGTCGCCATCGCTCAGCCAATGCGTGGGTGGCGGCTCGGCGGCAACCTCAACGCTGGTTAGGTCCTCTTCGGATGCTGCCTCAGCATCGCCTGTGACCTCCGGCTGCGCAGCCTGCCCGCAGCCAACCAATGTTCCGCCGGCCACGAGGCCTGCCGCCGCCCAGGCGGCTCGCAACGAATGACGCATGATTCCCCTTGCTGTTTCGCTTGAGCGCGAAGGCGCGAATATAGCGGATTGCATGGTGCCGGTGGCGGCGTGCGTGTTGCCGGCTCACTCGGCTGCGGGTTGTATCGCCTGAAGCACCTCGTGGCCGAGGTCTGTCACGCGATAGCCGACTTCCAGGCTTTCCGTCAGGCCATAGGCCTTGAGGCGGCGGACGTTCGCCTTGAATGGTGCTGTCTCGAAGCCGAGGGCCAGGGCGAGGTCCGCGGCGCGGCGTTCTGGATTCTGGGCAATGAGGGCGAGGGCCGCCGCGGCCCAAGGGCGCTTTGCGCGACGGTCGGTGGCGCGCAGGCGTTGGGCGATCTCGTCTGCGGGCAGATGCGTGGGTGCAGGAACCTGTTCCGAGGGGACGTACTCGAACGCGACGCGATAGATCGCGGAGTCGCCGTCGCCGAGGGCCGCCAGCGTCTCTTCCCGGTCGGCGTGACCGGCTAGCCTTGCGTCCGTATCCGTGATGGAGCTCGCGTCGACTACATCCACGCTCGCCACGCGAATCGCACCCTTCGGCGGCAGCTTGTAGAGGCCACCCGGCTTCGCCTGCGGCCGCCTCCAGCGGCGGAACGTGAGCGTCTGCTCGCCGCGACGGATGCGTTCCTTGAACGGTTTGGTGAAGAGCATGGTGTTGCCTCGCGCAATGGCCCGCCGAGTTGCCGCCAGTTCGCTTGCCCTGGCGTGGCCGCCGTCACTTGGCTGGCGCAGCCTCGGACCCATCGGAATCTAGTAACGTCGCTGCCGTGGAGTCAGCGGCTTCCTGCTGCGCGATATCCGCCTGCACCTCCTTGAGCTTGCTCTCCGTTAAGGGGTAAATCCACAGAAACGGCATGCCCACAAACTTGAAGATCGCCGGGATCACCGAGTAGGTGCAGGCGAGCATCAGCAGCGCGAAGTCCGAGTTGGTGGTGTCGCGCGGGTCGGCCAGGGCGTCGAAGTCCCAGAAAACCACGAGCCACAGACCGATCGCTGTGCCGAGTGCATAGGCGCCCTTGCGAACCATCGACCAGATGGCCATGTAGGCACCGGCCCGACGCTGCCCGGTCTGGGCGGTGTCGATGTCGATCACGTCCGCGCACATCGCCAGCGGCAAGGCCGAAAGCGCGCCGATGGCCGAACCCTTTAGGCACATGATGATGATGAAGAAGAAGAACTTGCCGGTCTCGATGTCCGCCAAGTAACCCATCACCGAAGCGTGGGCGCCACTCGGCAGCCAGCCCAGGTATTGGGGAATCTCGAAAGCTCCATACCAGTGCATGGGCGTGACGGCGATGATCGGAATGAACGACGACCAGAACGCATACCACCCGACGGCCCACATGGTCGCCTTGTGCTTGCCGATTCGGCGCGAGAGGCGGAACCACAGGGGGATCGCCGCCATCTGGCAGACGAAGTACGGCGTCAGATACACGGCGTAGAGTTCGCCAGCCACCAGAACGTGCTTGACGAAGAAGAACGACAGGCTGTTCGTCATCGCGGAGCCGATGGCGCCGAAGCCGAACACGATCACGAGATAGACATAGGGGCGGTTCTTGGCGGCGATGCGCAGCCCCTCCTTGAAGGGGATGCGCTTGACGATTTCCACTTGGCGCCACTCCGGCACCGTGATCAGGCAGTTCAGGTTGATGACCGGCATGAAGATGCACATGACGAGCACCAGCGCGAACACGGCTTCGGTGGGCTTGTCGTAGCCGAAGAACAGGATCAGGAGCGGAATGAACACGGACAGCAAGGAGCCGCCGGTGCCAACGAACTCCTTCCAGCTCATGATGAGCGTGCGTTCGTTGTAGTTGCTCGAGAGCTCCGCGCCCCAGGCGGTGAAGGGGATGTCCTTGATGGTGGAGCCGAGGTAGAAGAGGGTGAGCGTGCCGAACAGCCACAAATAGCCGTTCGAGAAGGTCCAGCCGAAGACGGAAACTTCGCTGAACTCGAACGGCGGTATGAACAGGTACCACATGCCGAGGGCGAAGATGGGCGTGCCGATCAATACCCACGGCTTGCGCCGCCCCCAACGGGTCTTCCAGCGATCCGAGAGATAGCCGATGAGGGGATCAGTCACCACATCCGAAATGCGGGACAGCGCAAGCAGCGTCCCGACCACCGCCAGCGACAGACCGAAGCCGTCCGAGTCGCCGTAGATGACGGGAAGATAGACCGCGATCGGCAAACCAGAAAGCGCCAGCGGCGCGGCGGGCGCCGCATAGGACACATAGTTCCACTTGGTGAGCGGGCGTCGATCCGACCCTGCCGCTGCCTCCGCCATGCGTATCTCCCTCCCGCAAGCGGGACGCATTATGTGCGACTTCGCCGGCCGCGTGTTCGCCGGCGGGCACCGCCAAAGGGGTACTTGCTTCGCAGTTGGGTTCCGGTGCTAGAGCACTCGCCGGAGCAAGCCGATGCTGCGTTTGTCCAGTCGGTCGATGGCGGGGACTTCAAAGCGGTTGCCGTCCACGTCGAGCAGCAGCAGGCGATTGGGGCCGAGCCAGCGGGCGTTTTCCGCGGCGTTCTGCACCACGAAGTCTCGCGCGCCGCGGTCCGTCTGCACGTCCCAGTACGAGGTGCCGAACTCGTTGCGGGCCGAGTCGATGGAGAGGATGGTGGCGGTGAGGTAGTGGGCGGCGAGGTCCGCTTCCACCACTTGGCGGGACTCGTCGTCGAGTTCCGCGAGGTCGTTCACCATGCAGATCTCCTCGTTCCTCGCGTCGAGAAAGGAGATGTAGCGGTCTGGATCCGTCAGTGGCGCGGCCCGCACAGGCCTTGCCACTAGAAAGGAAACGACGCCGTCCACCGTGAGCCGGGTCTGCCAGGGTGGCGCTCGAAACACGCGCAGGCTAGACGGCTCCGCGTTGGCCGCCAGCACCGCAGGATTCGCCTCGTCCTCGTTCGCTGCCGTCACGCCGCCTCCCGCTCGGCCACCTCGTCCGCAAGCACGCGAGAGGTCGCCCGCTGCGCCTCGACAAGCGAGTGGAAGATGCCTCGCTTGGCCATCAGCTCTTCATGGGTGCCCGTCTCGGCAATGCGGCCCTCATCTAGCACGACGAGCCGGTCTGCACTGCGCAGGGTGGAGAGACGGTGGGCAATGGCGAAGGTGGTGCGGCCCTTCACCAGCCGAGCGATGGCCTCTTGAATCTTCTTCTCCGTGGCGGTGTCCAGCGAAGAGGTTGCCTCATCGAGAATGAGAATCTGCGGGTCGTGCAGGATGGCGCGAGCGATGGCGATGCGCTGCTTCTCGCCACCGGAGAGGCGGTTGCCCATCTCGCCGGCCAGGGTGTCGTAGCCGTCTGGGCGAGCGATGACGAACTCGTGGGCGTTGGCGGCACGGGCCGCCCGCAGCACTTCCTCGAAGGATGCATCCGGGCGTCCGTAGCGGATGTTGTCGGCGATGCTGACGTTGAACAGCAGCGAGTCCTGCGCCACCAGCCCGATGCGGGATCGAAGTTCATCGAGGGGCACTTCTCGGATGTCTCTGCCATCGAGCCGCAGAGAGCCGTGCTCGGCGTCGTAGAAGCGGGTGACGAGATTGATCATCGTGCTCTTGCCGACGCCGGAACGGCCTACCAAGCCGATCATCTCGCCGGGAGCCACGTCGAGATCGATGTCGCGGAGCACCATCTGTCCCGGGTCGTAGCCGAAGGACACGTTGTCAAAGGTGACCCGACCGGCGATCCCCGCACTGTTCCCGGCAGCGCTCTTCCCCTTGGCCGCTGGCGTAGAGCGGGCTTCCGGCCGGCTGTCGATCACCTCGAAGATGCGCTCGGCGCCGGCATAGGCGCGCACCATGAAGCTGTAGTAGTCGCTGAACCACTGCATCGGCTGATACAGCATCCACAGGTACGCCACGAACGCCAGCAACACGCCCAGCGTCAGCTCTTCCCGAACGACGCTCGCGCCGCCGAAGTACCAGACGAAGAACGCGCCGAAGCTCATCACGAACTGCGTCACCATCATGAACTTCAGCCACGAGCGCTCGGAGGTCACCGTGGCGTCGCGCAGGGCATGGTTGCGGCCGTCGAAGCGGCGGCCTTCGCGCTCTTCCTGGGCGAATGCCTTCACCACTCTGATGCCGCCAATGGATTCGTTCAGGTGCGAGGCGAGCCCCGACATGCGAATCGACCACCGCCGCCAATGCACTTCCATCCGATTCCACACGAGCGCGGCGCCCACCACCAGCGGCGGCACGGGTACGAGCACCCAGAGCGCGAGTTGCCAGTCCATCACGAACAGCATCGTCAGGACGCCCACCAGCATCACCGCATTGGAAAGGATGAACGGCGCATCGAAGATGAGATGCAACTCGACGAGCTCGGAATCGGTGTTGACGCGAGAGATGAGCGAGCCCACCTTGCGGCGGTCGTAGAACCGAAGCGGCAGGAACTGCAGCGCTCGGAAGAGGTCTGCCCGCAGTTGCTCGGAGACGCGGAAGCCAACGATGCCGTTCAGCCACCGGCGCAGGATTTCGATGCCCCAAGCGAGCACGGCGATGCCGGCGAGAGCCCCAACAAAAGCAAGCAGAAGGCCGGTGCTGCCATCGGCGGTGAGCACATCATCGACGATGCGCTTGGTGATGTAGGGCGGCGCAAGGCCGAGCAGCGACCCGCAAGCCGTGAGGCCCAAGAGCGCCAGCGCCGGCCAGCGATACGGCAGCACGAGGCGCAAGAGCCGCAGCAAGGTGTCGCGCTTGCGGATACAGGCGGGGCAGATGCCCCCGCGTTCCGGCAGCAGGCGCTTGCATCGGCTACAGCGGGCGTCGTCCACCTCGTGCGGCAGGTTGGGCTCCTTCTCGCCTAAGAGCCTCCGCACCGCCTCGGCGGCTTCGCCAAACGCAAATGCGAGCGACCTCGAGTGGACGATCTCAAGCGGCGGGCCATCTTGCGTGCCCAGCCGCAACACTTCGGCGCCGACGCGATTGACGGTTTCGACTTCGGTGATGGCGTCGACGGGCAAGCGGCGGTCGTCCTCGGGCCGTTCGCCGATTCGGTACACCGCCTCGCGAGTCACCACCAACCACTGCTGACCAAACCGTCCGGCAGTGGCCATGTCGCTGGCAAGGCACGCAACAGTCGCAACCGGCCCCCCGTTCTGGGCTTCGACCCGCTGCCGGACTCGCGGTGGCAATGCCTGGTCGAAAGCCGCCATCAGTCCGCCACCGCGATGATCTCGGACGTGGCCTGCTGCATCTGCACCAGTTCGTGAAACGTGCCTCGCTTTTCCATGAGTTCGGCATGAGAGCCCTGTTCACTGATGCGGCCGTCTTCTATGACCACGATGCGACTTGCATCCCGCAGTGTGGAGAGGCGATGGGCGATGGCGATGGTGGTGCGGCCCTGCATCAATCGTTCGAGGGCCACCTGAATGTGCCGCTCCGTCTCCACATCCACGGAAGCCGTGGCCTCGTCGAAGATGAGGATGCGCGGATCGCGCAGGATGGCGCGCGCAATGGAAATCCGCTGCCGTTCGCCGCCGGAAAGCCCGGTGCCTTTCTCCCCCACCGGCGTCTCGTAGCCGTCCGGCTTTGCCATGATGAAGTTGTGGGCATTGGCGGCGCGGGCGGCGTCCATGATCTCGGCCAAGGTGGCGCCGGGCTTGCCGTAGCCGATGTTGTCGGCGATGGTGCCGGAGAAAAGCAACGGCTCCTGCAGCACCATGCCGATGTGCGAGCGGAGGTGCCCCGGGTCCATCTCGCGCGCGTTTATGCCGTCGACCTCCACGCTGCCCTGGTCCGGGTCGTAGAAGCGGGCGATCAGGTTGACGATGGTGGTCTTGCCGACGCCGGAGCGGCCGACGATGCCCACCATTTCGCCGGGTCGCAGTTCCAGATCCACGCCCTTGAGCACGGGCTTGCTCTTGTCGTAGCCGAAGGTGACATCTGAGAGGTGCACGTGCCCCGCGATCGGGGGCCGCTTCATCACCGCACCCTCGATGGCGCCTTCAGGCGGCGCGTCGATGATCTCGAAGATGCGCTCGGCGCTCGCGAACGCGCGGGACATGTGGTCGTTCATCTCGCCGAGCCATTGAATCGGGCCGAGGAACATCCACATGTAGGAATAGAAGGCCACCAGCGTACCGAGGGTTATGGCGCCATCGAGCACCTGCTGCCCACCGACGCCCCATACCAGCATCATGCCAAGCGCCGTGATGAGCGCCATCGTGGCGAAGAAAATGCCCTGGTGCAGCTTCACGCGGATGCCGGCGGCGCGTATGCCGCCGTTGGCGACGTTGAAGGAACCGATCTCCCGCGCTTCCTGCGCGAACGCCTTCACGACGCGAATGCCCGTGAGCGTCTCGACCGTGCGATCCGTCAGACGCCCCCAAGACTGCATCAGGCGCGTGAACAGCATGCGCAGCCGCGACCAATAGAACGCGCCCCAGAGCAGGATCAAGGGAACCGGAAGGAGGACGTAGAGGCTGAGGTGCAGGCTCATGCCGACCATCAGCGCAAGGATGCCCACCAGCGTCAGCAGATTGGTGACGAGATAGGGCACCCCATCGATCAGAAACCCTTGCAGCATCTGCACATCGCGGGTTGCCCGGGCAATCAGCGAGCCCACCGGATGCTTGTCGTAGAAGGGCAGCGAGAGCATCTCCAGCCGGTGGTAGAGCTCGGCACGGATGTCGGCGGTGACCCGTGCGCCGAGCCAGGTGGCGTTCCAGCCATGCACCCACTCGCCGGCCCATGAAGCCACCCGGATGCCGACCAGCCCCGCCACCAGCAGCGCGAGCAATCCGAGGCGCGCCTCCATAGGCGGGGCCCCATCGGCTGGCACGAGCACATCATCGCTCAAGCGCAAACCCCACCGCGAACCCCATTTTTGGCGGCCTTGCCCAACGCGGCTATCCCGGTGAATGATGAACCCTCCACACCATCTGCTCACGCTTCGCGCACCACGCCACACAGTGTCAACAACACCGGACAGCCGCACAAGCGTAGCCGCACGACGGGCGTCGCTCTGCATTTGCATTGCACTCGCCGTCCCCACCGCCGCCCAGTTGGACGGAGCCGACCTCGCGAGCGCCTGCGACGACTGCCACGGCACCGGCGGCCGCAGCGAGAAGCCCGACATCCCCTCCATTGCCGGATTCTCGGAGTTCGCCATCATGGACCTGATGCAAACCTACCGCGACGGCCTGCGCGAAGGTCGGCGCATGGAGCGCGCCGACGGCACCGAGACCGACATGGTGGAAGTGAGTCGGGCGATCACCGACGAAGAGCTAGAAGCCGTCGCGCTGCACTACGCCGGCAAGACCTGGATGCCGCACGCCCAGCCCTTCGACTCCCGACGCGCCCAGCGCGGCGAGGCCGTGCACAGGGTCAAGTGCGCCAAATGCCACATCGAGGGCGGCAGCATCCCCGAAGCAGACCTCGCCATCCTCGCCGGCCAATGGCGCGATTACCTGACCTCCCAGTTCCAGGCCTTCGACGACAAAACTCGTCGCATGGTCCCCAAAATGGAAAGCAAGTACGAATCACTGTCGGACGCCGACAAGCAGGCGCTGGTCGAGTTCTACGTCAGCGCCGGCGGACAGCCATAGCAAAACCAACGGCGGACCCGGAGGGAGGGCGTCTCGCCCTCCAGAGACCCGGGCTAAGTCCCCATTGGTGGCGTTGTTTTGAGGCTGGCGCTTGTTGGCGTTGTCTGGGACGCGGGTTGGGTGGCCTTGGCCGGCTTCGCTGCGTGCGCGCCTTCGGCACGCTTGGAGGGCGGGACGCCCTCCCTCCAGGAGGCCCGTGCCAAGTCCGAGAGGATGCCAGCGCCACAAGAACCATCACCTTCGGACGACGCTTCTTCCCGCAGCCCAAGCCGACCTATCATCCTGTCGAGCTT
>VXSY01000256.1 GCA_009837725.1 Gammaproteobacteria bacterium | reverse complement strand
CCGGCTGGGGCACCAATTCGCCGTTTGCATCGGCGCATCGCGCGAGAGCGGGCCAAAGTTCTCGCACTGCCGTTGCACTTTTCCGCTTGACCCCCCAAAGGCAGGGACGCACGGGACTCGGATTCCCGAAAACAAGCCTACACGCTTTCCTTGCGGATGTGCGCAGCGTTGCTCGCTTCAGGAGGCCTTCGCTCGTCAATCCACCAGCCGAAAGCGGACGCCGCAGACATGCACTTCGTCGTCTGCGACGTAGGCGCCGCGCTGCCGCGCTGCTGCCAGAATGCTCTGGCGATCCGCCACGCGCAGGTCCAAGCCCCCGAGACCGGCGCCGCGACCGTCGGCGGCTTCAACGAAACGAACATCGACGTTGTTGAGGGCCATGTGCAGGGTCGCACCTACTCGGCGCACCGGGAGCCCGGCAACCTTGCCCCATAGCTCGGCCAAGTCCACGGGGTCCGGTGCCTGCAACTCGACGGCCGCATAGTCGATGGTTGTGGTTTGGTCCACCTTGTCCTCCCACTGGCGGCCGCCGGCGGGCTCCCAGTTGCCTTCGAAATCCGCCTCGTCCTCGCCCAGCGAGCCGTCCCAATCGACCTCGAAGAAGGCGGCCTTCATGTCGCCTGGGTGGATCTGGCAGATGTTCCACGCCTCGCGCTCCACTTCCCAGGCGATGCGGACGCCATTGTCGAGCGCCCGTCCGCGCGTTGCCTGTTGGTTCTCCTTCGAGTCCGCCTGGCAGATGACCATGTAGCCGCCGTCGCCGTTGCGGCGGTCGAGATACCGCCCGGCGGCGGTGTTCTCCTCCACCGGCACCACCACTTCGAGAAAGTTCCTGCCGATGGGCAGCAGCGTGTTGACGAGCCCGAACTTGCCGACGCCGTCGTCCACGTAGCAGCGGTGGATGCCGAAGATGGCCTCGAAATCGTCAATGGTGGAATCGAGTTCCCGGGCGACGAGGCAGATTTGGCGGAGCTGAATGGTCATGGCGGACCCTTGCGTTGGATGTTGGCAAGGGATTCTATGCCCGCCCTGGGGTGTGGTGGCGGGCAAGGACGCCCCCGCAGTTCCACCGGCGAGAATGCCGGCCGACGACGTCCAGGAAACAGGCTGTTGCCACGTCACCGACAGGCCCGTCTCGCGGAGTGAGGGCTGGTTGCACGTTCTGGCCCTTGGTTGCTTCGCCTTCGGCGGGAGGAGCGTGATGGGCCCTCGCTTCGAGTGGCGTGTGGGACCGCGCCATCCCGCCGGCACGTTGGTGTTGACTCGGCGTCGAGATGAATCCGTGCTAGGAGGCTGCGCCGTAGGAAACGGCGCTGGCTCCTAGCCGGAGGGTGAGCGTACGCGAACCCGTAGGCCAGCAGTTGCGAAGCAACTGCCGACGCGCTCGTAGAGCGCGCTAGCGCGCCCTGACGGGCGCGTTGGCAGTTCGCTGCGCGAACTGCTGGCCTACGGGTTCGCTTGCGCTCACCCTCCGGCTAGGACGGTGTTCGGCGGCGATCGTCACGAATCAGGACTGCGACGGCCCATGACGCGATGCTCACGACGATGGAGCCGAGCAAGGCCGAGCCGAAGCCGGCCACCCGGAACCCTTCGAAGAGCCAAGCCGCAAGGGCGAAGGTCGCGGCGTTCAGCACGAACAGAAAGAGCCCGAGCGTGATGAGGATGAATGGCAACGACAGCAACACCAGGATGGGCTTGACGATGGCGTTGAGGAAACCGAGCACTGCCGCCGCCATGACGAGGGTGGGAAGACCCTCGATGGTGACGCCGGGGACGATCTCGCCGGCAATCCACAGGCCAAGGCCCACCACGGCGATGCGCAGGAGAATGTCGCGCACGGTGGTGCTGGTCACGGGGGGCTTCATCCGCCTACCTCATCCGACGAGATAGCTGCGGCAGCCGGTGGCGTCGAGCAGGGCATCGAGCTCGGGGTCGCCCGCTGCCGCGGCGTATTTGGCGCGGAGCGCAGCGAGGCTGCGGGCGTGGTACTTCTGCGGCTTCTGCACCCAGCGCTGGCCCTTGAGCGTCACTTCGAACTCCTCCTCCCCGGCGGCGATGGCGGCGGCGTTGGCGACGCTCCAGGGCAGGAACACGCCAGCCACCTGATCGCCGAGGAGCGGCGTCAGCGTTGGTGCGAGCGCGGCCCAAGGCTCGAAGTCGCCGCTGGCAGCGGGGGTCAACATGCGCTCGATCCACTGCACGACGTGGGAGTGCGGCTGCACCCAACTGTCGCCTGTGGGGTCGCGGCCGGCGTTGTAGATCTGTCCCCAGAGTGCGAAGTCTGCAAACGCCGGCCGGCCGCCGAAGAGGTGTGTGCGGCCGGCGAGATGGGCATCGAGCAGTGCCAACGTGTCCCGAAACGACTGCTCGATCTGTGGCGCGGTGACCTCGTTCGCGCCCACGAACCACACCCTCGGCACCATGCGCTCGCGGATGGCCTTGGCCGCCTCCTCCACCTGCTCCGGCGGCGCGCTGCGCTGGGCAAAGCGGCGCGACACCGTCATCTGGTCGATCTCCCGCGCCCAGCGAAGGTGGAACATCCATTTGTTGCCCCATTCGTCGCCGAACTCCTCGAGCAGCGCGGAAACGAAGGCGGCGATGGGCTCGTCGGGGTGGATCGAGGGGTTCGGGAAGCGCTCCTCCATCGCCTCGATGATGGGGGTGGAGTCCTGAATGCCGGTGTCGTCCGGCGTCACCACCAGCGGCACCAGGGGCAGGCGGGCGTGCTTGGTGAAGAGGTCGCCGGCAGCCCCGCGCTCCAGCCACTCATGGTCGATGTTCTTGTAGCGGAAGTACGACCGCACCTTGACCGAATAGGGCGATTCCTCCGACCCGATCACCCGATAGCCATCTGCCATGCCAAGCTCCCTTGCTGGCGCCGAAAAGCGTGCGAGTATGGGCAATCCCGGCTGCAATGGACAGCGATGTTGAAGAAAGCGCCTTGCCGCTTTGAGACGAGCAAAGCAGTCCCTGCTAGCGAGGGCCTCAGGGGGAGGGCACCGAGAGCTTGCACGGCAGGGGCGGCGCGGGAGCGCCGCGCGTGCGGTGCAAGGTCATGGGGAGGTGGGGGCTGGGGCCAGACCCCGAGC
>VXSY01000169.1 GCA_009837725.1 Gammaproteobacteria bacterium | reverse complement strand
ACCCCATCGACCGTCTGTTCATGTCAGACAGCAAAGTCCGACAGGCTGCTAGCGCCGCCAAAACCCCTCGTTGCGCTCGGGGTTTGGCCCCAGCCCCCACCTCCGTATGACCCTGCGTCGTGGAAATGACGCTACGGCGCCATGTCCACGACGCATGCTCCTAGCCCCATCGCCTATCCATTTCTGCGGCCACGGCATCGATCTCGGCCGCGGCGAGCACGCCCTTCTCCACCAACAAGGTCTCGATGGACGCGGACCAGCGCTCGTAGTAGCTGCTCGACTCGTACTCCGCCGGCACCATCGCCTCGATGCCGCGCCGCAGTTCGTCTACGTTGATGACCTCGTGCCGACGCAGGACGCCGACCAACGCGTTGGCCACATACTCCCAATCCGCCCACTCGTGCTCGGAGCGATCGATTGGCTGGTCCGTGGGCAATCCCCCACGATCATGAACAGCAGGCATCCGGCTCCCGTGACATTTGGCCATCGGACGATGCGGAGTGTACCCGCCCACGCACGGCTGGAGGACGGCGAACACGAAGGCAGAAGAGGGTGCGTGGTCGGAGTGGCCGGACTTGAACCGGCGGCCCCCGCCTCCCGAAGACGGTGCTCTACCAGACTGAGCTACACTCCGATGGCTGCCGGCACACGGGCGCGTCGGCAGGGCGCGTATCCTACACTTGCGCACCAAAGCTGACTACCGTTCCACCCGCACCGCCTGCCACTGGCCGGTGCCGTGCAGCAAGCAGGAAGGCACTCCATGACCGATGTTCGGCACGACTGGCGACGCGACGAGGTGGAGGCGCTGTTCGAGGCACCGATGAACGACCTGCTGTTCCGGGCCCAGGCGGTGCATCGACGCCACCACGCCGCCAACGAGGTGCAGGTGAGCACGCTGCTCAGCATCAAGACCGGCGGCTGTCCCGAGGACTGCAAGTACTGCCCGCAAAGCGTCCACTACGATACCGGTCTCGACGCCCATAGCTTGCTGCCGCTCGAAGACGTGGTGACGGCCGCCACCCGAGCGCGGGACGCCGGCGCCACACGCTTCTGCATGGGTGCGGCCTGGCGCAGCCCAACCAACTCGCAGACGAGCAAGGTGGCCGAACTCGTGCGCGCCGTGAAGGACATCGGTGGCATGGAAACATGCGTCACCCTGGGCATGCTCACTGGTGACCAGGCGGGCGAACTCGCCGCCGCTGGTCTCGACTACTACAACCACAACCTCGACACCTCGCCCGAGTACTACGGCGAGATCATCACCTCGCGCAACTATCAGGACCGCCTCGACACCCTGTCTCACGTGCGAGAGGCGGGAATCCACGTCTGTTGCGGCGGCATCGTCGGCATGGGCGAGAGCCGAGCGGACCGCGCCGAGCTGCTGCGCCAACTCGCCAACCTGCCGCAGCATCCAGAGTCCGTGCCCATCAACAACCTCGTGCAGGTGGATGGCACGCCCCTGTCCGGCACGCCGCGCCTGTCGCCGCTCGAACTCGCCCGCTGCATCGCCGTGGCGCGCATCCTGATGCCCGTTTCCGTCGTGCGGCTGTCCGCAGGGCGTACAGACCTCAGCGAAGAGGCCCAGGCGCTCTGCTTCATGGCCGGGGCCAGCTCCATCTTCTGCGGCGACCAATTGCTGACGACGCCGAACCCGGCCTTCGACGACGACATGGCGATGTTCGACGGGCTTGGTCTCGTGCCACAGCCGGCAAGCGCATCCTGACCTCGGGCGGTGCGCTACTTCGACGACATCCCGGACGATTACGAGGCCGAAATCGGCACTTTCGCCTTGACCGAGGCGGACGTGATCGAGTTCGCCAAGGCTTGGGACCCGCAGCCGTTCCACACCGACCCGGAAGCCGCGGTCAAGTCCCCTTTCGGCGGCCTCGTGGCCTCCTCCGCGCACGTGTTCGCCATCTGCACGCGCCTGTTCTTCGACTTCAAGGACCCGATTCGCGTCGTCGCCATGCTCGGCAAGGACAAGCTGCGTCTGCCGAGTCCCGCCCGCGCCGGCACCACCCTCACCTATCGCACCCGCTGCATCGACCGACGCGAGTCCGCAAGCCGGCCCAACATCGGCATCATCACCCTCGCCGACACCGTGACGGACGACGACGGCAACGTGGTGCTGACCCAGGAAGTGACGCTGATGGTGGCGCGACGGCGCTGACGCTATGGCCTTGCCGCCCGGGCCGCACTATCGTGCACTTGATGCCGACCCCGAAAGGAGCAATTCAATGGTGCAGGAAACCCCCGGCGCGAAGATGCTGTTTCTCATCAAGCGCAAGCCCGACACGTCGCGCGAGGAGCTTCTCGTGCATTGGTTCGCCAACCACATGCCGGCGGTGATTCAGTCGCAGAAGGATCAAGCCGTGCGCGGGCGGCGCTTTGCGCGGCGCTATTTCGCAACCCTGTTCGACGCCGGTGCGGATGGCGAGCATGTTTGGGACGGCGTGGCGCAGCTTTGGTGGGACGCGCCCTTGCGGCGCCCCCGAACGCCCCACGGCTGGGAGCCGAGCGACACCTTCCAGCAGAAGGCGGAGCCCTACGTGCCGTGGGCGACGACGGAATATGTGGTGATGGACGGCGAACTCGACACCACCGCGCTGACGCTGAACGCGCCGTATCCCATGACCCGCTCCGGCTTCTTCAAGATGACGTTCCTCGTGGCGGCGAAGCAGGGCACGGACTACGACGAGTTCTTCCGCCATTGGCTCGACGTGCATGTGCCGAACGTGCAGGGAACCATGGAGGCCGTCGGTGGCTTCCGCTACGTCGTCAGCCACAGCATGACGCCGGAGGAGGAGCCCTACGCCGGCATGGCAGAGCTTTACTTCCCGAACGCCGATGGCTGGGCCGCCTACCGAGAACACATCAAGCCCGACGGCATGGAGCGCTGGGTGGACGGAGAGCGCATGGCCGTCTTGCGCTCGGACACGGAGATGGTGGGGATTCCGTAGGCGTAAAGCGTCGCGGCTCGGCTCCCTCTCAAGCCCACGTCTCGAGTCCTGTGCGCCCTTCGGAAGCGTTGGAGGGCAAGCTGCCCTCCCTCGCATGGAACAAAATGCATAACCCCTTGTTTCACGAGGATCCGATG
>VXSY01000125.1 GCA_009837725.1 Gammaproteobacteria bacterium | reverse complement strand
CGCCGCGCAGTGCGGCGACGAGCCGGTGCCAGCCTGGTTCGGTGAACTCTGGCGCGAGCACCGGGCGAACACGCTGGCGCGTCCCGGCGACTACCACAACATGCCCCTCAAGGCGCACGGCCCCACCGTGGTGCCAGCCACCCCTTGCCGCTCCCCCCACAAAGCGACAGACTTCCTTGCCTAACCCAGATTGCCTGTACGCAAAGCTACAGTCGACGCGCCGACAAGGCGCGCACACTTGAAGGAGAAGCCCGTGCCGGACCTTGAAGCCACGCTGTACGAAGTTCGTGATGGCGCCGCTTGGATCACGCTCAATCGGCCGCAGAATCGCAATGCGCTGTCTGCCGTTCTCGTGGCGGAGCTCTACGACAACCTGCTTGCCGCCAACGCCGACCAAAAGGTGCGTTCCATCGTCATCACGGGCACCGACCCAGCCTTTTGCGCCGGTGCCGACCTCAAGAGCCCACCCGGCGCAAGCATCGAGGGGCGCAGCTCCGTGCCCTATCCGCAGGTGCTCACCACCATCATGGAAAGCCCCAAGCCGGTGATCGCGGCAGTGAACGGCGCGGCCTTTGCCGGTGGGTTGGGCCTCGTTGGCGCCTCCGACATCGTCATCGCCGCCGAGGAGGTGCAGTTCAGCTTCAGCGAGGTTCGCATTGGCGTGATTCCGGCAGTGATCTCCGTCGTGTGCCTGCCCAAGCTCGGCCGCCACCACGGCATGCGGCTGTTCGTCACCGGCGCCCGCTTCACCGGCGCAGAAGCGGTGGAAATGGGCTTCGCACATCGCGCCGTGCCGAGGCAGGAACTCGAAGCCGCCGTAGGCGAAGAGATCGACATGATCAACCGCGGCGGTCCCATTGCGGTGGTGGAATGCAAGAAGCTCGTGCGACGCGTGCCGGAGCTTTCCATCGAGGAGGGCTTCCGCGAGACCGCCGAGTGGAGCGGGCGCATGTTCCGCAGCGACGAAGGCGCAGAGGGCATGGCCGCCTTCCGCGAAAAGCGCGACGCCGCTTGGATCAGCAAGTGACCCGCATCCGCTTTATCGAGCACGACGGCACCGAGCACGAGGTTGAGGCCCAGAACGGCCACTCCCTCATGCTTGCTGCCGTCGACAACCTGGTTCCCGGCATCGACGCGGATTGCGGCGGCGAATGCGCCTGCGCCACCTGTCACGTGATGCTGACGGACGAGGCCTATGCGGCGCTCGGCCCGCCCGGCGAAACCGAGGAGCAGATGCTCGACCTCAATCCGGAACGTTCGGCCACGTCCCGCCTCTCCTGCCAGATTCCCGTCACGGACGAGCTCGATGGCTTGACGGTGCAATTGCCGGAGTTCCAGTTCTGACCGGAACCGGGCGTACAATCCCGCGCATGGAAATCGAACCGCTCACCCCGATCATCGGGGCAGAAATCCACGGTGTGGAGCTTGCGACCATCGACGACGACCGCTTCGCGGATGTCGAAGCGGCGCTGCTCGCCCATCAGGTGCTGTTCTTCCGCGACCAGGAAATGCAGCTCGACCAGCACAAGGCGCTGGGCTTGCGCTTCGGGCCGCTGCACATTCATCCGAGTGCGCCGCCAGGGGCACCGGGCCATCCCGAAGTGCTGAAGGTTCACGCCGACGCCAACACCAAGCGCACGGCCGGCGATAGGTGGCATTCGGATGTGAGCTGCGACGCCGAACCGCCGATGCTGTCGATCCTGCGCCTGCACACGCTGCCGCAGAGCGGTGGCGGCGACACCCTGTTCTCCAGCATGTACGCAGCCTACGACGCGCTTTCTCCAGCCATGCAGGAGTATCTCGGCGGCTTGCGCGCAGAGCACGACGGCGGACCGAACTATCGCGACAGAAACCGTCGCATCGGATACGACGACAGCAAACGCGAGTATCCCCATGCGGAACACCCGGTGATCCGCACGCATCCCCGCACGGGACGCAAGGCGTTGTTCGTCAACTCGGTGTTCACCACCCGGCTGTGTGACGTGCCGCAGGACGAGGGCAATGCGGTGCTCGCGTTCCTTTACGCGCATGTCGCCAAGCCGCAGTTCCAATGCCGCTTTCGCTGGCAGCCGGGGTCCGTCGCCATGTGGGACAACCGCTGCGTTCAACACCACGCCATGTGGGACTACTACCCCGAAGTGCGCTCCGGCTACCGCGTTACGGTTGCCGGCGACCGACCGATTTGACCGGATAAACAAACATGATGATCGTCGAACAGATCTGGACCCGGAACGCCTACCGGAACTTCAACTACCTGATCGCCTGCTCCGAAACCGGGGCAGCCTTGGCGGTGGACCCCCTCGACCACGAACGCTGCCTCGCCACCGCCCAGGAGCGGGGCTGGCGCATCACCCAGGTGCTCAACACCCACGAGCACGGCGACCACACGGGCGGAAACGGCCCCGTCATCGAGGCCACAGGCGCGAGCCTTCTGGCGCACGAAAACGCCGGCGCTCGCATCGACGGCATGGACGTGGGGCTCTCGGCCGGCGATGTCGTGAAGGTCGGCTCTTCCGTGGAGCTTGTGGCCCTAGACACCCCGGGCCACACCATGAGCCACGTCTGCCTGCTGTCCCGCACCGAAACGCCAGCGCTCTTCTGCGGCGACACCCTGTTCAACGCCGGCGCCGGCAACTGCCACGGCGGGGGCCATCCAGAAGAGCTCTACCAAACTTTCGTCGCGCAACTCGACGCTCTCGGCGACGACACCCGCATCTATCCGGGCCACGACTACATCACCAACAACCTCGCCTTCACGCTGGACCGCGAACCGGACAACCAAGCCGCCGCCGACCTGCTCGCAGAGCTCGAGGACAGCCACGACCCGGACAACGCGATGGTCACCACCATCGCCCAGGAGCGCAGCATCAACACCTTCTTCCGTCTGCGCAGCCCCTCGGTGATCGCCCGACTCCGGGACAGCTTCCCGGACCTGCCGCGAGAACCTTCCCCCAAGGACGTATTCCTGCGCCTGCGCGAACTGCGCAACTCCTGGTAGGCGAGCCCGACCGCCACAGGCGACGAAGCCCGGCAGCCTCCACGGCAGCCTGTTAAGCTACGCGATTCTCCAACGCGGGACCGGCTCCGGGAGGGTGCCATGTCGAGCCTGAACACGAACCGTCGCGACTTCCTTCGCATAGGTGCCGCCGCCACAGCGTTGCCTTTCGCAGCCAAGGGCCACGCCACCGAGCGTCAGTCTTCAGCCGAGGTGAAGCGCTACGTCACCCTGGGGCGCACGGGGCTTGAGATGTCCGACATCTCCTTCGGCGCCTCCACGCTGCGACTCGGGCAGGACCACTTGGTGCATCACGCCCTGGACCGAGGCATCAACTACTTCGACACGGCAGAGGGTTACGCCCGTACCGAGTCCGAGCAGGTGCTCGGCAAGGTGCTGAAGGACAAGCGCGATCAAGTCATCATCACCTCGAAGGCGGTGACGGAACCCGATTCGAGCCGTGAGTCCCTCATGGGGCGCCTTGACGAATCCCTCAAGCGGCTGCAGACGGACTACGTGGACATCTTCATGAACCACGCGGTCAACGACGTGGCGGTGCTCAGCAATCCCGAATGGCATGCCTTCATCGACAAGGCCAAGGAGCAGGGCAAGATCCGCTTCGCCGGCATGTCGGGCCACGCCGGCTACCTGCTCGACTGCCTCGACTATGCCTTCGACCAGGACATGGCCGACGTGATCCTGGTTGCCCACACCTTCGGCGAAGACCCGAAGTTTTACGAAAACCTCACCCGCTGGGTGGACTGGGTGGCCAAGCACCCCACGCTGCCCGAACGGCTTGCCCGCGCCAAGGAGCTCGATGTCGGCGTCATCGCCATGAAGACGCTCATGGGCGCGCGCCTGAATGACATGCGGCCGTACGAGACCGGTGATGCCACCTTCGCCCAGGCCGCCTTCCGCTGGGTGCTTTCCAATCCCAACGTGGACGCGCTCATCGTGACGATGCGCGAAGAGGCGACGATCGACGAATACCTCGGCGCTTCCGGCTACGAGGAACTCGCCGCCGGCGACATGGAGTTGCTCGAACGCTACGCCAAGCAGCACGGCGCCAGCTACTGCCGCTTCGCCTGCAACGATTGCTCCAGCGCCTGCCCCTACGGCGTGCCCATCCCAGACCTCATGCGCACGCGCATGTACGCCACCGACTACCGCGACGTGCCGTTCGCTCGCGAGGAATACGCCCTTTTGGAGACGAACGGCGAAGCATGCCTTTCGTGCAGCGGCGAACCTTGCGCCAACGCCTGCACCCACGGCCTGCCGCTGGCCGAACTCTGCGCGCCGACGCACGAAATGCTGGCGTAGCAGACGCCAGCAACCTGCGGACTTCCTGTATGTCCCCCCGGAGGGAAGGCATCGTGCCTTCCCTGCGCCCACAGGCGCGTCTTCCACGATCTGCCACGGTGCCGCAATTGTGGACCCCATCGGAGGGAGGGCGTCCCGCCCTCCACCGTGCCCGCCAAGGCGCGCTAGCGCCGCTTCGCGGCGCTCTGGCAGTTTTCGCTAGCGCGAAAACTGCGAAAGGACGTTCGCTCCCTCCTTCGACTCGATGGTTCCTGTGGCGCCGGCTCCTAGCTCAACCCATTGGTCTGTGCTGGCCTCTGCAAGAGGACGCGCCTTGCAGCGCGATGAAGGGCGGGACGCCCTCCCTCCGGAAAGGTCGACGCTCGCGGAAGAGGGGGAGGTAACCCATGGGTGCTGGCACCGGAAACACCCTTTACTACGAGTGCTTCTCCGGCATCTCTGGGGACATGCACTTGGGCGTGCTGATCGATCTCGGCGTGCCCATCGAACACTTGCGCGCGGAACTCGGCAAGCTCGAACTCGTCGATGAATTCGAGCTCGTTGCCGAACCCGACACCAAGATGGGCATCACCGGCACCAAGGCGACGGTGCGACTGAAGCCAGACATCCCTCGCCCGCACCGCCACCTCTCCACCATTCGCGACATCATCGATCGCGCCTCCCTTTCCCCCACCGTCACCGACCGTGCCGTCGGCACCTTCACGGCACTGGCGGAAGCGGAGGCCGCCGTACACGGCATCGGCGTAGAGGAGGTGCATTTCCACGAAGTCGGCGCCACCGACGCTATCGTCGACATCGTCGGCAGCGCCATCGGCCTCGACTGGCTCGGCATCACAGACATCCACGCGGCACCGGTGGAGGTCGGCAGCGGCATGGTGCGCTGCGCGCACGGCCTCATGCCGGTGCCGGCGCCCGCCACCGCTCGCCTCCTCACCGGCGTTCCCTGCACCTATGGCCGCGTGGACGGCGAGGCCACCACGCCCACCGGCGCCGCCATCCTCAAGCACTCGGTGACCGAGTTCGCGCCGCCGAGCGGATTCGTGCCCGAGCGCATCGGCTACGGCTTGGGGCAGAAGGACTTCGCCGTGCCCAACGTGCTGCGCGCCACCCTCGGCACGTCTTCCACCGCACTCGAACAGGAATCGAACATCCTCGTCGAATGCAACATCGACGACATGAGCGCAGAGGCCTTCGCACCGCTGGTGGACACGCTGTTTGCTGCCGGCGCGCGGGACGTGTACCTAACCCCCATCGTGATGAAGAAGTCGCGCCCCGGCACCAAGGTCTCCGTCCTCGTGGACGACGCCTGTCTCGACGCCGTCACCGAGCGCATGTTTCGCGCCTCCACCACCATCGGCGTGCGCCAGCATCGCGTCGAGAAGCGGATGTTGCCACGGCAGGAACGCCGCATTGCCACGTCGCTCGGCGAGGTGCGCGTCAAGGTCGCAACGCTCCCAGACGGCAGCAGCCGCTGGAAGTCCGAACACGACGACATCGCCGCGCTGGCGGCCAGCAGGGGCGAGGAGTATCTCTCCCTCAAGGCACGCATCGACCGCGAGATTGCCGAGACGCTGGCGCGATGACGGACGTTGCCGACATCCTTGCCAAGGTCGCCGCTGGCGAAGTTTCCGCCGCCGATGCGGCGAGGCAGATCGACGCGGCCTATCTCGAGAACCTCGGCCACAGCACCATCGACCACGACCGCCTGCGTCGCACCGGTGCCGCCGAGGTGGTGTACGGCGAGCACAAGACGCCGCAGCAGGTGGCCGCCGCCTTCGGCGCCGTGGTCGGCCGTGGCCACAATGCGCTCGCCACTAGAGTCTCATCCGAAGCCGCACAAACCGTGTTGACCGAATGGCCGGGCGCCACGCACCATCCCGACGCCCGCCTGCTGACGCTGAAACCGCAGCCGCGCGAAACCGCGACCACGTCTGTCGCCGTGGTTTCCGCCGGCACCTCGGATCGCCCCGTCGCCGAAGAGGCTGCCCTAACCGCCGAGTTCTACGACAATCCGGTGCTGCGCGTCAGCGACGTGGGCGTGGCCGGTGTGCATCGGCTGCTCGCGCGGGTGGAGGAAATCCGCCGCACCCGCGTCGTCGTCGTCGTCGCTGGCATGGAAGGAGCGTTGCCGAGCGTGGTCGGGGGCCTGATCGACAAGCCCGTCATCGCGGTTCCCACCAGCGTCGGCTATGGCGCTGCGTTTGGTGGCCTCGCAGCTCTTCTCGGCATGCTGAACAGTTGCGCGTCCGGCGTCTCGGTGGTGAACATCGACAACGGTTTCGGCGCCGGCTTTCTCGCCAGTATGATTAACCGGTTGTGAACGCAGAACTCCAAGCCAAGCACGAGCGCCTCAGGGCGGACATCCGCGCCTATGGCCGGGTGCTCGTGGCGTTCTCCGGCGGGGTGGATAGCTCGCTGGTCGCCTACGTCGCCGCCGAGACGCTGGGCGCGAACGCCCTAGCCGTCACCTCGGGGTCCCTGAGCCTCAAGCGCAGCGATCTCAAGCTCGCGACGGAACTGGCCGAACGTTGGGGCATGCAGCACCGAGTCATCGTCACCGACGAGTTGACCAAGGCGGACTATCGCGCCAATCCGGTCAATCGCTGCTTCCACTGCAAGACTTCGCTGTACGAATCCCTGGAGCGCATCGCCGCCGATGAAGGCTTCGACCACGTCCTGAACGGCACCAACACCGATGACTTGGGCGACCATCGCCCCGGCCTCATCGCCGCAAAGAACTACCAAGTGGTCTCCCCGCTGGTGGATGCCGGCTTCGCCAAGGCCGACATTCGAGCCCTGGCGACCCACCTTGGCCTCGAGAACGCCGACAAGCCCCAGGCCGCCTGCCTGTCGAGCCGCTTCCCCTACGGCTCGCACATCACCGAGGAACGACTTGCGCAGGTGGAAGCCGCGGAAGACGCCTTGGCCGAGCTTGGGTTCGTGCAATACCGCGTGCGCCACCACGAGGAAGTCGCCCGGGTCGAACTGCCGGTGGAGGACCTGCCACGCGCCATCGAACTGCACAGCGAGGTCGAAACCGCGATCAAGGCGGCCGGCTATCGTTACGTGGCACTGGACCTCGGCGGCTTCCGCTCCGGCTCCCTCAACGAGGGGCTCGCCAAGCGCGCCACCGCGAGGCTCATCGACGCCGTGCAGATCCACGATCCCGCCCCATGATCGAGCGAATCGAATTCGGTGCCACCGGCCACTTCAGCACGCGCACGATCTTCGGCGCTGCCGGTCTTGGCCGCATGAAGCAGGAACGCGCCGACCAAGTGCTCGACATCCTGCTCGAGTTCGGCGTCAACCACATCGACACCGCTGCCGGCTACGGGGACTCGGAACTTCGCATTGCACCCTGGTTGAAACGCCATCCCGGCACGTTCTTCCTCGCCACCAAGACCGGCGAGCGCACCTACGCCGGCGCTCGTGACAGCCTGGCGCGCTCGCTGGACCGACTCGGTGTGGATCACGTGGACCTGATCCAACTGCACAACCTGGCCGAAACGCACGAGCAGGAAGTGGCGCTTGGTCCCGGCGGCGCCCTCGAAGCCCTCGTGGAGGCGCGCGATGCTGGCCTCACCCGCTTCATTGGCGTGACGGGCCACGGTACCTACATCGCGGCGCGCCATATCGAGAGCCTCAACGGATTCCCCTTCGACTCCGTGCTCTTGCCCTACAGCCACGCAATGGTGGCGCAGGAAGGCTATGCCGCCGATTTCGACGCGCTCTACGCCCTCTGCCGCGAGCGCGGCGTGGCGATCCAGACCATCAAGGGCATCGCGCACCGGCGCTGGGGCGAGGCCGACACCGATGTGCGCCACTCCTGGTATCGCCCGATCCGCGACGAGGATGCGCTGCGCCACGCCGTGCAGTTCGTCCTGGCCCGGGAAGGGCTGTTCCTGAACACATCCAGCGATGCCACGCTATTGCGCCGCGTCCTCGAAATCGCGAGCGAAACCCTTGCGACCCCCACCAACGCTCAACTGGCCCAAGACGCCGAACGCCTAGGCATCGAACCGCTCTTCGTGCGCGACGTGTCGGATCGGATTTGAGCCCTCCACCGGAGGGCAGGGCAGCTCCCCGCGCCCTGCCCCTCCCGCGCGGCATCGACGCGATGCTCCGCCCTGGCGGCCACGTTTTTCGTGGCTGGTACATCGCCATCGGCGCGGCCGGCATCCAGCTCTTGGCCGGCATGCTCTGGATGCACTCCTACGGTGCCTACACCGTGCTGCTGCAGGAAGAGTTCGGCTGGTCGAGCTTCATCGTCGGCCTCGCCTTCGCCCTGACGCGGGTCGAGAGCGGCATTCTCGGCCCCCTCCAAGGCTGGCTGGTGGATCGCTTCGGCCCGCGCCCGGTATTGCGCGTCGGCACGCTCATATTCGGCGGCGGCTTCATCCTGTTCGCCACCGTGGATTCGGTGATCACCTTCTTCATCACCTTCGCGCTGATCGCGGTTGGCTCGAGCCTCGGCGGCTTCGCCACGCTCATGGTCGCCATCGTCAACTGGTTCAACCGGCATCTGGCCAAGGCGGTGGCCGTCTCGCAGCTAGGGTTCGGCCTCGGCGGCCTCTGCGTCCCGGTGGTGATCCTCATGCTCGAACTCTTCGGCTGGCGCGCCACCGCCGTGATCTCCGGCATCTTCGTCATGGCAGTGGGCCTGCCGCTCATCCAGATCGTCCACCACCGTCCCGCGGACATCGGCGAGCTCCCAGACGGCGGCGCACCGATTCATGCGGACGGCAAGGCACCCCCCATGCGCGACGATTTCACAGCCCGCCAAGCCATGCGCACCAGTTCCTTCTGGCTCATCTCCATCGCCCACGCGATGGCACTGCTCACGGTTTCCACCGTGATGGTGCATCTGGTGCCCCACCTAACCCGCGAACTATCCTTCACGCTTACGCAAGCCGGCTTAGTAGTAGCACTAATGACCGCCTGCCAAATGGGCGGCCAACTGCTAGGCGGATGGCTAGGCGACAACCTGCCCAAGCGCCTGGTCTGCGTCGGCTGCATGTTGGGCCACGCATCCGGCTTCTTCCTCTTGGCATTCGCCACCAACGTCTGGATGGTGGTCGGCTTCGCCCTCCTTCACGGCACCGGCTGGGGCGCCCGCGGCCCCCTCATGGTGGCGCTTCGCGCCGACTACTTCGGTGCAGCCTCCTTCGGCACAATAATGGGCTTCTCCTCCCTCATCGCCATGCTCGGCATGGCCTTGGGCCCCACCATCGCCGGCGCCATGGCCGACGCCCAAGGCAACTTCACCGGCGGCTTCGCCCTGTTGGCGGCAGGTTCCTTGGTGGGCGCAGGTTGCTTTCTGGCGGCTAAACGTCCCACTTTGCCGGCCGCGTGACACTGGACTTTCGGAACGCGCCCCACTAATGTCGCTGGCTTTGTGACGGGGCACACGATGATTCAAGAAGGGGCCGCGGTCCAGGACGGCATCAGGCAAGATAGCTACCGTAGCGAGATCGAACAAGCGTTAGACGAAGACGAGCAAAGGATCGGCGACGTATACGAGCAAATGCAGCCGTCCGGGCAAGGTCGCAATGCAGAACGAATCAGCGTTGCATTAGGTCTGGCGTCATCGGGCAGAGTCTCTATCATTTTGGGTGACATCGACATACTCTTGAAGTGCGAGATACTAAGCCGAAGCCCATGGACCCCCTCGCATCGGGCAACCATGCTGCGGAGTTTCGCAAAGCGCCACGACGACCTTAGCAAGGACACAAAGGCAAAACTCGAACGGCTAGCTACCGAACACCAGCGTGTCGCGGAAGACGACCAAGCGATTTCTGACGAAACAAGGAAGCTAGAAACGGCAGGGACCAAGCAACTTGAACAGCCCGGCATTTACGTCTATACGTTGCCGCACTATCGGACGCATCCGGTGGCGCGGGCAGCAGATGGGGAACAATCCAACGACCGGACGTATCTGAAGATCGGGATGTCGAATACCGATGTGAGCAAAAGAGTCAAGCAGCAAGTGAATACGGCTCTCCCAGAACCGATCCAAATCTTGAGGCACTATGTATTTCCGAATGGCCAAACTCCCGATGGCGGGAGGGTTGATTACAAGGAAACGGAAAAGAAAATCCATGACCACTTGAACGCGGCCGACCACAACCAAAACCGATCGCGCGGTGCAGGCAAGGAGTGGTTTCTGACACACCTCGCGTTCATAGATTCGACAGCCAATCTCCTCGGAATGGTGATCGACTTCGACTACGAGAGCGTAGAGGCGCAGCAACAATCGGGTCCCCCGACTGGAAGCACCTAGCGCTCACCTACTGCAGGATGTCTTCCCACGATGCCAGTAGCCAGACGATGGGCGTTCGGTGGGAGGGCGAGACGCCGCCTCCAAGGACGAGGGCGCGCCATGCCAGCCACGATTCCCCACAGGCCCACGGGGTCTCCAGCAGGCTCGGGATCGGCGCGGCAAGAAGCTACACTATAGGGGCTCGCCAGTAGTGGCGTACGCGGTTCAGGAGACGCCCGCTCGGATGGCCGGCCGCGGCGGCGGTCCAGCCGATTAGGTCTGGTCTCGGGCCAAAAAGGGCGAATACCTTGCCGTCCCTAGCGGGACCAGGCCTCAGCCCTCCCTCTGTTTGCCAGCCGCTGGCTGCCCCGAGGTGCAATGCGGCTGAAGGTGCCGTGATCCCGGTCTCGCCTCGGCTTCGACAGCGGCTCGCCTCACGTTGGCACTCCGACCAAGTAGCGGCTCCGCCCACAAGGGTTTGGTGTGGCAGTTCCGGACGGGTGTCCGGTTCATCGCCGATCTCGACGGCCCAGAGGTCCCGCCGAATGCCAAGGAGGTCTTCCGCGTCCACGATTTCCTCGTGCCGGAGAAACTCCGCCCACGCGCCGTCCGGTGTGTCACAGAAGTAATGGGTTAACTCGTCCTCCGTGTTCCAGCGCCCTGCCGACTGCGGCAGTTGCTCACGCAGGAAGGCGAAGCGGGGGTCCGCGTGACGGTAGGCGATCACGTCGCGGGCGAGGATGCAAGACTGGCCGCAAGCTCTCGCACCCGCTTCGGCCCATCCTCGTCGGGCCACCAGTCCACGCCTAATGCCCGGGCCGGCGTGTTGCCGTCGAGCCGGGTCCGAGGCCGCTGGAACCACCTTCGCACGCCGATGTCGTTGTAGGCACCAGCGAGGTCGCCCACGACCAGTGCCACGAAGTGGAGTCGAACGGCGATTGCATCAGGCGTAGCGCGCGCGCCGGAGGCGTACCTCCGTGTGCTCGATGCGGATACTCCTACCAAACCCGCCAATAGCTCAGACCCTAGTACTTCCTGCAGCGCAGGCCACTCGGCCATCGGTGCCGGGGACTGGTCGAGCGCGTCGTGGATCTCCTCCAACACGGCGCACAGATGCGCCGGATCGCTGGCCAACGGATGACGAAGGTCGGCCAGGAACCGCCGACAGATGCCAGCGCTTTCCAGCCCGACTCCCAGGCATCGGATGGCAGAGTCGTCAAGACAGGTGATTTTCCGTGGCAGCAAGCCCATCGCATCGGCACGGATCAAAGTGGCCACCGCGCGCGATGCAAGGCGAGGATCGTCGAACGGATGCCGAACGGACTGCATTTGGAGATTTGCCACATTCCGAATTCTATCCAAGCGCTTGCGTGACGATCAAGCCGAAGACTCGGCTATCTTGGGAGAGCCTTTTGGGGAGGAGGGCATTTTGCCCTCGCACCCCCGCAAGGCACGCGCCTTTGCGAGAGCCGGCCGCCAGCCAGCGCCGCCAAACCCCTCGCTACGCTCGGCGTCTGGCCCAGCCCCCACCTCCCTATGACCTCGCCCGAGACTGTCTCACTCGTTCGCACGACGCCGCACGTCGTCAACGAGTTGGCGCGAAAGCCGATAGCCGACGGCCGCCAAGTCACCAAGCACAGGACTCACGGTAACGAGTAAACCCTTCGACTTGGCGGCGAGCAAAACACCCGCGACGCCCACCAAAGGAACTCCCGCACGACGGGCGACCTTCCTGCCCTTTGCATCATCGATGAGCAGGAGCCTTGCTTGCCGTTCCAGACACAGCCCTATGGCTTCGGCCTCTCCGGCATCTACCTCGCGTTGAAGCTCGGCGAGCGGTGCATCGCCGGCGAGCGTTGCAACTCGAAACCAGCCTTCCGAAAGCGCCTCGCCAATCCGCCTAGCCCCGGGCCGGCCGGATTCGACCTGTACCTCACGATGGACTGCTGGCGGAATCACGCCTACTCCGAGTACGCGGGGAAGCAACTGCAGCCTCTCGACTTGCGCCAAGGCAATCAGCGGGCCTGTGTCAGCGGCGAACGGCAGAGCTTCGGCGGGCTCGGCCCTCTCGTACCGGACGACCGGTCGTCGAGCTTGCTCACAGGACCGTGTGCAACTCGTCCTCGATTTCTGCCGGCGGGTAGTCCACTGCTACAACGCCTGCCTGACGAAGCAAGCCCATGAAATCCTCGACGCTTAGGTCGGCCACCCTGGCAGCCTGCGCCAGAGTCAGTTGGCTTTGCTCGAACAGGCACAGTGCGAGCGCCCGATGCACGCCGACATTAAGGAGCCGGTCATCAAAGGGAACCGCAAGGATGGTTGGCCGGCCATGTTTGGTGATGACGGCAAGATGCCCGTCCTCTGCGTTTCGAAGCAGTTCCGCCGAGCGTTGCCGAAGGTCACGGACGCTGAATGAGGTGGCCGAAACCATTTGATTTCCCCAGAAACGTGTACACAAACCGTAGCATATTTGGAATGCAGGGGGATTCGGCCCTAGGCCTGCCCTAGGCCCATATTTTCTTACGGTGCCGGTCACCCCGATGGTGTGTCTGCGGCGTAGCGGCGAATTCTTGGATGTCGGTCCAATGGGAGTGACGGTCGGGGGCTAGGCAGTGCATATTGCCCTCGTCCCAAGGGGCGCGGGGTCAGCGGCCGGCCAGTTGCCGCTTCCGTTGGGCAAGTTCGGCCTCGGCAGCTTCGCGGGCGCGACGTTTCTCGGCGATGGTGTGGTGCCGGGTAGCGATGGTGTCGTCCTTCCCTGCCGAAGCCCAAGGCCCGTCTGCTGCGTAGGCCGAACCAGTCGCCAGTGTGGGGCCGGCTCAGCCAGATGGTGAATCAGCGGCGTAGCGGCGGATTCGTGGAGTGTCCGTAGAGAAATGAATGCGGCGCAGGTTTACGCATACGGCGACGAAGGCAAGGCCGATGGTTAGGCCGATCCAGAAGCCATAGACGCCGAGCTGGGGCAGCCCCAGCCAGCCGTAACCGAAGGCGAGGCCGACCGGGAGGCCGACTACCCAATAGCCGGTCAGGGCCAGCCACATCGGTGCCTTGGTGTCCTTGTAGCCGCGCTGGACGCCGATGGCGGTAGCTTGGGTGTCGTCCACGAACTGGTAGGCGGCGACGAAGATGAGGAGGTTGGCGGCTACTTCGATCACTTCCGGCGAGTCGGTGTACAGACCCACGAGCAGCGTGCGCACAGGGAAGATGGCGAGAGCCGCGAGCCCGGCATAGGCGAACGATGCGCGCACCGCGGTCTGCCCGACGATCCTCGCTTCGGCGAAGTTCTCGGCGCCCACGCAATGGCCCACGCGAATGCTGGCGGCCATGCCGAGACTCATCGGGATCATGAAGGCAAGGCCGTTGATGTTGCCGGCGATCGTGTGCCCCGCCACCACGTTGGCGCCGAACCCTGCGAGCAGCAGCGTGACCAGCGAGTAGACGCCGAATTCGAAGAACACCGTGATGCCAATGGGGATGCCGATGCGCCCAAGCCTCGCGAAGGTGCCGAAGTCCGGCCGCCAGCCGCCGCGGAAGAGCTGTGCCGATGCGTAGAACCGCCGCGTCACCACCACGAGGATCAACGCGGCATTCAGCCACATTGCGATGGCGGTGGCGACGCCGCAACCGACGCCGCCGAGTTCCGGCGCACCAAATGCACCGTAGATGAACGCATAGTTGAGGAGCGCATTGACACCCAGCAGCAATCCAGCGATCACCATCGCCGGACGGGTGCGCCCCATGCCTTCGCAGATGCCGCGAAACACCACATAGACCGTCATTCCGGGGTAGCCCCAGCGCACCGCGTCGAGATAGCCGGAGGCCACCCGTACCATCTCCGGTGAGGCATTGACGAGGCCCAAGGCCAAGTGGGCGTACGACACCACGACGAACGACGCCACCGCTGCGATCAAGCCAAGCCACAGCCCCTGTCGGGCAATGTGGCCGATCTCGGTTTGCTTGCCGCCGCCGAAAAGCTGCGCCGTGACCGGAGTGATGGCGCCCAGCACGCCGGTCAGCAGGATCATTACCGGACCGACGACGCTGCCGGCCAGTGCAACGCCGGCAAGGTCCACGGCCGAGTAGCGCCCCGCCATCACCGTGTCCACCACATGCATCGCCATCATGAATAGCTGCGCCAGTACGATCGGCGCACCGAGCGAGGCCAGGCGTTTGAGTTCGGCGCGATGCGGCCCTATGGTCGCTACGCGCTCTGCAACAGTGGACAGCACGGGTTTCTTGATCGCTTGGGGGGATGGCGTTGCGGATTATCGGATGGAACGTGAACGGATTGCGCGCTTGCGTGAAGAAGGGCTTCCTCGAGTTCCTCGAAGGGAGCGATGCCGACGTGCTGTGTCTGCAGGAAGTGCGGGCGTTACCCGAACAGCTCGAGACGCACGTGCGCTCGCCCGAGGGCTGGCACGCCAGTTTCGCGGCGGCAGAGCGCAAGGGCTACAGCGGCGTTGCCGTGTTTTCGAGGCAACCGCCGGATCGCGTGGAAACCATGCTCGGCGTTGAGGAGTACGACCGCGAGGGGCGGCTGCTGATCGCCCATTTCGGGCGCGTGGCCATCGCTTCGGTGTATTTTCCCAAGGGCAGCGGCACCGAGCGCGACAACAGCCGCGTGCCCTACAAGCTCGGCTTCTACGCCCGCGTGTTCGAGCGGATCGAGCGGCTGCGCAAGCGTGGCCCGGTGTTCGTGCTCGGCGACTACAACACCGCCCACGAAGAGATCGACCTCGCCCGCCCGAAGACGAACAACAAGACCAGCGGTTTCCTGCCGGAAGAACGCGCCGAACTCAGCCGCTGGCTGGAGGCTGGCTGGGTAGACACCTTCCGCAAGCGCCACCCCGGAGAGCCCGGTCACTACACATGGTGGCGCCAATGGGGCGGCGCGCGGGAGAACAACGTGGGGTGGCGAATCGACTACGTGCTCGCCTCACCTTCCGCCAATCGGCTGGTGACGGATGCGTTTGTTTGGCCGGAGGTGACCGGTTCAGACCATTGCCCTGTCGGCGTTGATGTAGCGCGGGAGTTCTGACGCAGACGTCGACGCCGGTTACGCAATCTACTCCAGGTGACGGGGCAACGAAGGCTAACGACCCAGAAACGCTCTGAGCGCCGCGTTGAACTCGTCAGGCATCTCGAAGTACGTCGAGTGGCCGGCACCCTTGATGTGCGTCATCGGCGCGTCGATGTCCGCGGCCACGGATTGCAGCACGTCCGGCGGAAAGAGCGGATCCAAATCGCTCGACAGCATGTGAAACGGCACGCCGGTGGCCTTCACCTGCTCTGGCGAAACGTACACGGAGTCGTCGCGGATGTTCGGGCGAGCCTGCGTGTTGTAGGCCGAAATCTGTCGATAGAGCAAGGCGCCAACCGGATTGCGGGCACCGAATTCCTCGCTGTAGGCGCGGTTGACGAGGCCGCCGGCAGCGGCGAGCCGCTCAGCCATCTGCACCATGTTCGCCACCGTCACGTCGTTGCGAATGGCACCCGGCGTGTTGGCGAGGAACACCGCCTCCACCCGGTCGCGTCGGTTGACCGCCGCCCGCACGCCCGTCCAGCCGCCCATCGACTGGCAAACGATCGTCGCGCGATCCATGCCCACCGCGTCCATTACCGTCGCGAGATCGTCCTCGAAGTGCGCCGCGCTCTGCTGCTCGGCAGGGCAGATGGAGCGGGCGAAGCCGCGATGGTCGAACACGGCAATGCGGTGGCTGGCAGCGAACGCAGGCACCTGCTGGAACCAGCTCGTGGCGTTGCCGCCGGCGCCATGCGCGAAGACGAGGCACGGCGCTGCAGCCTCCTCCAGCCCGTGCGCCTCGTAGTAGATGTCGATGCCGTCGCCGCTCTTCGCCCAAGGCATGTTCGCCCCTCCTCCGCTCCATCCCACCAGCCGCGCCTGCACCGTTGTAATTCAAGCGTGGCCGTTGCAGCATAGCCGAAGCCCGTTCGGTCACCCCCAAGGACCTTCCGCCGCCCGCAAGGAGACAACCCATGCCCCGCACCAACCGCCGTTCCTTTCTCGAAGTGCTTTCCATGGCAGCCATCGGCGGCGGCACGCTGCTCAAGACCGGCGATGTCCGCGCCGCCGTGCAGGACGCCCAAGAGGCCGGCGACGAACCCTGGCCGGCGATGACCTACCGCACGCTCGGTCGCACCGGCCACAACTCCAGCCGGCTCGTCTATGGCTGCGGCGCCGCCCTCTCCCGCCGCCCCAACGACAAGCTGCTCGAAACGGCCCTCACGGCCGGCGTCAACACCTTCGACGTGGGCACCAGCCGCTACTACAACGATGCGGAGCGGAACCTCGGGCCTTTCGCCAAGCGTCACCAAGGCGACATCTTCCTCATCTCCAAGAGCGGCGTGTATGTGGATGCGGGGCCCCACGACGAGGTGACCACGGCGCTCGCCAAGGAAGCGGCCAGCAACTGGAGCAAGCTGCTCGACGAAAGCCTGGGCCAGCTTGGCCTCGAACAGGTAGACGCCTACTACCAGATGGGCGCCAACAACCCCGGCTTCATTCGCGCGGAAGAGATGAAAGCCGCCTTCGACGCAGCCAAGGCCGCCGGCAAGGTGCGCTTCTTCGGGGTTTCCACCCACGAGAACGCGGATGCCGTGCTGCGGGCGATGATCGATACGGGCTGGTACGACCTCGCCATGATCGCTATTACCCCGGCCGGCTGGTACGACTGGAACAGCCGCGACATCCTGGCACAAACGCCTTCGATGGTGGACTTGAAGCCCCTGCTCGATCAGGCGCACGAGGCTGGCATTGGCCTCGTCGGCATGAAGGCCGGGCGGCTCTTGGCAGGACGCACGTTCCTCGGCAGCGCCGAGCCGCAAGCGTTCGACCAGCACTACGACGAAAGGCTGCTCAAGGCGAATCTGTCGCACTTCCAGCGCAGCTACGCCTACGTGCTCGAACATGGTATGGATGTGGTGAATGCCGACATCCAGAACTACGCGATCCTGCGGGAGAACTTCGTGGCTGCGGCCACGTCGCACGAGTTGGCGGGGGTGGCCTAGCGGGGCATTAGCGAGCCCTCGGAGGGAGGGCGTCCCGCCCTCCATCGCGCCGAAGGCGCGCAGAACACTCGCTGCACCACAAGGATGCGCGCCCTCGCGGGCGCGGTGGAGGGCGGGACGCCCTCCCTCCAGAGGACGGTGACGCTAGAGGCCAACGCATTCGCTCGCAGCTACGGCTAGAGCCAGCGCCGTTTTCTACGGCACAGGCTCCTAGCCTGAGGCGCTGTCAGGCTCCTCTTCGACTACATGCACGACGATCCCGTCGAGTTTTGGCGTCAACACCACCTGACAAGTGAGGCGGCTCGCGGCACGCCGTTCCGGCACGAACTCCAGAATATCCGCCTCATCCCCCACCGGCGCCCCTAGCTCGGAAAACCAGGGCTCCGCCACCACCGCGTGACAGGTGGAGCAGGTGCAGCCGCCACCGCATTGGGCGGCTATGCCTGCCACGCCGTTGTCCACCGCACAGTCCATGACGGAATGCCCGCACGGCGCTTGGTGGGTTTCCCGCGAACCGTCCGGCTGAACGAACACGACTTTCGGCAAGCAGGCCCTCCGGCACGCCTGAAGGCGCAAAGAGTAGAGACGCGCCGCGCAAACCGATAGTATGCGCGGTTTCGTGACGGGAAAGGGGGACTCTTGCGGGTCATCGGACTTACCGGCGGCATTGCTTCCGGCAAATCGACCGCGGCGCGCCACCTAGAAACGCGCGGTGCGGTGATGATCGATGCCGACAAGCTCGGCCACCGCGCCTACGAGCCGGATACAGAAGCGTTCCGCAAGGTCGTGCAGGCGTTTGGCGACGACATCGTCGGCGACGACGGCCAGATCAACCGTCGCGCGTTGGGCGGCAAGGTGTTTGGAAACCCTGACGAACTCGATCGCCTCACCGGCATCGTCTGGCCCGAGATTCGCAAGATGGCGCTGGCCGAGATCGATGCGGCCCGAGCCGAAGGCACCGCCAAGGCAATCGTGCTCGAAGCCGCCGTGCTGCTCGAAGCCGGTTGGCAGGACATCGTCGACGAAGTGTGGGTCATATACGCCGAACGCGAACAGGCCATCGCCCGCGCCATGGCCCGCGACGGCTTGGACGAGGCGGCAGTTTCCGCCCGCATCGACGCACAGATGACCAACGAGCAGCGCATCGAGCAAAGCGACGTCGCCTTCGAGAACGCCACCACCGCGGAGGCGCTATGCGAACGGCTAGACGAGCGGTGGGCGGCTTTGACGTCCGAATCGGTGGGCGCAGCGTAGCAACGGCCCTAGGCAACGAATCACAGAAGGCAAATCCAAAGGTGATCCTCGACCTTCACACCCACTCCATCAAGTCCGACGACGGCCGCGCCAAGGTGCAGAACTACTGCCAGTGGATTCGCGCCAAGTCGGTGCCCATCGACGGCTTTGTGCTCACCGAGCACCGCCAGTTCGACTTCGAGTCGGACTACTCGGAACTCGCATCCAAGTTCGGCATCACGATCCTCAAGGGCGCGGAAGTGGAAACCGAGTACGGCCATGTACTGGTATTCGGTGTCAACGAAGGGCTTTACAACGAGTTCGACTTCACCACCATCGGTCTTTCCCTCGAAAACGTGATCGAGAAGTGCGAGAAGCATGGCGCCTTGGCCGCCCCCTGCCATCCAGGCCGCCCCCGCGTCGGCATGGTGGCGCACTTGGAAGAGCACGGCATTCCGAACGGCGTGCGCATCGTTGAGACCAAGAACGGCGGCAGTCGCGGCGACGAAGACGAGGTGGCCGCAAAGATGGCGGAGGATCTCGGCTACCTCGGCATCGGCGGCAGCGACTCGCACATCGTCAGCCACATCGGTCGCTGCGCCACCCGCTTCCCGACCACCCTCGCCACCGAAGGCGAGTTGGTGGAAGCGCTCAAGGCCGAGGAATTCGAGGCGATTTCCAACAAGCAATGAGCTGCGGTGTCCGCGACATCCGCAAACCTGAACACCCAACCAGCAAGACGACGACGAAGGCAGAAGAGGCAATGGCAGAAGCAGAAAAGGTGGATGAAGACATCCAGGACCTGCGCGACCGATTCCTGAACAGCGAGTTCGACGAGGTGACCTTCGAGATCGACGGCGAGCGGGTGGCGCAATACGCCCTCGCCTGCGGCGAAACCTCGCCCAAGTTCACCGATCCAGGCCATGAGGACTTTCAGGCACCGCCGACGTTTGTCTCGACGCTCGTCGGTCGGCGCAACATGCCTTCCGACTTCCCGGAACTCGGCGGCATGGGCATGGACGCCGGCAAGGGCGTCGAGTGGAAGGCCCCCGTGCGCGCTGGCGAGACCCTAACCGGGCGCAGCCACCTGCACGACATCTACACCAAGACCGGTCGCTCCGGGCGCATGGTGTTCCTTGTCACGCGCATGGAACTCTTTGATTCAAGCGGCACCCACGTCGCCAACGCAGATACCCGCACCGTCATCCGGGAGAAGATTCGTGCCTGACACGCATTCCACCGAGACCGTGAGCAACATCGGCGAAGTGGAGTTCGGCTCGGAACTGCCAAGCTTCGCCCCCGACACCAGCACCGACAACACCAAGCGCTTCGGCAAGTACGTCGGCTGGGACTCCCCCCGCTTCACCGACCACGAAGGCGCCCGCAAGGAAGGCCTTCCCGGCGCCATCGTCCCAGGCGTCCTGAGCCAGGGCTTCCTCGGCGCGATGATCCACCGCTGGGCCCCCGATGCCGAGATCATCGCCATCGACACGGTGTTCCGCGCCCCAGTGCTGGCCGATGTGCCCCACACCATCACAGGCACGGTAACCGACATCGACGAAGACGAGGGCACCGTCGAAATCGACATCACGATAACCAACGAAGCCGGCGAAAACCGCGTCTTCGGCACGGCTACCGCGAAGCTGCCGACGTAACGCGTCTCTTCTGGAGGGAGGGCATCTTGCCCTCCATCGCGCCCCAAAAAAAGGCGCGTTCCATGCCGTTTGCGGTATCTTGGCCGCGTCGGGTTCCGCCGATGGGAGTAAGTCATGACAGACTTGGCACTGACGGTGAACGTGCTCGGCGTACGAGAGGACGGCGAGTGGTGCGCCATCGCGCTCGAGATGAGTCTTCGAGGCTATGGGGCGACGTTCGATGAGGCATTGGCGCAGCTGGAAGATGCCATCGTGGCGCAGACGTCCTTTGCCGTCCAGCACGACACGGTCGACCAGATTTTCATCCCTGCTGAGCCGCAGTACTTCAAGCTTTATGCTGACCTCAAACGCGAGGCATTGAAGCGAGAGCTGCTGGACCGTCCAGCGGAAGGCCTGCCGGACTACCGCGTGGGCGACATCCCGCTACCCCAGTTCGCGGCCGGTTCTTTCGAGGTAGCGACAGCGTAACGCAGCCGTATGGCGTGGAAAGAGTACCGCGACGTCGTCGCAATTCTGCAACGGCACGACCGAAGGTTCGAGGTACACCTCAAGCGTGGCAAGGGTAGTCACCGAATGCTCATGCATCCGGACGTCCAAGGCCGGAAGCGCCACTATCCCGTCCCGTACCACGGTGCGAAGACGCCCATCGCACCGGGGATGCTGCGGGAAATCGTCCGTGTTTTCGAGCTACCCGAAGACCTCTTCGACTGACGCAAGCTGGTCTCTGTCGACCACCCGGACAATCACATCGTGCAGGGCGTGTTCAACACGTGCTAGTACATCTCGGAATCGCCGACCGTCGTAGCGACCGTCGCAGCAGAAGGGAGTTGCCGGTGACGCAGGCGCTCGACAGCGCCATGGCGGCGCCGGCGAGGGTTGGGCTTAGGTAGCCGAGCATCGCGGCCGGGATGCCGATGATGTTGTAGATGAAGGCCCAGAAGAGGTTTTGGCGGATCTTGCGCACCGTCGCTCGGCTCGCGGCAATGGCTTCCGGGACCAGCATTGGATCGGGTCGCATCAGGGTCACGCCGGCGGTTTCCATCGCCACATCCGCACCGGAGCCGATGGCGACTCCCACATCCGCAGCAGCAAGCGCCGGCGCATCGTTGACGCCATCGCCGATCATGGCCACGCACTCGCCCCGCTGCTGGCGCGCGGCGACTTCCTGTGCCTTGCCCTCCGGCTTCACTCCGCCGCGTGCCTCGGCTATGCCCACGCCGTCGCCGATGCGACGAACGATGGCGGTAGAGTCGCCAGAAAGCAGCACAGGTTCCACCCCAATGGCCTTCAGCCGCTCGATGGCCTGCGCCGACTGCTGACGCAGCGGATCGGCAATGGCGAAGACGCCGAGGGGGCCACGTTCGTCGGCGGCCCAAACCAGGGTGTGGGTGGCTGGGTCAAACGGCGTCGACGGCACCGCAGCTCCGGCCAGCGCGAACTCGGCGTTGCCCACGCGCACCGTGCGGCCCTCCACTTGCGCGGCTACGCCCTGGCCAACGGCGTTTTGGAAGTCGGTGGCCAGGGCCGGCGTCACGCTACATTCTTCCGCAAGTCGACCGATGGCGGCTGCCAAGGGATGCTCGCTGGCGCGCTGCACGCCGGCAACGAGTCGCAGCAGTTCCTCCTCTTGGGCCTCGGCGGCGGCACCGCCCGCTTGGCACTGCAGCTCGCCAAGGACCGCTATGTCCTCCACCCGCGCCGTGCCTTCGGTGAGAGTGCCGGTCTTGTCGAAGATCACGGTGTCCACTGCATGTACGCGTTCGAGTGCGTCGATGTCTCGAAACAAGATCCCCCTTCGCGCGGCGGCGCCGGTGCCGGTCATTACCGCCGTCGGTGTGGCGAGGCCCAGGGCACAGGGGCAGGCGATGACCAGCACGGAGACCGCCGCCACCAGCGCCGCCCCGGCATTGCCGGTAGCAAAAAGCCAGCCGAGGAACGTGCAGGCGGAAAGCGCCACCACCACGGGCACGAAGATGCCGCTGATGCGGTCCACCAGGCGCTGCAATGCCGCCTTGCCGCGCTGAGCGTCCTCGACCAGTCGGATGATCCGCGTGAGCGCGCTCTCCTCACCGACGGTCGTGGCGCGGACTTCGAGATAGCCATGCACGTTCACGGCGCCGCCGGTGACTTCATCACCGGGCACCTTCGGCACCGGCATACTCTCGCCACTGATGACCGATTCATCCACCTCGCTCGCGCCGGCGACGACATCGCCGTCAACGGCAATGCGCTCGCCCGGCCGCACCAACACGACATCGCCGCGCACCACTTGGCTTAGCGGCTTATCGACCTCGGCGCCATCCGGGCTACGCACCCGTGCAACGGCCGGTCGCAAGTCCATCAACTCGCGAATCGCGCTGGTGGTTGCGCGGCGAGCGCGACTCTCCAAGTGCTTGCCGAGCAGCACCAGCGTGATGATCACGGCCGATGCCTCGAAATAGAGTTGGCCGTCGGCGGCTTCACCGAGCACCGTCAGCAAGTACCAGCTATAGAAGTACGCGGCGGTCGTGCCGAGCACCACCAGCACGTCCATGTTGGCCCCGCCCCCACGCAACGCATTGAATGCGCCGCGATAGAAGCGTGCGCCCAAGATGAACTGAATCGGGGTGGCAAGCAGCACCTCGCCGGCCGGCATGAGGTGCAGTTCCTCGATGCCGAACGCCTGGAAGATCATGCCAACCACCATCGGCAGCGTCATCAAGGCTGCTGCGACCACCACCCGGCGTTCCGAGTCGATGCGACGGGACTCGCGCTCGGCTCGTTCCCGCTCGCCCGCCTCGTCGCCGGCGTCCACCGCCAGTCGATATCCGGCGTCCGCGACTCGCGCTGCAAGGGCTTCTCCGGTCACGGTGCCGGAAAGCGTTGTGACGGTGGCGCGTTCGAGGGCCAGGTTCACCTCCGCATCGACAACGCCGGGTTCGGCACGAATCGCCCGTTCCACGCGTGCCGCACAGGCGGCACAGGTCATGCCCTCGACGGGATAGGTGGTTTGGTCAGTGGTGGCGGAAAAGCCAGCCCGGGCAACGACTTCCGCGATTTGCGCCGCGTCGAGCGCGTTCTCGTCCAACGACACCGCGGCGCGAGCCAAGGCCAGGTTGACTTGCGCCTCCACCACCCCCGGCGCATTGCCCAAGACCCTTTCGAGCCGGGCAACACAGGCCGCGCACGTCATGCCCTCGATCTCAATGTCGAGCACGCGCGGGTTTGCAGGCCCTCGCGGGCTCGATGGCAATTGCCTCGCAACTGCCCTATCGGTTGGTTCCGCCATCTCCGCCTCGATCAGGCGCGCGAATCGCGTCAGGTGTTGAGGAACATCGCCATCATGCCGAGCCAAACCAGCAGCAAGAAATGCCAGTACAGTGCACAGAGGTCCACGCTTCTCGACAGACGCGCCAAGCGCTCCTGCGCAATGTCGCCGTCGGCGTCCCCGTCCACCACAGCCATGCTCCGGAATCGCGTCAGCGCTCTTCCCCAAGCGACGAGCCCACCCACAAGGTGCAGGCCATGCACCGCCGTGATGAGGTAGAAGAACGAGTTGGCGGGATTCGAGTGCGCGAAGTAGCCAAGCCCGAGCATCTGATCCCACACCACCAGTTGCAGCACCAGGAACGACAAGGTCAGCGCCCCAGCAATGAGGAAAGCGGTGCGCGCCGTGCCCTCGCGCCCTCCCCGCGCCGCTCCACGCGCCCACTCAAAGGCAACGCTGGCGATGCCGAGCACGACCGTGTTGAACCAAAGCAGCGGCGGCTCCGGAATCGCCACCCAGTCCGAGGTGAGCTCAATACGCATGTGGTAGGCGGCGAAGAAGAGGAAGAACAGCACGCCAACAATGGCGAGAAAGAGCACCAATGCCACCTTCTGGTTCGACACGGCAAACGAAGCCGTGCGCGTCTCGGCCGCTGCCCCAGGCTCATGGATCCAAGGCTTTTCCGCCAGTCGCTTGAAGATGTTCATGGGGCGGGATTCTACGGAACGTGCGGGCAAAGCGACAGACGAGGGCATCCCTCTGGTGGCTCAAGCACGTGTGGTCGTTAGCTGATGACCGCCCGGACCCCAGCCCCGATCATGCGTTGTACTTGGTCGATGATGTCGCGCTCCCAGCCAGCGTCGTGGCCGCGAAGTGCCGGAACGTGGATGTGGCCGATTGGCAAGTCGAGGCCGAGCCGTTCGGCCGAGAGCAATGTCCTGTAGGCGACTTCATTCGAAAGGTAGCCGCCACCCGAACCTTCTACAGCCGTTTCGCCCGCCAAATCCTCCAAGGATTGGGCCTCCAACCTGCCGCGTGCGACAGTCGCGACGCGATGGTTGTCGCGCACCGCCCAGCGTCCGCCTACTGCGGCCATCGTTGCGGCCGGAAGGGAGAACTCCAGGAACTCGGGGCCGTCAAGCCCTCGCGGCACGAGCGGCTCCTCGGCCGTTCCGCCTCCCAAGCGACGTTCGTTGTCCGGGTTCGGTGAGGAACGTCGACGGCCCGGAAAGCGCTCGAGATCAAAGGCGTCGCGCCCCATGCTGACGGTGACCACCATGCGCACATCGCCGTTCGCAAAGCGCTCGGAGAGCAGGCGTTCGACGATGCCGGCGTCGAAGTCCGCAAAGCGCACCGGCAGGATGGCCGATTGCACCGTCAGCGACTGCCCGGGCACCCCTTCGACGACACCGCCATGCAGCGCCAGCGCCACCGTTCCGGACGGATTGCTCTGGCTGATGTCACGGTCCAGATGAAACGGATCGAATCCCGCGAGCAGGAGGGTCGGCGCGGCGGCCGCGCCCTCGGAAAGTCCCCGCGAGGCCCTCTCCAACGCTTCGCCACACTCGGCGTGGCCCTCTTCCCGCAGGCACCGATGCGCCCCTAGCCGCCCCCAATAGAGCGCCCGATCGTCCAGGAAACCGCCCTGAACGTCATCCACGGCGCCCTGCCAAAGGCCACTCCCGGCACTGCCAGCGATGCGAAAGGGATCACCGCCAGCGGCCAGTTGTCCTCGCAACCGTTCGATCAAGGCCGCATAGCGCCGCGCCACCGTCACGTCGCGCTCGGCCTCACCGGCGCGAGAAATCTCGACAGTGAAGTCGGTCATCGACATTCTCCCGCCGGGACCTCCGCCGACCCGACCAACTCGACACGAGCCGCATCGTTGTCGTGGTACCGAGTCGCTCCGGCCATCATCCCCGAGGCCACGAGATGGACCGTGACCGACTCCCCGCCACGGTTCTCCCAAAACCAGCCATGAATGCCATCGAACGGCGCGATGTACGTGCCGCCCTGCCGCAGGCCTCGCCCCGCCGCAAAGCTGCGGGCGTCGTCAATGGTGCCCCCGTCCGGTTCCGCATGGAGATCGAACAGCACCTCCCCCGTCGCAGCCCAGCAAAACACCATGCCGTCCCCTTCGGCGAGGTCGTACTTCAGTTCCACCGACTCGAACGGTGCCAAGGGAAAAGACCGCCCATCGCGCATCGGCCAATTGCCCTCCTCGCTCTCGACAACGGGGCCGAAAACCCCATCCGGCATGTAAAGCCCTGTGAGCCCCAAGAGCCGTCCCGTGCCCAGCGGGTCACGCCCATGCTCCGATGGCAACACGAAGGCAACGAACAGCACCAACGCAACGACAAACGCGCCCGCGAGCATCGCCACCTTGCGCATCAGCCGCCCTCCCCGGCCAAGAAGTACCCCACGATCTGCGTCTGAAAC
>VXSY01000263.1 GCA_009837725.1 Gammaproteobacteria bacterium | reverse complement strand
AGTGCCTGCATTTGGCATCCCGAAGTACCACGAACTTGTGGGACGGCACACTAGCGTGGAAGAGGCTCCTCAACTAATTGATTTTAAAAAGAGCATTTAAGGTAAGACGTCCTCCCGTGCTCCCTCCGAGCGCCCTTCAAGGCCAGCGGAGGTTCAGGTTCAGCTCCGCGCTGGCACCATTGAACCACTCCACCACCTCGCGGTGGTAGGGGATGCCTAGTTCCCGGCGGCTGGCCGCTTCCTCGTGTTCGATGAGGCCGGCGTAGTACACGCGCTCATGGCCGCTGGCCGGCTTCATGTCGGCGATGCGTCGCAACAGCGCGTCCATGTCCTCCTTGAACTTGGCGAGGTCCGTGAACGCATCGATGCGGAAAGCCATGACGAACTGCGATAGCTTGCCGCCGCCGGCCATGAAGCCCGGGCCGTTGCCGGAGAGGATGCCAGACATGATGTCGGCCACGGTCGCAAAGCCCATGCCCTTGTGGCTGCCGTTCTCCCGCGTACCGCCGAAGGGAGGCATGAAGAACTTGCCGTAGTCCGGGGCATCCACCCGATCCATGATGGGGTTGCCTTCGAGGTCGGTGATCCAGCCAGGCTCGAGCTTCGAGCCGATGCGGCGCGTGAGCATGATCTTGTTGGCCGCCACCTGCGTCGTCGCCACGTCGAACACGAACGGCGGCATCTCGTCCGCCGGTGCGGCCCAGGCGATGGGATGGGTGCCGAACACCGTCTCGGAGCCAAACGTCGGCACCATGAGGTGTCCCCCAGCCGACACCATGCAAACGCCAATCATGTCTCGCTCGATTGCCATGAGGGGGTAGTAGGCGAGCATCCCCACGTGGCCGCAGTTCTGCACGCCCACCGCGCCCATGCCGAATTCCTCGGCCTTCTCCATGGCGATCTCCATCGCCTTGGGCCCTACCTGCAAGCCGATGGCGGTGTCGGCATCGAGGGTAGCGCTGACGGCGGACTCGCGCACCGTCTTCACGTTCGGCACCGGATTCATGCGCTCGGCCCGGTAGCCGGCCACGTACTGGCGCAAGGTATTGGAGATGCCGTGGCTCTCGCAGCCCCTGAGGTCGCTGGTGATCAGCACGTCCGTGCAAAGCGCGGCATCGGCTTCGGGAACTCCCATCGCCTCGAACACCGCCTGCGTGCCGGCCCGTGCCGCCTGTTCCGAAACCCGTACCTGATCCTCTTCCGGCACCAGAAAGTGCTTAAGCATTGGGGCGAACTCCTCCCTTGTGTGTGCGCGCGCCCTAGCGGGCGCATTGGCAGTTCGCTGCGCGAACTGCGGGCCTTCCTGGTCGCATTCGCTCGCAGCTACGCCTGGCGGGCGCGTCGACAGGTGCGACCGAGCGCGACATTGTGCCGTATGATGCCGTGCCTTGCGCCAATAGCCCCTCGCAAGGAGCCAACCCTTGAATGACGCCGACCGCAACCCCGTTCTGGTGGGAGTTGCCCAACTCGAACAGCGCGCCAGCGACCCGCTTGTCGCCAAGGAGCCGCTGAAGCTGATGGTCGAGGCGGTTCATGCCGCCGCCGAAGATGCCCATGCACCAGCGCTTCTGAAGCGCGCCGGTGCCGTGCGCGTGGTGCGCGGGATGTGGCCGTACTCGAACCCGGCTGCCGTGGTAGCGGATGCCATCGGCAACCCGGGGGCGAAGACGGGCGTCACGACTTGGGGCGGCAACTCGGTGCAATCCGTGCTGAGCGAGAGTGCGCTCGAGATCGCGGCGGGAACGCACGAAGCCGTGATCCTCACCGGCGCGGAATGTGGCCAGACGCAAGCGCGGGCGAGGCGGGCGGGAGTTGAACTCGACTGGCAGGACGCGCCCGGCGAACCGGACGAGCGCTTCGGCGTGGAGCTGAAGATGCGCCACCGCATCGAGGCGCAAAGAGGCATTGCCCAGCCCATCGAGATGTACCCGATCTTCGAAAACGCGCTGCGCCATGCTCGCGGCGAGTCGCTCGAAGGGCACATTGAGCGGGTTTCCGAGCTTTGGGCCGGCTTCAGCCGCGTGGCGGCCGGCAATCCCCATGCGTGGATTCGGGAAGAGAAGACGGCCGAGGAGATTCGCACGCCGAGTGCCATCAATCGGCCCGTGTCCTTCCCCTATCCCAAGTTTATGAATTCCAACAGTAATGTTGACCAGGCGGCGGCACTCATCCTGTGCTCCGCTGGGCTTGCGCGCAAGCTCGGCGTTCCGGCCGAGCGCTGGGTTCACCCTTGGGCCGCCACCGAGGCGCACGATACCTACGCCGTGTCGAATCGCGACAACCTGCACACGTCGCCCGGCATCCGCATCGCCGGCGCTCGTTGTCTGGAACTTGCCCGGCTCGATGTCGATGCCATCGATCACGTGGACATCTATAGCTGCTTCCCTTCTGCTGTGCAGGTGTCGGCGGCGGAACTCGGCTTCAGTGAAGCGCGTCCCTTGACCGTCACCGGTGGCCTCACCTTCGGCGGCGGCCCGCTCAACAACTACGTCATGCACGCCATCGCCCGCATGGCCGAGGTGCTGCGGGAGAATCCGGGCGAGAAGGGCCTCGTCACCAGCAACGGCGGCTTCCTCACCAAGCATGCCTTCGGCGTCTATTCCACTGAACCATCTAGCCAAGGCGCCTTCCTGCACGACGAGCCGCAAGCGCAAGTGGATGCCACCCCGGTCCGGGAGGTGGCAACCGACCACGAGGGCGACGTGGAAGTCGAGGGCTATACGGTGATGTATGGCGCCAACGGCCCCACCAAGGGAATCGCCGCCTGCCTCACGAGCGGCGGCGAACGCACCTGGGGCAGCACCGAAGATGCCGACACGCTAGCTGCGATGGTCGCGGAGGAGTTCTGTGGCCGGCGAGCGACGCTGGCTGGCGATGGCTTTCTGACCTTCTGAGTCGCTCTGCCGGGAATGGGCCTGCGCGCGCCAAGGGCGCGTCGGCAGTTCGCTGGCGCAGGCTCTTGCGCGCTCTACGAGCGCGCGCCTACGGGTTCGCTTACGCTCATTCTCCGGCTAGGAGCCAGCGCCGTTTTCTACGGTGCAGCCTTCTAGGGAAGCTCTGAACAAAGTCTGCCTCGTGGGATAATGGGATGGTGCCATG
>VXSY01000082.1 GCA_009837725.1 Gammaproteobacteria bacterium | reverse complement strand
CGTCGACAACCCAACACCGGCGATTCGCAACGCCAGTTCAGAGCTTCCCTAGCACTACGGACGATTGCCGACCTCCTCTCCCCGGCTGTGCTTCCGGCGGGGCCGCAAGGCGCGCCATTCTCCCTTTGCCTGCCGTGCCAACGGCAAAGCGGGTAACATCCGCGCTTCGTTTGTGGAGGGATCATCGGATGAATCGCGTCAAGGACATGCTCAAGGCGGGCGAGACCACTGTGGGGACCACGGCCGGCATCGCCAGCGAAGCGCGCTTCCTCGCCGGCTCGGGTTTTGACTTCCTGCTGTTCGATACCCAGCACTCGACTGACGACATCAAGGGATTGGCGCGGCCGGTGGCATCCATGCGCGGCGCCAACGCCATCCCCATCATCCGCGTGGGCGACCTGCGCCCCGACCAGATCTGCTATGCCCTGGACGTCGGCGCCAAGGGCATCGTCGTGCCGATGGTGAACACCGCCGCCCAGGCCGCCGACATGGTGAAGTGGTGCAAGTATCCCTTCGAAGGCGAGCGCAGCTCCGCCGGAATGCGCGGCGAATGGGGGGAGTTCTCGAGCTATCGGGAATACATGGACGCGGTGAACGAGCAACTGCTCATCATCCCGATGATCGAGACCCAGGAGGCCCTCGACGGCATCGAAGACATCCTCGCCGTGCCAGGCATCGACGTGCTGCTGGTGGGGCCCTCGGACCTCTCCATCAACATCGACGTCCCCCTCGACTACGAGAACCCCAAGTACCACGCCGCCTTGGATCGCATCGGCAGCGCCTGCCAAGCGGCCGGCGTCGCCGCCGGCATGTTCTTCGTGCCGCCGGGCATCTCGCCGGCGCAGTTGCAGGAGAAGGGCTTCCGCTTCTTCACCCTGCCGTGGCAGGGGTGGGCAACGGAAGGCATCGGCAAGGGCTTGGCCAGCGTTCGCTAAGGGCCTAGCGGGAGGGAGGAGATCTCGCCTCCCTCCAGCCGTTCGTCAAGGCACGGGGGCGTAGTACGGTGCGCGCCGCGCCTGGTCCCAATCCAGAATTGTCAGCCGTTCCATCAGCCGCCGGTGGGGCCAGAAGTCCCCGCTGGCGCTGTGCAGCACCGCACGGTTGTCCCACATGGCGATGGTGCCGGGTTCCCAGCGCAGGCGGCAGGTGTATTCCGGGCGGCCTTCCTGCAGCTTCAGCACGCGCAGCAGTTCGCGTTCCTCTTCTTCGGGGATGCCGTGCTCCGGGGCGAAGCGACGCACGAAGCCTTGCTGCACGTAGAGCGTGGTGCGCCCGGTTTCGGGATGGGTTCGGGCCACCGGATGCACCGCCACGGGCGTCACGCCGTCCATCTGGTGCCCCACCGTGCCGATGTGAACAGCGGTTAGGTGCTCGATGCGCTCCTTGATTTCGCGTGGCAGGCCCTCCCACATCCCGTAGCAGTCGCAGAAGCAGGTGTCGCCACCCACCGGCGGCGCTTCGCGGCACATCAGCACCGAGGCCATCGGTGGCCGCGGCTGCCAGGTGGCATCGCAGTGCCAGCCGGATGCTGCGTTCGGCACCGTCGCGTCGGAGGGAAGCACGAGCATGTCCGGAATGCCCGGTGCCTTGATCTGCTGGTTCAGGTCGTGCGGCGAGTTTGGCATGTGCTCGCGTTCGCCGAAGGGGGCACCCACCTCGCCGAAGCGCTCGGCAAAGGCCACCATCTGCTCGCGTGTGAGATGGCTCTGGTCACGGAACGCCACCACCCGTCGTTCGAGCCAGAGGGCGCGCAGGAACGCGACCATGTCTGGCTCCTCGATCGCGGTGGCGAGATCGATGCCATGCACCGCCGTGCCGATGCTCGGCTGCAACGGTTCGAGCTTTAGCTCCACACCGCAAACCGTGACAGGCTTGTAATGCACGGTGCCGAAATGGCCGGCCACGAGGTCGCCGTCCTGGGCAAGGATTCCTTCCATCATCTCCTGCCGACTCGACGTGCCGGGCGCGCGAACGCTCGCCACGGCGCCAAGGGCGGTGGCGCGGGACGGCGGCTTGTCCGCATCCGCCCTTTCCCTGCGCTGAAGGTACAGCGGATTGTCGGCGAGTTGCGGGTCTTGGGGAACGGCTTGGGTCTCGGACATGGGAAGGTCTCCAACCGGCGGACGGCTCGCTGGGAGAAAGCCACCGAGCATAGCAGCCTGTCGGACCTCGCCGCGTGGCGGCGAAGTGCGACAGGCTGATGGCCCCAGGCTCCTAGCACCGCCCCGGCAAGCGCCGCCAAACCCCCTCGCTACGCTCGGCGTCTGGCCCCCAGCCACCGACTCCGTATGACCTAGCGGATGAGGAAGGCCATCCGAAGAAGGGCGACGCATGCGTCGCCCTGTCCGGCAGCCGGGTGCATCACCGCCAAGTCCGACAGGCTGCTAGTGTGCCGTCCCACAAGTTCGTGGTACTTCGGGATGCCAAATGCAGGCACTCAACGACCTTTCGGAGGCGAGTCCCAGGCGGCACATCCTCGCTTTCTCCGACGATGTTGCACCAGGCAACGTCCAGCGCGAAGGGTTACGTATTTCTGGGACGCCACACTAGCCTTGAACGCGCGACTGCCGTTCGGCAGGGTTACGTCAAGTCCGCATCGGTAGCAAAGGAGACCACGCATGGCAGCAGCGGCCCCACGGTTCGACCGGGCGCGACGAGGTCGGCCAGCCCAGCAACGCATGGCATTGGTGCTTGCCGCAGGCTTGTTGCTCGGCGCGGCCAGCCTGCAAGCGGATGACTTGGCCGATGCCCACGCCGCATTCGATGCCGGCCGATTCCTCGAAGCCGCGGAACTGTCAGCGAGCGTAGGCTCGGCAGATGGGCTGGTGCTGGCGGCGGGGGCGCTCCGTGTTCATGGTTCTTATCTAGCCCCAGCGGAGGAGCAACAGGGATACTTCCAGCAGGCCATGGAGCACGCCCAAGCAGCGATCGAACTGGCTCCCGACGACCCGTGGACGCACGTCGAATCCTCCAGCGCCATCGGCCGCTACGCCCAGACCATTGGCATCGGCGAAGCGCTCACGGGTGGCTACGGCGGCAAGATGCGCGACGCCCTGCACAAAGCGTTGGAGCTAGGGAAGCTCTGAACTGGCGTTGCGAATCGCCGGTGTTGGGTTGTCGACG
>VXSY01000129.1 GCA_009837725.1 Gammaproteobacteria bacterium | reverse complement strand
TCGCGCAAGGACCGTCGTCGCCGCACACGGCGCGGACCATGCCGTTCGACACCGGCGCCCGACGCGCCGGAAGCACCCTTGTGTCCGGAGGCCGGTCCCTACCTCAGGAATTTCACAGCAAACACATTGCCTGTCAACGTAGCAACATAGCAGATGCTCTTCCTTGTAGGGGGGGACATGCCCGTCGCTGCGGGTCCCTACATGCGCAACACGTTCGATGCCGTGGTGACTCGACTCGGTGTCAGCCCTCAGGAGGATGGCGTCTCGCCCTCCCTCCGAGGCCACGCCAAGGCAACGATGGTGGTATAAAGCCCGCCATGCCAGTGCGCTCATTTCGCCTACGCTCGTTTGCACACGCCGTTGCAGTGTGCGCCATGCTTGGGTTGGTCTCGGATATCTCCGTTGCCCACATGCATGTCGAGGATGAGTGCCTGCGCTGCATCCTGGTGGAAGTGGACGGTACATTCGAACTGTCCAGCGCCATACGCTTTGCCCTCTTCCAAGACTCGCAGGCCAGCGCACGTGCCTGCGCAGCGTCGAGAGCACCACGCTTCACGCACCATTCCCGGGCGCCCCCAGCTCTTGCCTAACCACTGCAACCGGCGCAATCGCGTCGTATGCCGCCGTAGCTAGGCAAGACAAGGGGAGCAAAGCATGAAACTGCTTGGACACGTGGCCGCCGCGGTGGTCGTGGCGTGGGCACCGGTAGCCTTCGCCCAAGAAGCAAGTGGTTCCGCCGCCACAGATGCGGCAGACGACCTCGAAGTCATCGAAGTTCAGGCCCACCCGTTGTCCGGCGAAGGGTTGGCAGACACCACCACAGTGGTCGAAGGCGAAGAGCTGCGCCGCCAAGCCGAGCCGAGCATCGGCGCAACGCTTGCCGACGAGCCGGGCATCCATGCGACCTCCTTCGGCCAGGCAGTCGGTCGCCCCGTGGTGCATGGCTTGGCCGGCGCGAGAGTCCGAGTCATGGAAGACCGCATCGACACGATGGATGCGTCCGTCACCAGCCAAGACCACCCCACCACGGTGGAGCCCTTCATCGCCGACCGCGTCGAAGTGCTGAAGGGTCCGGGCACTCTGCTGTACGGTTCCGGCGCCATCGGCGGTGTGGTGGACGTTCACACCGGGCGTATCCCGCACACGGTGCCAGACGGCATCCAAGGCCGTGCGGAGCTGCGCGCCAGCGACAACGGCGAACGCCAGACCGGCGCCGTGCGCGTAGACGGCGGCGGCGGCGGTTTCGCCTGGCACCTCGATGCCTACACCCGTGACGCCGGCGAATACGACATCCCCGGCTTCGCCGAGTCGGCGCGACTCCGGGCGATGGAGGAGCACGAAGAGCACGAACACGACCATGAGGGCGAAGACCACGACGAGGATGCCGAAGAGCATCACGAAGACGAGGAAGATCACGACGAGCACGAGGAAGAAGAGGAAGCCTACGGCCACGTTCCCGGCAGCCAGCTCGAAATGTCCGGCGGCGCCTTGGGTGCCTCGTTCATCGGCGAGCGCGGCTTCGCCGGCGTTGCCATCAGCACCAACCGCGCCTTGTTCGGCCTTCCCGGCCACAGCCACGCGCACCACGACCACGAGGAAGAGCACCACGACCACGAGGACGAGCACGCCGAGGACGAAGACGAGCACGAGGGCGAACACGAAGACGAGGACGAGCACCACGAGGAGGAAGAAGGCAACCCCACCCTCGATCTGGAACAGACCCGGATCGACGTGGAAGTGGGCCTGCGCGACCCCTTCGCCGGCTTCTCAGCCCTCAACTTCCGCATGGGCCGCAACGACTACGAACACGTCGAGCTCGAACCGAACGGTGTCGTGGGCACGCGCTTCACGAATGACGCCTACGAAGGACGCGTCGAACTCGTGGACGATGATCTGGCGGCCGGCACGGTGTTCGGCTTGCAGTTCAGCGGTCGCGACTATTCGGTCGTGGGCGAGGAGGCGTTCGTTCCACCAACCCAATCCGACTCCCTCGCTGTCTTTTGGGTGGGGCAGTTCGCCTTCGACGGCATCGACATGGACGCGGGCCTTCGACTCGGCCGGGTGACCCACGACGCCGACCACCTCGATGAAGCCGAGCACGACCATCATGAAGAGGCCGAAGACCACCACCACGAAGAAGGCGAGCACGAAGGGGAGGTAGAGCCGCCCCATGGCAGCGAGGACTTCACACCGTGGTCCGCCTCCGTCGGCATCTTCATCCCCACGGAGTCCGAATGGCAGTGGGGCTTCCGCGCCGACATCTCAAGCCGTGCACCGGTGATCGAGGAGCTGTTCTCCCACGGTCCGCACCTCGCCACGCAGTCGTTCGAGATCGGTGACGCAAGTTTGGGTGCCGAACGTGCCACCAACCTGGCGGCAACGCTGAGCCGTACCACGGAACGGTTCTCGTTCCACGCCACCGCGTACCGCAACGGCTTCGCCAACTTCATCTATCAGCATTGGACCGGCGAGGAGGAGGACGAGCTTCCCGTGGCGGCCTACGCCCAGGACGACGCCTCGTTCGTGGGCCTTGATCTCGCTGTCGAATACAAGTGGCTTGAATTCGACAATGGCGACGTGACCCTCAAGCTGATGTACGACTTCGTGGACGCGGAGCTCGACATTTCCGGCAACGGCAACATGCCCCGCCTGCCGCCATCTCGCATTGGCCTCGGCATCAACGGCAACTGGGGCGACCTCACCGCTTCGCTTAACTACCGCCGGATGGGCGACAGCGACGACGTGGCGGTGAACGAGTTGCCCACGGACGGCTGGACGGACGTGCGCGCCTACATCGGCTACCACCTGCAGGCGGCGCAAGGCCTGGAGGTATTCCTCCAAGGCCGCAACCTCACCGACGAAGAACAGCGCGAACACGTCTCGTCCATCAAGGACTTGGCGCCCCTGCCAGGCCGAACCCTCGAGGCGGGAGTCCGCATCCGCGTCTAATGGTCGAACAACGGGGCCGCGGAGGGAGGGCGAGGCGCCCTCCGTCGCGCCCGCATAGGAGTTTGCCGGCGGCGCTGGCGCTTTGTTGGCGTTGTCTGGAACGCTTGCTGCAGTGGCCTTGGCCGGCTCCGCTGCGTGCGCGCCTTCGGCACGCTTTGGAGGGCGGGCGCCGCCAAACCC
>VXSY01000161.1 GCA_009837725.1 Gammaproteobacteria bacterium | reverse complement strand
ATAGGTAGGCGGGGGCGGGGGCAAGAAGCGGCGCCCGAAGGCAACGGTTCTGGTGGCGCTAGCTGCCTGCCGGACTTGACGATGCTGGGGCCTTCGGAGGGAAGGCATTCTGCCTTCCCTCCGAAGGCCCGTCTTGTTCGTGCGCTAGAGTCAATATTCCACCGGGGTGTCGATTTCCTCCTGCGCGGCAATGCGGACGCTGTAGTGGCGCTCGCCTTCCTCGTCCTCCCAGAACGGCACTTCATCCTCCGGCGACGGGTCGACCAGCGTCACCCGCTCCATGCGGCGTTCGTGGGGCCAGAAGTCCGACACCGCGTAGTGTTGGGCGCTGCGGTTGTCCCACATCGCGACCGAGCCGTCGCGCCAGCGGAAGCGGCAGGTGTGTTCCGGGGTTGAGTACATCTTCGCTTAGAGCTGCGCCAGCAGACGCGCCGAGTCCGCCAGTTCCATGCCGCAGATGGAGTTGGTGAAGGTCGGGTTGATGTAGAGCGCGGTCTTGCCGGTGACCGGATGCGTGCGGCAGATCGGGTGCTGCGCCTCGTCCCTGCCGCCGCGACCGTGGATGGCGAACCGGCTTTTGAGAAACGTCTTCAGCACGGGGCTCAAGCTGTCCCACAGCGCAAAGGCGTCGGCGAACACCGTATCGCCCCCCACTGGCGGCGACTTGCGCGATAGAAGGATCGAGCCGAGCGGCGGGCGATCGGACCAGGTGACATCCGAATGCCAATTGGCAGCGACGAAGGGCCGCGCCTCGTTTGCATGGAGCCGCAGGATCTCGGGGTGCTCGTCGGGAAGCTCGCGCGCCGACAAGGATTTCTGCCGCCCATAGGCCATGCCCACATCGGCGAAGCGCTTGCCGAACGCCACATGCTCCTCGCGCGTGATGTGCCCCTGATCGCGGAAGAACACCACTTTGCGTTCCATCAACAGGTGCCAAATCCCTTGCACCTGGGCCTCCGTGGGCCGCGCCAGATCGACGTTGTGGACAACCACGCCAATGCCCGGCGAAAGCGGCTCGAGGGTGAGCTCCGCATCGGGCGCTCCGTTGGCGGCGACTCTGTCCTTGCCCCGCAGCGCTTCCGCCACATCGGAAGCGTAGTTTCCATCGGCCGCCATGCGGCGCGCGTCCGCGCCGGCACGGCTGGCCGGATTCTCCCGATAGTGCCCGGGCCAAGTGTCCGCGCGACCACCCACCCAGCCATCGGTGCGCGTCTGGCGGCCACGGGGCGTGTTCAAGCCTCGGGGCTCGAAGAGCTCCGCAATGGTCGCCGTCTCCGTCTTCACGCCAGAACCCATGCCAAGCACCCCCTTCCGATCCCGACCCCGAGTCTACCTTCGGAATTCGAAGCCCGCCGAGAACGCTTACGTCGTCGACGCGGGAGGAAACGTGGATGGGCCGTTTGCGAGCGATTGACACTCGTTCAGCTTCGGTTCACCTTAGCTGGTGCAGGATGCAGGGCGACGTCGCAGGGGAGCGTTCAGCCGGGGAGGCTTCCAGGACTGCGAACGCGGAAGGAAAGGCCCTTGAGCCAACGCCGCCGGCAGCGTCGTCATGGAGAGTGCGAGAGATGAAGCACGCGAACATGCGAAACGTCCTGAAATGGCGCGCCGGCGTCGGCGCAGTCGTCCTTGCAATGCTCGGCAGCCTGTCCGCGCAGGCCGATCACCGGGCTGGAGGCTATTACGTCAGCGTCGAAATCCCGCTCGAGGAGCACGCCTATCCCGACGGGGCGTCGCTCAGACTCGACCGCTTGGTGGATCGTCGCACGGGCTTCGACTCCGATCACTTCCACCTGCGGGAACTGGTGCTGATCGTGCGTTCCGCCGGAGCGGCACACGCAGAGCTCAGAGTGCATGGCGAGACCTCCGAATCCATCGCCATCCCGGAAGGCGACTCCGACGAATGGTGGGAGGTGCGCATCCCGGCGCCCACAGAGCGCCATGGCGGGGTCTGGCGGCTGTATCTCACGGGCGATGTCGCGCTCGATCAGATCGTGGCGGTGATGGAGCCGAGGGAACGCTACGCAGCGCGCTACCAGACGCCGGAGAAAACCGCAAAGCGCTACGCCTCCGTTGCGAGACGGTATCACCCCGACACCTACTACACCTACTACCCGCCGCACCTCAGAAGCGGAACCACGGTTCACTACGTCCACAACCACCACTACGACTACTACGGCTATCGCACCTGGTATCCGCGCTATGCGTCGCCGTGGGTTCGCCGCTACGACCCCCTGATCTCCTTCCACTATTACACGGTGCTGCCCGGCTGGCGCCACGACCACCGTGTGCGTCGCCATGTTCTCGGTGGGTACCGCCATCCCGCATATCGCCAGCGACCGCTCAGGCGGCTTGACCCTGCGCCCCGCCTCGCCACCCGATCGGGCCGTCCCGCCCCACTCTCGCAGCCAACCGGACGTGCGCCGGCGCCGCTCGACGCCTCGCTGCGGACCTATTCCCGGGGGCCGGAAACCCGCACGCCAGCGCCGCGCCGCCACGCCGACGAACCACGCGTGCAGCCCGAACGCATGGCCGCGGCAAGGGATCGACTCGAAGCCCACGCACAGCGGATCACAACGCCTTCCCGACCCTCCGCTACGGCACCACGACAACGCTCCGGCATCGCACAACGCCCGGCCGTGCAGTCGTCACGCGCGACACAGCCGCGGCCAAACCGTGCCACCGCGTCCAGGGCCACGCAAACGAGGCGTGAGGCGCGGCCCCCTGCAAGCCGGCCTGACCCCGGCCCTTCGCTTCGCTCGAGATTGGCGGACGCACCACGTCGTTCCGCCCCTGCACGCTCCATGCGCGAGCAACGGCCCACGAGGCAGGCGGCGGCGCCGCAATCCCGCCCATCAAGGCGAACCCAGACGTGGCACGGCACGCCGCAAAACCGTGGCGTCGCCAGCAGCCGCAGCCAGCGCAGCGCCGATCGCCTGCGCAGCGTCCGCCAGCCAAGCATGAGACCAAGCGCTCCGCAACGTCAGGCCGCGCCACGGGCACCGCGCCAACAGTCCCGCATGCGCTCCTTCGAGCCCCGCCCTCAGATGAACCGGCCGGCGCCACGCATGTCGGCGCCACGCCAGTCTGCCCCCCGCATGTCGGCACCACGCATGTCGGCACCACGACAGTCCGCCCCCCGCGTCACCAGTGGCACGAGCCGCCTGCGAGCCGCCAACGAACGCCTGCGAGAATCACGCCGCTAGGGAACGCCCGCCACCCTCTGGCTCTGCAGGGCATATCGCCCACGCCGGCAACGCCGAGCGGGAGCCGATAGCCCGCCCGTTTGCCTTGTATGATCGCCTCGTCTTCCAAGACTAGGCATCTTCATGGCGGGACCTCTCGACGGCGTGCGCGTCCTCGACCTGACGACGATCTACTCTGGCCCCATCGCCGCTTCCATCCTCGGCGACCAGGGTGCCGATGTCATCAAGGTGGAGGCGCCGGACGGGGACCTCATGCGCAGCCCCATGACCTTCCAGCGCAACGGCGTCTCCGGTGCCTTCGCCATGATGAACAGGAACAAGCGCTCCGTCGTCATTAACCTGCGCGAAGACGAGGGCAAGGCCGTGCTCAAGCGCATGGTGGCAGAGGCCGACGTGCTAATGGAGAACTACCGCCCCGGCGTGATGGAGCGTCTGGGGCTTGCCTACGAAACCCTGCGCGAAGTGAACCCCCGGCTCATCTTCGCCTCCATCAACGGCGTCGGCCACGAAGGCCCCTACGTCAATCGCCGGGTCTATGACGCCGTGATCCAGGCCATCTCCGGCATCGGCTCGCTGCAAGCCGACCCCGCAAGCGAGAAGCCCCTGCTCGTCAACACCCTGATGTGCGACAAGATCACCTCCATGACCGCCGCCCAGTCCATCGCCGCAGCTCTGTACGCCCGCGAACAAACCGGCCTCGGCCAGCGGGTGGACGTCTCCATGCTCGACTCGGCCCTCTTCTTCATGTGGCCCGACAGCATGCTCGGCTACACCTTCCCGGGCGAGGAGACCACCGAGACGCCCCGCCGCACGCACGAACGCATGGTGCGCAAGACCCGCGACGGCTACATCTGCACGATGCCGGTGAAGCGCGCCGAGTGGGAAGGCGTGTTCCGGGCCCTCAAGCTGCCGAACCTCTTTGAGGACGAACGCTTCCAGTCCCAGCGCGCCCTCGACGCCGACTTGCAAACCCTGCTGAACGAGGCCTACGCCCACTTCGACACCGTCGAACTCGGCGAGCGCCTCGACGCGGAGCAGGTTCCCTGGGCACACATCAACGCCCGCGGCGAGGTCATCCACGACGCCCAGGTGAAGGCGATGGGCGCTTTGCTTGAGTTCGACCACCCCATCGCCGGCCCCATGCGCCAGCCGCGCCCGCCCGGTCGCTTCCACGCCACCCCGGCCGACATCTTCCGCTGTTCCCCCGAACTCGGCGAACAGACCCGCGAAGTGCTCGCCGAGTACGGCTACAGCTCCGAAGAGATCACCCAGATGCGCGCTGACGGGGTGGTCCGCTAGGAGCCCGCGAGCGAAGCCATGAACGCCTCCGTGGAGCGGCCGTTTCGGCTCCTGGTGATCTGTACCGGCAACCGGGCCCGTTCGCAAATGGCACACGGCTGGCTCCGTCACCTAGGCGGCAACCGTGTGGCCGTGGAAAGCGCCGGCACCGAACCCAAGGGCGTCCACCCTCTGGCCATCCGCGTCATGGACGAGGTGGGCATCGACATCTCGAATCACACCTCGGACCCGGTCGAGCGCTACGCGAGCGAGGACTTCGATCTCGTCATCACCGTCTGCGACGCCGCACGCGAGCAATGCCCCGTGTTCCCAGGCGCCAAGCGCGTCCTCCACCAAGCTTTCGAAGACCCCGACTACCCCGATCTCACGGAAGCAGAACTGGCCGACGTGTTCCGCCGCATCCGCGACCAAATCGCCGCCTTCAGCCGCAAAGCGCTCGAAACGCTCCCATGACGCGTTCCCTCGCCACCTCCGAGCGGATCGCCCTGCTCATGGAGGGCATAGGCAGCCGCGCGGAGGGCCCCGGTCGCGTGTACCTTGTGGGTGGCGCCACCGCAGCGATAATCGGCTGGCGCGACGCCACCGTGGATGCAGACCTGAAGCTCGACCCCGAGCCCGCGGCTGTGTTCGAGGCCATTGCCGCACTCAAGGAGGAACTCGACATCAACGTCGAACTCGCAGCGCCCGATCAGTTCGTGCCAGCACTGCCGGGTTGGCGCGAACGCAGTCGCTTCATCGTCCGACATGGCCAAGTCGACTTCTTCCATTACGATTTCTACGGTCAGGCGCTCGCCAAGATCGAACGCGGACACGACGCGGACCTGACGGATGTCCGGGCCCTGGTGGAGCGAGGATTGGTCGATGTGGACGAGCTTGCACGGCTGTTCGAGCGCATAGTGCCGCAGCTCGTGCGCTATCCCGCCATCGACGAAGCGGGCCTGCGCCGCAAGCTGACCGCAACCCTTGAGGAACTCCGAGGCGACGTCGATGCCAAGTGAAGTCCCCGGCCAGGAGTTGGTTGAGGCCGGTCTTGCCGCCCTAGAACAGGGCGAGTGGACGGTGGAGGCGCTCTTGGTCGCCGTCGGCGCACCGCGCCTGAGACTCATCGGACTGCGCGTGCCAGAACTTCGAGACGCACCCGAGCACCCGGAGCTTGCCCTTTACCAGGCGCTAGGCCGCATCTACCCCGACGACGCCTACTCCCGCTACAACGCCCTGATCCGCCGGCTAGTCAGCTACGAGCAGGAGATGGAGCGCCGCAAGTACGCGAGCCCAGCACCCTCCAGATGAGGCGCCTTCGCACCGAGGACCTCTCTCGGGGTGCGCATCCTGCCCGCCATCGCGCCGTCCGGCGCGCATTACGCTCCAGATCCAAAGCGGCCGTAAGTTAGCATCGCGCCCCATCGCCCGACCAAACCAGCCACTATCCCACCCTTTCGCGCAACCTCCATCGTCGCGGTCCTCTTCTGCTCCACCGCCGTGGCGGTGGGGGCGTCGCAGTACGCCTTTGGCCTGTTCATCCTGCCCATCGAGGAGACCTTCGGCTGGACGCGCACCGAGATCAGCGCCTCGCTCTCGTTCGCGGCCGTAGGGGGCCTCACGGCGCCCCTGCTCGGCCGGGCCATGGATCGGTTCGGTGCCCGGCCGATCCTCCTGCTCTCGCTGGCCGTGTTCGGTACGAGCTTCTGCCTGCGACCGCTCATGACCGAGCTGTGGCATTGGTATGCCCTGAGCTTCCTCCAGTTCGCCACCTTCTCCGGCATGACCGTGCTGCCGGCCGGGCGCCTGATCGCCACCTGGTTCCCGCGCACCCGTGGACGCATGACCGGCATCGCCGCCGCTGGCAACAATGTCGGTGGGCTTGTCATTCCACTTGCGGTCGCCGCCCTGCTGGCGGCCATGTCCTGGAGCGGGGCATCGCTCGCCATCGGCATCGCGACATTCGCCATCGGCGCCGCTGCCATGCTCGTCATCCGCGAGTCGCCGGCGCCGAACGCGCCCGGACACCCCCTCGTTTCCTCACCCGAGCACGAGGCCCCAGCTTCGGCGAGCACCAGGGAACTGCGCGACACTCTGCGAAGCCGCACGTTCGGCGCCGTGCTCGCCGCCATCACCCTCGGCACCTTCACCTACAGCGCAATACTCCCCCACGCACTCGCCCACATGGTCAACAGGGGCATGGGAGATGCCGCCGCCCTATCCGCCCTCGGCACCATCGCCGCCGCCGGCATCGGCGGCAAGCTCCTGTTCGGCTGGGTCTCGGACCGCTTCACTGCCCGCCAGGCAATGATCGCCAACCTCATCGGCCAGGCGCTGTTCGCCGCCCTCCTCGCCGTCGCCAACAACCCTGCCCTGCTCGCCATCGCAGCGCCCCTCTATGGCCTCTTCATGGGAGGCTTCGGCGCCCTATACATCCTGGTCGTGCAGGAATCCTTCGACATGCGCCACTTCGGCAGCATCATGGGCCTCATGAACCTCGGCACCGTGCTCTCGTTCGGCATCGGCCCCCTGATCGCCGGCGCCTCCTACGACATGTCCGGCACCTACACCCCTGCCTTCCTCATCGTCTGCGGCCTGTTCGTTGCGGGCGCGGCGGCACTGCTAACTCGCAACATCCGACCGGTCGCCCGTCCGTAGGTTCGTTCAGGCTGGAAGCTGAGCGGCGATAGGAGCACCGCATCGAATGGTCTTGGCCAAGGCCTTCTGCTTCCTGAACTTCACCGCACGCGATCTTTCGCGGAGCCGGTTGCGTTCTGCTTTCGGAAGCCCTTGGTGCGCCAAGATCGGCACAAACTTGAACCCCGGGAGGTTGGGGAGGTGCTGGTTGGCAAAATCGGCGCCCGCTTGAAGCTGCACCACGACGCGGGCGGCCTTCAGTGAGCCTTGCTTCATTTCGATGGGCACGACGCAGGTCAATCCGTCCGCTTCGCTCACAAACAGATAATCGCAGCGCGTGTCGTTGCTGATACCAAGCGAGTCGCTATCCATGTCCACGACTACGTGCCGCGACGGTGCTCCGGCCAAGGAGACCGAGCAGCCGTCCCGCTGGCAATATTCAGCGAAGCACTCCCCCGGCAGCTCCTGCCGGAGGTGGGCGATGGCGCTCATTCGTCGGAATCGCCCTCAAGCGCGTTGAAGATCGCAGCGTGTTCGTTGTAAAGGGCATCACTGACGGGACCGTAGTCCGTAGGAAACAAGCCAGTGTCGGGATCGACCTTGATTTCGCTGACGGTCGAGCCCTCGCCGTCTGTATCTTGGAAGAGCCATGCGCCCACATCCTCCGCCTTCAAGGCGGCGTTCGTCGACTCGCGCTTACCAACGGGCAACTCAGCCGCCCGCACAAGATTGCCGATCTGCTCCAAGAACCACTCGCTGTGCGTGGTGATCACCACGCGCACGCCAGCATTGACAATGGCAGCAAGCTCACGTGCGAACGTTGTCTGCTTCGCAGGATGCAGGTGCGACTCGGGCTCTTCGATGATGAGTAAATCTCCCTTGCGAACAACATGGCGTAGGTACAAGACCACGGGTGCAAGCTCCGAGACCATTGAGGACGCACGCATCAGCGGAAGATCTTGCCTCCATCCAGAAGGGCGATATGAGAATGCCGGGTAGCCCACCTCGCCAGCATTTACCTGGACACGTCCGTTTAGAACGCGCTGCTCGATGCCTTCTGCCAACTCCGGGGTGCCTTCGGACCTGCCCGGCCACCTATTCAATTGGCTGACGTGCGAGACCAAAACGTCAAGAAAATCCGCCATAACCCCAGAGAGCATCGGCACGCCATCAAACCGACGAATACCCGCCAAAGACGCACGCTGCAGCAGCGCACTCACGATCACATGGTGGCTATGCATCACTCCTGTGCGATCGGCAGGCAGGAAGTACGCGCTGTCGCGAAGGGGTCGAAAGGCCGTGTGGAAGACGTTATGGGTGACGCCATCAATCACACGAGCGGCCGCTGACGTGAGCCCCGCGAACAGTCCCTCGGAAGGGAGGTCGTCCTCTTCCCGAAGTTGCTGGAGTTCCCGCAGCGAAAAGCGGTGCGCACCCACGTCAACATCAACGGACGGTGACTTCGCATTAGGGTTAAGCGCAGCGCGGAGACGTGCCTCGTCCTTGGCCTGGGCGACTACCACGTCCAACGACGCCGTTAGGGGCCTGCTGCTGTGGCGCACTAGCGCTGCGGTGTTTTCCACACCAAAGCAGCGCGCAACCTCTTGGGCAAGCGTGGCTCCTAACGACGACTGGTTCAGATCCTCGTAGACGCGGGCAGCTAGGGTTGCAGGAAGCCGGACCCGGCGTTCGACAGTGGTGTCGAGCCACAAGGCGACATCTCGCTGGAGTTCCTCGTCGAGTTCTTCTCGACGAGAAAAACGGCGCAATAGCAGACCCAGCGGGTCACCACCCCCTGCAGGCCCGAGCGCCCTGTGCAGCGCATAGAGCAACCCAGCGAGGTACGACTTCCCCGTGTTGCTCGGTCCCACAAAGACGGTCAAAGGCCGAATCTCGACCTCTGCATCGCGGATCGGTCCGAAGTTCCTTACACGCAGCCGATATCGACCGTCCATTGCACCTGCCTAACGCGAACGCCAAGGATCCTAGCACCCGTGGCACGAAACCACCCCCTTGCTGGCTTTGGCTAGGGAGCCTCTGAACAAGCCGTGTTCCCCGAGTGGTCGTAACGGGCGACCTTGTGTCGCCCCTCTTCGTGTGATGTACGGCGGCGGCTTGACCAACACGGGCGACCACTAGGGTCGCCCCTCGGGGTTGATCCACCCAGCGTCCACCTCTACCGATCCGGGAAAACCACCCCGCCCGGCGACCAGAACTCCACGCTGTCGGAGTGCTCAGAATAGTAGTCCGGATCGGTTGTGACACGGACCTCCTCCGGAAGGGGCGCGTTGTGTAGGCCGAACTCCGACTTCTGGATTCGACGCATCGCCGTGTCGGGAGGCACGAGTCCGTCCTTGATCACCTGCTCTAGGTAGGCCATCGTCAATGGCGGCTCTGGACGATCCGGCATCGATACGTCGTCTTCCAGCATGGCGTCTAGGTCGAAGCCTTGGGACTCGGCTTCGTCGAGTTCTCCCAAGACGGAGTCTGGCAGGCTCTGTTCCGTTCCTCGTAGGACGGCGTTGCCGATGGCACCTGACAGGCGCGCCAGGATGGGCTGCAATTTGCCGACTACCGACTGGAATAGCTGGATGCGGTCTTGCAGTGCTCGGTACACGTCCGTCTCCACCGTGTCGTCGTATTGCAGATTGACGATTCGGATGCGGCTGTGCTTCTGGCCGAGGCGGTCGATGCGTCCGATTCTTTGCTCGACGCGCATTGGGTTCCACGGCATATCGTAGTTGACGAGTGCGCCGCAGAACTGGAAGTTGAGGCCCTCGGCCGCCGCGTCGGTGCAGAGCAGCACTTCGGCTTCGCCATCCCGAAAGCGACGCTTCGCTTCGTCTCGGGTGATCGTCTGCCAAGCGTCCGACTCGCCGGAGAGGGGCACCTCGCCACCGCGGCCCGAGTAGCACATGAGACTACGGCCGCCGCGGGCCAAAAGCTGCCCGCGCAAGAAATCCATCGTGTCGGCGTATTGGGTGAACACCATCACCTGCTCGTGGCCGCCCTCCCGAAGCTCGTCCAATGTCTCGAACAGATTGTCCAGCTTGGTGTCCGGCGCCAACTTCTCCACGCTCGCAAGAAGCTCCGCGATGCTCGCCTGCTCTTCCGCCAAGAGCGCCTTCCGCGAGAGGTCGGTTACTTCCTCAGCATCAAGCGCTTCGTCCCCGACCTCGTCGTCCGGGACATCCTCATCCGTCTCCGTCAACGCTTCCGCGCCGCGCTCCACCGCTTCCAGCCGTTTCCGAAGGGTCGCACGCAACGCGGCGAAGCTGCTCGCCAAGCGTCGCCGGTACACGGTCATGATGAAGCCGACCGCATTGCGAACGCTCTCGTCCGCCTGGTTGTAGGTGGAGGCGATGTATTCCTCGACCGCTTCATAAACCGCCCGTTCGGCGGCGGGCATCTCGATGAAGCGGTCTTGCACTTCGCGCGCTGCGATGGGCGTCTTGAGCATCCCCGCCTCGAAGTAACTCCGCAGCAAGTCCCGCGTGTGCCGTGACACCTGATGGCTGATGGGCGTGTGCGAGCGCATCATGGCGAGAGCCGCCGTCCGCTCGCCCGCGTTCAACCTCCGCCTCGGAATACCCGACCTGTCACGCAACGCTCGAAGCACCTTTGCCGTTCCCAAGCGAGAGAGCCCCGACAGTCGCTGTGCCCGCGCCTCCGCCAAGGGCCCGTATGCGGCCTCGGCAGCCCGGAACAAAGCCGCCATGTTCTCCATCGCAGTTGCCGACGGGTCGGGATTCGTGATGGCGCTGAAGAACCCAGTGAAGCCGCGCGCCGACCATTCATCGGGCATCTCAAGCAGGTTCAGCAAGTCCCAGACCTCAATGGGGTCCACCTGCATAGGCGTGGCGGTGAGCAAGAGCAACCCCTTGGCCCGGTGCCGCAACTCGCGCATCAAGGCAAGCAGCGCATTAGGCCGATCCTCCTCCTGCGCTGACCCCGCTGCCCCTCGACGACGGGCATGGTGCGCCTCGTCCAACACCACCAAATCCCACGGCTCTGCGGCGAGAAGCTCCGTCGTCCGCTCCTGCCGCCGCATAAGCTGGCTAGAGACGATGACTGCGCTCTCGCGATGCCATGCGTTCGGCTGCACCGGCCGCTGATGTCTGCCGGCCATCGCCTGCGAGGGATACCAAGTGAGCCTGCCCTGATCGTAAATGGGCCAATTCAGATTGAACTTCTCCCGTAGCTCCATCTGCCATTGGCCAAGCACCGCCTTCGGCGCGAGGATGAGCACGCGCTTCGCTCGCCGCGCGATCCACGCTTGCCGGATGAGCATTCCGGCCTGGATCGTCTTGCCCAAGCCCACCTCGTCGGCAATCAACAGGCGCGGTGGCCAGTTCCCATACATCCGCTCGAAAGCGCGCACCTGATGCGGCCAAGGCGTAACGGCTGATGTCGCTTCGCCAACAAGCGATCCGCCAATGGGCAAAGTCGGTGCCTTGCGAATGAAGTCCCAGACCTTGGAACGGCGTTCCGCATCTTCGGGCGACTCGGACTCCTTCGGGGCTGATTCCGCGCTGCTTGTCCGGCCCTGAGGTTTTCGCTTCGCATGCCGCAACCGTTTTGGAAGGCCGCCATCCTCCGGCAGGAACTGCAACAGGTTGCGCTGAACGGCGTCCGGCACGTCGAGCACGATCCAGCGGCCACGAGGCCCCGCCCACACCTCCTCGAAATTGGACTCTTCCAAGGCAACCCGGTCCGGGTCAGTCCAGCTTGTGGAGACGTTGATCGACTCCCAGTTCCTGCGCCAGCCTCCCGCGGTTTCGTTCAAGCTCCCGGTCCACGCGATCTTGTAGCCGGCGCGATCCTCAATCACGCCTGATTTCTCGTGGAACAGCCCACCATCCGGTACGGGGTTGCCCTGCGAGTCACACGGCACGGCCACCTTCACGTCGAGATGGTCATGCGCGACCATCCACGACAGGAGTTCCAGCGCGTACCCCATCTCCGCGTCTTCGACGACGAGGGGGAAGTCCATCAGGTGTCTTTCAACTTGCGAGCGCAGTTCCTCGCCACGTTCGATCGCCTCCACCTCCGGCTCACCGAGCGTGCAGCCCACCACCAACCGCATGTGGCCTCCGTTTCGAACCAATCCCTCGATCCCCCGCGCTGCCAGAGTGAGAGCGCCGGCGTTGAAGTAGCCGGTCAAGCGGTCGTAGCGTTCGGCGTCCTCAAGGGCGGGGATGTAGAAGCTCGAGACGAGGTCCTCACCGTGCGTCGTGTACTTGAGCTTCCATTGGTGGTCACGCAGCATGGTTTCGGATAGTAACGCCCATCAAGCCGCGATTTTAGGTAGCTGGTCCGAGACGAGCCTTGGGAGGAAGGCACGACCGCTCAGCGCCACAGGGATAGCTGTTTGGGTTCATCGATTTGCTTGGTGAAGGCGAGGCGATAGAGGTCGTAAAGGGTCTCGAAGTCGTTGGCTGCGCCTGCAACGTCCCCCTTCCGTTCTACGCCCGTGAAACGCGAAGATGGTGGCAGCACTTCCAGCAGCGACTCCAGAGCCGTGAGGAAGGCCGGGTCTTGGTTCAGGCCGGACTCTATCAGCATGTCCCGTGCCACGGCCATCGTCTGGCGGCGGGCGAGGTTGGCAGCATGGTGGAGGGCGTCGATCATGCCGCGAGACCCGTCCGCGGGTCCGAGCGCACCCTTGGCGGCGCGGTGGACGCTGTCCCAGAGGAGGATGTTGCTGGCCTTCTTCTCGGCGAGGCGGCCAATGACGGCACCATCGAGGTCGATGCCAACGCTGCGAGCCAAATGCAGAGCTTCGTCGTAAGCGAACACCGGTGCCTTGAACGCATCCCAAGCGAACACCACGAATGCGGTGGCTGGGTCGAGCGCGGCACTGTTGTTGATGTTGGCGATACGTTCGAGGCGATACTTCTGCACTTCGCGGCGCGCGGCGTCCAGCGCGTCTTCTGGCGTGGCGGCATATGGATCCCACTCTTCCTCGAACATCTCATGCTGCCGCTTCCTTCGCCGTTCCACGGGCTTGTCGCGCGGTGTGCCGCGTTGTAGCGGCCAATGCTCGGAAAACTCGCTCAGGGCGGGGCCGAAAGCGGCGAGGAAGAGGTCCACGCCCGAAACGCCGGCTTCCTCGAACTCGGCCATTCGCTCACGCACGGCGCGGGTGACGCGAGGCTCGACATCCTCCCAATATGTGGGAGGGGAATCTCGCACTTCCTCCTCTCTTGGCACAGCGCGAGGCCGACATACGAGGAAGATGGTGCTGTTCGCAGCCGCCTTGTCCTTGATATGAAGACTGCCGGAGGCTTCTGTGTTGATCGGCCAAGACGCCTTGATAGAGAAGCCGGCTTCGATGAGGCCCGCTGTAAGTGCGTCCCACGCGCCGGTAGCCTTGTGCGTGAACATCAATGTCATGATGCCGTTTGGCTTAAGCACTCGTTTACATTCAGCAAAGATAGCCGCCATACGCTCTTGGTAATCGCGGCCGGCCAAGGCACGTGCGCCCTTCTCCCCTTGAAACTTGGCGGGATTGGCGACGGCTTCGTTCTCCTTGTCAGTCAGTTGCCTGCGGAACAGCTCCGGAAACACCTGCCCCGCTGTGCGCTTCAACCAGACGTAGAAGAAGTCCGAGAGCTCCGCATACATGACGTTGTCGTAGTACGGTGGGTCTATCACGACAACGTCAACGGAACCATCACCAACATGATCGAGGCTGTCGCCAGGCTTGCATGTCACCGTAAGCGGCGGCGGGATGTCCGGTTGCGAGATCAGGTCCTTCTTGGAGCCGGCCGCATGAACCATCGCGACAAGCTCGCGGATGCAGTTCGTTGTTTGCTCGACGGCCCACTCGTAGCCAACGCCAGCAACCAATGGAGCCATCTCGGCATAGGACCAACACATTGCGAAATCATGGCGGTTGAACGTGTTGGCGATGACCTCTCGAGTTGGCATCCAAACTGACATCCGCGAGTTGTAGTTGAGCAGCTTGTCTAAACTGAGAGCCAAATATCCGTACGCTGCCCTCCTCAGTTCGCCAAGGTCGCCGGTCGCTCGATCGCGGTCCAGCATTTCCCGGAATACTTCCACGCTTGTCCCGTGACAGAGGAGCTGACGAGGAGAGAACAAATCGCGCCAGTTGCCCATGCCGTAGCGAAGGGGCTCCGCGGTCTTCGCGCCATCGGGGATTCGCTCACCCGGCACGTAGTCAAACGCCTCCCACTCTAGGAGCCTTTCCTCAAGCCGAACAGTGACTTGAGCGGCGTTGTCGTCCTCCGGCTTTGGCGCACGGAAGCGTCGCACCCACTTCCAGCGTTTCTTGCCTGTCTTTGTGACGTACTCGACGCGCTCTTTGAATACTACAGCGTATAGTTGCTCCCCCATGCGGCCATTCTGCGCCTGCGACTTAATCTCGGTTCCATCAATGATCCTTCCACAATCGTCGTATGGGCAAGATCCAGATCCCCTAGACACAGTCCCGCTCGATTGCTTCGCCGACGACTGAACGACCTCGAAAGCGCAAATCCGGCCAGCCGAGCCCGGACCATCGCAGTGCTCTGGAACGAGGCGTACTCCAGTGCCATTCCCTGCAAGTCGCCAGTTCGGAGACAACGGAACCAGACCATCGCAATACGGGCACTTGACCGTACGCGCCCAGAGGTAACCATCTGATCGCGCGCCGGGAAGCGGTTCGTTAGGAAAGACCCCTTCCAATCTCGTCTTTACCTGAGATACAAGCCGCCGACCGATTTCCGAAACTTCGCTCGCCAATGCTCCAGCTTGCGCCCGAGGCCACTCGACCGTGGCCATCTCCACCAACCCCGCCACGGGGTTCAAGTCGTTCGCCAGCGTCTCCAAGCCGAGTCGCATACACTCGAACGGAATGCTGCCACCGCCCGCCGTGGGGTCAAGTACGACCGCGCGCAACAATCCTTGGGAGCGAAACCACTCCCGATCCGATTCGTCAGGAATGTGGGTAAATGCTCGGGCGTACCCATATGCTTTCGCACCGAGCCTTCTTCCTTCCTTGGTTGCCTGTTCAATTCGACTTTTTGCCGCGACCGGGTCCCCATGGATCCCAATGGCGTGAAGGAATCGGTCACGGTCCGCATCAGCCGGGAGGAGTGACGCCAATGCGGCTGCCCGGGATGCCACCAACGGACGTCGAGCCCACCAGACGTGCAGGTAGTAGATGGGCGGCAAGGCAGTCATCGATCGCCGTTCGCGCACGCTCTCCTCGCTTAGGGCCGCAATCGGCATCCAGCGTTCGATCAGGCGCACATCCATCGAGGTGTCCTTCATGTCCACGGCTGGCCCGGCGCCGCCAAGATTTGCTCCCCCGTTCGGCCGAAAACGCCACGCACAGTAGTGAAGAAGGCTGGCAGCCGACCGCCTCGGTCCAGCAGCAGCCAACTCTGCGCCGTCGCTCGGATCCTGCCCGTGTCCCCGGAACAGCCATCGTGGTCATCCAAGGCCAGACCTCTCTGCACTCGACGAGCCTCACGCAGGCGGGCAACGTTCAAACCGAGGATCCGAATGGTCTTTGCCACGCGAGCAGTCTCGATGGCAGCCTCCGCACAGGCATCCTCGTCGGGGACGATTTCGCCATCGCTGCGTACTCGCATCAAGGACGGTGAACTCGGCAACTCCCTTGGATCGAGAAAATCGGCATCCGCATTCTCGCCCTTCCTCTGCCCGCAGCTCAGATGGCCTTGGCCACCGGACCGCCGGCGCCCTATTCCGCCGTCCGTTGAAGACGACCGCTGGCCTCCACCGCAGCACGCGATGATGTTCGTGTGATCTAACGCTCGCTCGGGGCCATTGCGCTCTGTGTCGGAACGTGCGACGACATGCTCCAATTGGCGCCCTTGCGATGGAAATGCCGACTCGCAATAGCCGCAGAGGCCATGCTGAAGCTCCTCCAAGGCGGCCATCAACTCCCGTTTGGCATCGGACGAGCCATCGTGCGAACCGAATCCCTCCCACGTCGCAGAGCCCAGTTCCTGCTCCTTGTATGCGGCAAGCCCTGGTGTCGGAGTTTCCAAACCACGGATTCGCTTCACGACTCGCCGGTACCGCGAGTCATCCGTTGGCGTCGGATCTCAGCGTCGGCTCGCAAGAATCCCAGATCGCCGGGGGACAGTTCCTCAAGCGTTTGCCGGAGATTCCGAGCCTTGTCGGACTCTCCCTTGCCATCGTCGATGAGGCGCATGTACTCCCGCAACTTCCTTGCGAAGGAATTGGGAGGCCGTTTGTCTACGTTCATCAGAGCCGACAAGACGTAATCGGCTTCCGCACCGTACGTCGGGCTAGGTGCTGCCCCGGCGACGATGCGGCCGTCTTGCCAGCCAAGCTCTACGATCTGCTCCGGGCGGACGGTCGTAAGCACTTGAGGGCTGTGGGTGGAGACGATGAACTGGACATTCGGAAAGGTGCGCATTAGGTCCGGAAGAACGCGCTGCTGCCATGCTGGATGGAGGTGCAGTTCGATTTCGTCGATGAGCACAAGCGCTTTACGCTCAAGGACAGCTTTGGCAACCACGTCAATTGGCCCCACCAAACGTCGGGCGATGTCGGCAGCCAAGGCAATCACCCCCTTGTAGCCATCGCTCAGTTGTTCGAACGCCAAATCCGGTTTGGCATCCTGCTTGACAACCAGCATCGGCACCGGATGGTTGAGCAAGTATTCGATGTGCGGGTCAGATACGTCTCCCAGCATCCGGCAAATGGCCGTACGAACGGCGGCAAGGCTGCCGATCTTCACGTCCTTGTCCTCGCGTTGGAGGCGCAACTCGCGGTCCTCCATGTCCTTGAACCACTCGAACAGAACTCGGTAGTCCGCTTGGAGGCCAACCTTTCTGCCGCTAAGGCTGGAGACGACGGCACGGTCAACATCGTAAAACACCAATGACGGCAGCGACTCTAGCCGTGAAGGGTACCTGTTGACATGTTGCCAGAGTGGGCCACCCTGGCCATCGCCGAGCACCTCCGCCGAGACGCATGCCTCACCATCCGCGAATAGCTGAACGCGTGGGCTCCCGGTGGAACCGGCGTACTCGTCCAATCGAGGACGAATGCGCTCGCCGTATTCGTCGATGTTCTTGGCGGCAGCGATCGCCGTGAGCACGCTCGTCTTGCCGCAACCATTCGGCCCGAACAGCACCGTCATTTGCGGGTCGAGCGGGAGAGTGAGCGACTCGATACCCCGGTAGTTCTCGATCTCGACCGACGTGAGCTTCATCGTGCCTTCCGCTTCGGCATCGTCAGCAGCACTCGCAGTGCTGTCAGCACTCGCCGTGGGTTCTTTCGGTGCATCGCCATTCCAAGCCAATAGGCCGCTTCCTCGCGGTCCATTGCCTCCACGCCTTCCGTCACGGCACGCATATTGTCGCGGCTTCGCATTGGGGCCAAGACGCGGAACAGGAGGCCCAGATTGAGTGCCAGGTCTTCCGTCAGCCTGTGGCCGCGGGCCTTTCCGTCAGCGCGGCTGCTTGGGGCGACTCCGGCAGCGGCCAGGCGCTTGAGTACGCGATGTTCCACCAGTTGGAGGTTACGGCCCTTGAGCCCGGCAACACGCATTGGAGTGGTGATGTGTGGGGTTGCAGAGCTTGGGAGCTGCCAGATTTCGAACTCTGTTCCGGCCAAGCCTCGCCTGCGCGCACGCAATTCGAACTCCGGCTCGGATGCCGGTGGCTCAAGGCTCACTACGCGTTCAGGCTGCGCCATCAGTCCAACGCCTCAGCCGTCACATGCACCGCTTCTCCAGCAAATCGTGCCAAGCGGTCGGTTAGCTTCTCCGATGCATCGCCGGACAAGGGCAGCCCATGCTCGAACTGCAGTTCGATTCCGGCCTCCAACGTGCCATTGGTGGCCGCGCGGAACTGCGGGTCCAAGAACTCGCGCACGGGCTGGGCGTCGTCGAGTGGGCCTTTGAACTCCAACTGGAAGGACGCGCCATCGGCTGTTTCGTAGCCACCGTTCAAGGAAACCGACTTTGTCGCACCTTGCACTGTGCGAACGGCACCAAGGAGCTTGAAGGCATCGCCGGATTCGAAGAGGCGGATGTGCAAGCGGCCGATTGCCTTCTTGCCTTCGCCCCTTGCCTGTTCCCACACCTTCGTCAGTGCTTCTTTGAGCAGGCCTTCCGCCGAATAGTCTCCTTCCGGGGGCGACGAGTGCTTCGCTTCGTCCTGTTCGCCTCCATCTTTCTCTGCGTCATCACTACCTGGTTCCTTTTTGGGTGGTTCGGCATCCTCGTCTCGAACTTCGGGCGGGCGCGGCCAGACGCGGCTGTTGCGAGCAAACGCCATCGTCATCACTAGAGCCTGTGCGTCGATGTCGATGGAGGCTCCCGGATCGCCAGGGCCGTACAGAAGCTTGCCGCGCTGATAGACGTACTCACCCGACTCCACGCCCGTGCGGATGCCTCGGATGAACACGTCGTCGCCGATCAGCATGGGAAGGGCGGGGTCCCGACGGAACTCGTTGCGCAGTTCGAGTGTGGTCATCTGGCCCTTGCGGAGGGGGGTGCGGTCGCGGACGTAGGTTGGAGAATCTGGCTCGTCCTCCGCGAGCCGCAGCTTGTTGAGGTCGCGCAGAACCCGAACGACTTGCTGCTGGCCGGACCCAGGGCGTTCCGATGATGAGGTCGCCTCGATGGTGGAATGGGCGAGATCGACATCGCTGTCCTGCAAGCGATTGCGGGACGGATAGTAGACGTGGCGGAAGCATTGCTGGATGGCCACCGCTAGGGCGTGCTCTGAGCGCTGCTCTAGCTCCCGCACTTTAGATTGCTGGTGCTCCGCTAGCTCGCCAATGCGCTCCGGCTTGATGAGTTCGGCAAGCGCGAGCCGTCTCCGTGCGGCTCGGCGCATGTCGTCTCTTCGCGCATCGTCTGCGGCGACGAACACGAGGTTGTTCCGTAGGGCGCGCAATGCGGCGCCGTCCGACCCCTTGCGCGCGTAGATACGATCAACCAGTTGGGGGACCTGATCTACGACGCCGCTAATGGACACGCCGTCGTAGGCAAGCACGATCAGCTTGGGCTTGCCGTCCGCCACCTCATCTGGAACGTCGAAGGGGCCGCCCGGAAAGCGCACGGCGTCGAAGGTCGGGCCAACGAATATCTCACGGATGCGGTCGTCGAGGTGCGCCCTGGCGTCGCCAGCATCGACGTTTTGTTCTTCGGTTTGGATGAGCTTGGTGAGGTTCGGCTCAGCCAAGAAGCGCATCGGGGCACCAGGGCGGTCGTCCAAGAAGGCGGAGTCGGTGACGAAGGCTGTGCGGGCTTCTTCGATGAAGGTGAGGTCGGTGGCTGGCCCAGCGATGGAGTAGCGCAACCTCTCGTGCGAGACGCCCTTGAGCGGCTCGTTGAACGCCAAGGTGTGGAGGAAGGTGGTGCGGGCGACATAGCCGGCGTATGGGGGTAAACCCTTGTGCCGGTCGGCATCGATTCGCTCTGCGAGGGCGGGGTTACCGGATGCGCCGGTGATGTCGTTGGAGATGGCGGGGACATAGGTAGCCTGACCGAGCCGGGTGACGACTTCCTGGCGGATCGGTTCGTGGCCGATGTCGATGTGGTGTAGGTGGATGGCAGTGGCATCTTTCGGCTTCTCCGCCCATAGATGGGCAACGGTTCGTCCGAGCATCCGCAACATGCCGCGGATGCGTTGGAAGCCGCTCAGCGTGAACGCCTTTTCCGTGAGCGTGTCGAGCACTTCCGGGTGAAAGGGGTAGCTCGCACGGAACCGCTCGACCGTATCGGCCCGTTGGGCATCGGCGTCGATGGCTTGCGAGTTGGACTGCCAGACGCCGCGGTACGCATCCACCACCGCCATCGCGGCCTGATCGTCAATGCTCTCGAACAGACGGCGACAGAGCACCTGCGGGTATTCGTCCTCGTCCGTGGGATTCAGCAGCGTGGCCTTGCGTGCCGAAACGCTCTCGGCTTCCGCCATCCGCTCGGCGATGAACTGGTTCTCCTCCGAATAGGCATCGGTGCCGCGACCGTCTCGGCCAATGGCCAAGGTGTAAACGAGTGCCGCGTTGGGGGTGCTCTCGACTGCCTTGAAGAGAGCTGTGAGGAAAGCCGTGAGTTGCTCCGCTGCGCCTTGGAGGCGGCGGACCTTGCGCAGGTATACCGACAACTCGTCGAGCAGGATCAGGGTTGGCTCGCCACCGAAGAGTTCGCGCAGCGTGTCGGCACCAGGAGCGATGCGTTCCTCATCGCTGGTCCGGACGCGGGCGTAGCCTTTGGGGCCTGCAAGTTCGAATGCGAGCTCACCCCACGGCGTGTGGGCGAGCACGCCTTCGGAGCCCTCGCCCATCGAACGACCGTTCGCTGGGTCCGCGTTCTCCCCGTCGAAGGCGGCCACGCGAACGGGTCCTTGTGGGAGTAGCTCCAAATCAACGAACTCGGAGGCGTTCGGTACGTCCGCCATGCCACGCGCCGCGTGCGCCAACGCGATCAAGCCGTGCGTCTTGCCGCCACCGTAGGATGTGTCCAGCCGGAAGATCGCGGCTGCGGAACTCCCAGCACCGCTCAGTCGGCTCGCCACGTTGGCAAGCAGATTCCGAAGCCCTTGCGTCGGGTGAGTATTCGCAAAGAAACGAGCCGGGTCGGAATACTCTGGGCTGGCTTCGCCAGCGATGACTTGCGCCAAGTCCGCGGCAAAGTCGGCTTCTACGACGGCCCCATCGAGCACGTCGGCACGCGGCTTGCAGATTTCGTAAATGGTGGAGATGGTTGTCGGCACCCGCTACCCGTTAGCCGAATCATAGCGGACGGTGCTGCCCTAAGGCGCTTGGTCAATTTTCGGATTCTCTGGCCGCGCCGTTTTTCTGTTACGTCCCCTAGGGGTATGCTGCCGTCGTGCCTTTGGGCGCAAGCCGCATATGTTCAGGCAAACCTGTTCGGCCGAATTGCGTGGCTTCCGCATGCACCGACCCCCGCGGATCCCTCGCCTGTCGGCGCGTGCGAGCGCAAGACGCCCTCGCCCCAAGGGGGCTCCTGCTGTTCTGAGCGCTGTCAACGTTTCAGGGTCACGGGCGCCGCATCAGAAGCGCCTCAAGGGCGGCTTCACTCCGCGATTCCCTCGCTCAGAAAGCGGGTGATCCGATCCCGGTTTGCAGCCAGGCTGGAGAACTGCTTTTCGCACACGTCACTGAACCGCGCCAGCACCTTGCGATTGATCATCTCCTGATCCTCGAAAATGGCGAGGGACCGGAATGGGAGTTCCCACTTTTCGAACTGGAGTAGCGCAATGGTGGCATCCCGAGTCCTGCCATCACTGGCGAGGCCGTGAACGAAGAGCGGCCGCGCCATCCCGTTGATTCGGCAGTCGACGGTGTACATCCCTTTGGGGTCGTGCCGTTCGTCGCTCCAGTCGAAGCTGCGGCGCTCCTCGGGGGTAACTTCGCTTAGCAGGGTTCGGAAATCCTCCATAAACGTGGACCGAACGCGCTCTCGCGACAGAAACGAGACGTCGGTGACCTTGAGCAATCCCTGAACGAAGGAAAAAAGGGCATCCCCGTATCGTTCCTCCGGCACTTCAAGCATCAGTTCCCCGTCCTTGTCTTCGATTCCGAACGTGGACAGGGCATTGGAGATGATTTTTTGCCGCGAGCCCCTGTGCAAGTCCTTCTCGTCGATCCCATAGGTCAGGTGCATGTATGTGTGTGCCTCGTCCGAAAGCACCCACCGCTCACCGGTCTTCTTGAGGACGATTGCCAAATGGTCGCCATCGTCGAATAGGAACGGGGTGAACACGCGGAATCGGTCGATGCCTTCCCCCGACAGCCGGATCTCCTGCGACACCTTGCGGTGGAAGTCCCGCTCTATGGTCTCGATTGACATCCCCGTCCTCCTAGAAGAGCGCACCTTGGGGTGCTGGCGGAGCAATGAAGCCGGCGTCGGCAATCAGGCAACGGAAAGCGTCTTGGAAGGTTCCGTAGCGATCAGTCGGCTCAGCGTACGAATCCTCGTCCTCCCCGCGGTCTTGATACCGCTCGGTGGCAAAGTGGATGTGGAAATCGAAGAAGGACCCGCCTTCGATGTGGTTCGTGTGCTGATGGCTCTTGCCGTTGTAGCGCCGCAGTCGGAACACCCGATTAGACTGGGGCACGCGCACAGCAAGGATGGCGGAGAAGTCCAGAGGGTTGATCGCACTTTGCCTGAGAATCAAGCGAAACTCGCCACCACCTTCGCCGGTGATTTCGAGGTGCCCTTCGCTATGGCCGCGCTTAGGAGCCATCTTTGTCCGGGCCCTCAAGTCGGCGGGAAGCAACTTTGGCTCCGCCACAAGCAACGCGATTTCCTGATCCGTGTAGGTCACCGCCATCGTTTACTCCGACGAGCTCCGCATCGGCACTCGCTCCCCGCTTGGGCGAATCATAGCGGACGGCAACGCCGCGAAAGGGTCGTGCTGCCGCAGACGTGCCACGCCACCTCTGGACACTAGATGTCACGCCTTACGCGAAGAGCGCCGCCATCATGGTCCAGCCGATGGCGGCCAATCCTGCGGCCACCGAAGCCTGGGGGATTTGCGTGCGGACGTGGTCCATCAGGTCGCAGCCGGTACACATGGAGCTTAGGACGGTGGTGTCGGAGATGGGGGAGCATTGGTCACCGTACACGCTGCCGTCCATGACCGCGGCGAAGCAGAGGGTCATGAAGAACTGGGGGTGGGCGAGGTCGTTGGCGCCGGCTACGGCCCACGCCAGCGGCATTGCCAAGGGGAACGCGACTGCGTACGTGCCCCAGCTTGTGCCGGTGGAGAAGGCGACCACCATGGTCAGGAGCTGCAGCAGCACCGGGAGCAGGTAGTAGGGGATGCTGGCGCCCAGGAGTTCCACCAGATAGACGGCGCCACCGGTCTGGGTGCTGATGCCGCCGATGGTGATGGCGAGGAGGAGGATCACGGAGCCCAGGACCACGCCCTTGATCCCGTCGTGGAAGCCGCCGATTAGGTCTCTGAGGGACATGCCGCGTCCGAGTGCCATGCCGGCGGCCAGGAGCAGGGAGATGCCGAAGGCCCAGAGCACGTTGGGGGTGCCGGTGGCGACGAAGGTGCCGATGGAGACGCCGATCAGCGTGCCGAGGGGCAGGAAGAACTCCAGCACGTGCGGGCCATAGCCCTCCGGGACGTGGCTCGCGTGCAACTCCTTGGCGCTCAAGGGTTCCGCGCCTTCTGCGTCGAGGGCGCCGGTCGTTCGGGAACGCTCCATCGCCGCCGCCATCTGCGGCCCCAGGAACGGCGTTTTCTCGACGCTCAGGAGGAAGGTGCCGAGCACGGCGAAGATGGCGTAGAGGCAAAACGGAACGCTCATGAAGAAGAACTGGACGCGGTCCGCCTCGGTCGCGAGGAAACTGACGCCAGCGACGAAGATGAACGCCTGCACATAGCCGGGCCAGGCGTTGAAGGCGAGCTGCGAGGCGATGGGCGAGGAGGTGGAATCGACGATGTAGGAGAGTTCCTCGTGGCTCACCTTCTCCCGGTCGGCGATGGGCTTGACGGTGGTTCCCACCAGCACAGTGCTCATGGTGCCGCCCTGAAAGAAGATCACCCCGAGCATCCATGCGGTGAGCTTGGCGGTGCGGGGGCCGCGCACGACATGGCGGGTCATGAATTCCGCGAACGCCTGTGCGGCGCCGGTGCGCGACCAAACGCCCATCAGGCCACCGAGCAACCACAGGTAGAGCACGAAGATGCTGGCGGCGTTGGTGGTGGCAAGCGATGGAATCAGCACGGCGCCGGTGAGGTCGTATTGGCCGAGCACGAGGGCGCCGGAGACGATGCCGCCGAGCAGCGAGGTGACGGGCTCGCGGGTCAACCAGCAGAGCATGACCGCCACCACGGCCGGCAAGAGCGACCAGAAGCCCCAGTGCAACTGCGCGTCGAGCTTCTGGTAGGTCGGTTCGGCGCCGCTGTCGTCGACGACGTATTCCTCGGTGATGCCCGGCGGCCCGCCGCCCGCCGCCGCTGCGAGACGGCTCTCCGCAATCGGCACGGCATCGAAGTAGGTGCGCTCGCCCCGGGCGATGTAGTAGGGCTGTCCCGACTCGGCCATTTGGGCATCGAGAGTGGTCTCGGTGACGCTGAACGTGGGCGAGACGAACGCGCCGACATACCAAGACGCCGCCATCGCGATGGCGAAGAGCAAAAAGGTCCTGAGGCGGGGCTTCATGCGATGTCCCTTCCAGAGCGTGGCGTGGATTGTATTGACCTCGGAGGGAGGGCATTCTGCCTTCCCTCCGAAGGCCCGTCCTGGCCTTCGTATGGAAGGCGGCATGCCCTCGTCAATGGCGTCGAACAAAGCAGGCCCGGCACGCAATCAAGCCATGTATCGTTCGCAACACGGCAATGCGGGGAGCCCCATGAAAGTCCGAAGCATCGAGACGCGGCACTGTGATTCTGGCTGGCGCAACTATCACTTCGTCAAGCTCACCACCGAGGATGGGGTAGTGGGTTGGTCGGAGTACGACGAGCATCAGGGCGCCATCGGCGTCACGACGGTGGTGGAGAAGCTGACGCCCATGGTGCTCGGCGAGCGGGTGCATGATGTCGAGCGCGTGTTTGCGCGCCTGCACGGGCGCGCGCGCCAATCCATGAGCGGCGTCATGGCCATGGGCATCGGCGCCATTGAGAACGCCCTGCTCGATGCCAAGGCGAAGACGCTGGGCGTACCGTGCTACGACCTGCTCGGCGGCAAGGTACGTGATGCGGTGCGGGTGTACTGGTCGCATTGCGGCACGTGGCGGATCGCCCGGGGCGATTTCTATCCGCCGCCGGTGAAGACGCTGGACGATGTGCGTGCGCTGGGGCAGGAAGTGCGCGAGAAGGGCTTCACGGCCCTCAAGACCAACATCTTCGACTTCAGTGAGGTCGAGAGCGGCGGCCGGGTGAAGGGCTGGGCACCGGGATTCGGCTCCCCTTACGCGCCGGACCGCAATGCCGAGAAGCACATGATTCGCGAACTCAGGCGGCATCTCGAGGCGTTCCGCGAGGGCGCAGGGGAGGACATGGACATTCTCCTGGACCTCAACTACAACGCCAACTCCGAGGGCTATCGCCGCATCCTGCGCGAGCTTCGAGACTTCGATTTCTTCTGGGTAGAGATCGACACCGAGTACCCGGAAGCGCTGGCGGACGTGCGCGACGTGAGTCCGCACACCATCGCCTCGTGCGAGTCGCTCTTGACGCTGCCGTCGTTTCTGCCGTACTTCCGCCTGCGGGCGATGGACGTTGCCATCATCGATGTAGTTTGGAACGGCGCTTGGCAGTCGATGAAGATTGCCGCCACCGCAGCCGCACATCAGGTGAACGTGGCGCCGCACAACTACTACGGCCACCTCTCCACCATGATCAGTGCCCATTTCAGCGCCGCAACGCCGAACCTGCGCATCATGGAGACCGACATCGACCGGGTGCCGAGGGACGCGGAGCTGTTTACCGTCGCGCCGGACATCCGGGACAGCCATTTGCACATGCCGGACACGCCGGGGTGGGGCACGGAGCCCAATGAGGAGGCGGTGGCGAGGTATCCGGCGCGTTGATGCTGACGGGCCTCCGGAGGGAAGGCATTCTGCCTTCCCTAATCGTGCCGCAGGCACGCTAATCATGCACTTTCCAGAAGGAAGAGCGCCTTTCGGCGCTAGGGAAGGCAGAATGCCTTCCCTCCGAAGGCCGTGGATACTCAGCAGGGGACAAAGTTGCGGCACACCCCCACCCTTGTACTGGTCGGAATCTTGCTCGTCGGGTGCCAGGTGCCGGCGCCGCCGCCGGTGATGGAGGCGATTCCTAAAGTCACGACGCGGCCCGTACCGGAGCCGGAGCCACGCGAGCCAAGCCAGTGGCCACTTGAACCGGACGTTGAGGAAGAACCCAAATCCACCGTCTCCCTTGCCCTGCTTGACAGCGCAGGCCAGCTTGCCGCAACCGGCCGCACCGACGAGGCGGTGGAGACGCTCGAGCGCGCCATCCGTATAGAACCCCGCCGCGGCGACCTCTGGCTGCGCTTGGCACGACTGCAGTTCAACGCCGGCCATTTCGCCCAAGCCGAACAGAACGCCCGCAAGGGGCTGCTTTTCCTCACCCCCGGTGGCGAAGAGGCACGCGATGCTTGGCTCCTGATTGCCGCCGCCCGGGAAGCCCTCGGCCACATCGAGGAAGCCCGCAGCATTCGCGCACGTTGGGGCGTTTTTCGCGGGTAGCGGAAGGTCCCCTTCAACGCCCTGCCGCATGACGCGCCTTGGCGGCGCCCCCTTGCCGAGGGGCACACCGGGCTGCAATCGGTGGCCAATAGGGCTATGGTGCGACGGCGCGAGAGGGGGAGCGTGCGGAACATGAGCGAGGCTCGATTCGGGGCGAAGGGGTAGGGCCGGGTGGGGCTCAAGGCGTTCATCCAGCGTTCCATCGAGGGCATT
>VXSY01000220.1 GCA_009837725.1 Gammaproteobacteria bacterium | reverse complement strand
GTTGCTTCGCCTTCGTCGTGAGGAGCGTGATGGGCCCTTGCTCCGAAACGTTTCACACGGCGCCATCCGGCCGGTGCGTTGGTGTTGACTCAGCTTCGACGTACTTCCGTGGTTTATCAACGTGTTACGAGGTTTTTTCCGTGTGAGGGAAGGCATCCTGCCTTCCCTCCGAAGGCCCGTCACGGCCAAGGTCCGCCAGACTGCTAGGCGGGCAAGTAGAATGCGATTCGCCTAATCCCAAGCAAACTCCAAGCCCTAATGTGGACTCGCGCTGCAACTGCCGCCGAGCTACGCGCCCTCACGCGCGTGGTGTGGCCCATCGTTGTCACCCAGCTCTCGCAGATGGGAATGGGCGTGGCGGACACGATGATGGCCGGCCGGGTGAGTGCGGCGGACCTAGCCGGCGTGACGCTTGGCGGCAATCTCTACTGGCCGTCGATGCTGCTGTTGTCCGGCATCGTCATGTCCATCACGCCGTCGGTGTCGCAGTTGCATGGCGGCGGTCGCACGGGGGAGTCGGGCGAGGTGGTGCGGCAGGCGTTGTGGATCGCTCTCGTTGGTGGCGCGGTCACCACTTGGCTGCTGCACAACGCCGAGCCGGTGTACCACCTGATCGGCGTCGATCCGGTGGCCATTCCCATCGCCGCTGCCTATCTCGCGGCGTTGAGCACTGGGCTCTTGCCTCTGCTCGGCTACATGGCCTTGCGCAACCTCTGCGACGGACTCTCGTGGACGTTGCCGGCCATGTGCATTGGCCTTTCCGGGCTTGTGCTCAAGGTGCCGCTCAATGCGCTGTTCATCTACGGCAACGAATCTCTCGGCATCGAGCCGATGGGCGGCGTTGGCTGCGGCTGGGCCACCGCGCTGGTGATGTTCTATCAGCTCGCCGCCATGACGACGGTGGTGGCCTTCTCTCGGGTACGGATGGCGCGGCTGTTCGCCCGCTTCTCTTGGCCGGACCGGCGCGAGATCCTGCGGCTCGTGCGCCTCGGCGTTCCCATCGGCATCACCATGTTCGTGGAGGTGGGGTTCTTCTCGGTGGTGGGACTGTCCATCGGCGCACTGGGTGTGGTGCAGGTGGCTTCGCACCAGATCGCCTTCAACGTCGCCGGCATCGCCTTCATGGTGCCGCTGGCCTTGGGTGTCGGCGCCACCATCCGGGTGGGGACGAACATTGGCGCCGGCCGGATCGACGGTGCTCGCCTGGCCGGGGCCGTGGCGATGGGCGTGGTGGGGGCGTGGTCGCTCGTGTCCGCGGCGTTGATTCTCTCGCTGCGGCAAGATGTTTCGGAGCTCTTCAGCAGCGACCCGGCGGTGATTCAGGTGGCGTCGGCGCTGATGGTGCTCGGTGCGCTGTTCCAGTTCTTCGACGGCGCCCAGGTGGGCGCCATTGGCACCCTGCGGGGCTACAAGGACACCCGTGCCCCGGCGGCCATCGGCGTAGTGGCGTATTGGTGCATCGGCCTGCCCGTCGGCGCGGCACTCTGCTATGGCATGGGCTCGCTGCCGGAGCTTGGCGTTTCGGGCTATTGGTGGGGCGTGGTGATCGGTCTCGGCATTGCCGCGACGTTGCTCCTCATCCGGCTCTATCGGCTGTCGGCAGACTCGGACCGCATCGCCGCCTTCAGCACGCGCTGACGCCACGCGCGGCCCCCTTCCCGTAAGCGCCTGCAAAAAGAGTGGAGCCTTGGATCGCCATCACGCTTGTTGCGGCGTTCCTGCAAAACGCTCGCACGGCGTTGCAGAAGAAGCTCGTCGGCCGGCTCGACGCCACCGAGGCGAGCTATGTGCGGTTCTGCTACGCGTGGCCCTTCGCGCTTGTGTACGTGGCCCTGTTCGCGGCGGGCGGTGCCGATCTACCCGTGCCCACGGCTCGCTTCTTTGCGTTCGTGAGCGCGGGCGCCGTGCTGCAAATCCTCGGCACAGTGGCGCTGATCGCCTCGTTCGCGCATCGCAATTTCGCGGTCGGGTCGGCCTACTCCAAGACCGAGACGGTGCAAACGGCGCTGTTTGGCTTGGTGCTGCTCGGCGATGCGGTGCCGCTTGGTGCCACGCTTGGCATTGGCGTCAGTCTGGTCGGCGTGCTGTTGCTCTCGCCACGTGCGCCAAAGGTTGGCGGCCAAGCGCGGCAATGGATCGGCACCGGGGGCTGGCTCGGCATGGGCGCCGGGGCAGGTTTTGCGAGTTCGGCGGTGTGCTATCGCGGCGCATCGCTTGCCCTCGATGGCGAGGCATACGTCACCGCTGCCGTCACGCTACTCGCCTCCACGGTCATTCAGACGCTGGTGATGGGCCTATGGCTCGCACGTGCCGGGGGCAAGCCGGGGGCATTGGCACGAGTCGCCTCCGCCTGGCGCGTCGGGATCTGGGTGGGGCTGGCCGGCATGGCCGCCTCCGCCGGCTGGTTCACCGCCATGACCCTCGAAAGCGCCGCGCTGGTGCGGGCAGTCGGTCAAGTGGAACTGCTGTTCGCTTTCGTCGTCGCGACGGCCATCTTCCGCGAACGCGTCCGGCTGATGGAAGTGGCCGGTTCCGTATTGATCGTCGGCGGAATCGGCTTGCTGCTGCATCCGGCGCTGCAGGGCCCCTGAGGCGCGACGGGTTCGCTGTCGCCTCCGTCTCGCAGGGAGACGGCTGGTTGCAGCTTCCGGCCCTTGGTTGCTTCGCCTTCGGCGGGAGGAGCGTGGATGGGCCCTCGCTCCGATGGCGTGTGGAACCGCGCCATCCGGCCGGCACGTCGGTGTTGGCTCGGCTTCGAGGCACATTCTTGGTTTATCAACGTATTGCGCAGTTTTTTCCATGCGAGTTGTCCAGCCCGCCGAAGACGCCGGGTCGCCGACGCGCAGGGAACATGGCATCTGCCTTCGAGGGTGCGGGCGACCCTCGGAGGGAGGGCGTCTCGCCCTCCGGCGCGCCGCAAGGCGCGGCCTGTGGTGCACGTGCCTGTTCCCCGAACCCGCGCGCCTATCGGCGCGTGGAGGGCGAGACGCCCTCCCTCCAAAGGCCCGACCTTCGAGCCCAATCACCAAGAAATCAATGGCTTGCGCGATTTGTTCCATGCGAGTTTTCCAGCCCAGCGGGGACGCGGGGGCCGCCGACGCGCAGGGAACAGAGCAGCGTCTTCCCGCCACCCACAGGGCCCGTCGC
>VXSY01000061.1 GCA_009837725.1 Gammaproteobacteria bacterium | reverse complement strand
GCCTTGGCGTGCGCAACATCGCCGGCTACAACCGTCGCATCGCCGAGTCGGTCGAAACCGGCGAGACGTTGCGCGACCTGAACTGGCCGCAGGAAGACGCGGCCAACGCGCCCGAACTGGAGCCGCTGCCGCTGATCGTCGTGGTGATCGACGAGTTCGCCGACATGATGATGATCGTCGGCAAGAAGGTGGATCAGCTCATCGCCCGCATCGCCCAGAAGGCACGTGCCGCCGGCATCCACCTGATCCTCGCTACCCAGCGACCTTCGGTGGACGTGATCACCGGCCTCATCAAGGCCAACATCCCCGCCCGCATTGGCTTTCAGGTATCGAGCAAGATCGACTCGCGGACGATTCTCGATCAGGGTGGCGCGGAGCAACTCCTCGGCTATGGCGACATGCTCTTCCTGCCGCCCGGCACCTCGGTGCCGACGCGGGTGCACGGCGCGTTCGTCTCGGACGACGAAGTGCACCGGGTGGTGGCAGACTGGAAGCGGCGAGGCCAACCGGAATATCTCGACGATGTGCTTGCAGGTGGCGTGCCAGACCTTGACGGTGGCGGGACCGTCGTGGTGGACCCGGATGATGTGGAGAACGCCGACGCCCTGTACGACGAAGCCGTGGCCTTCGTCATCGAGTCCCGGCGGGCGTCCATCTCCTCGTTGCAGCGCAAGCTCCGCATCGGCTACAACCGTTCGGCGCGCCTGATCGAGGCGATGGAGGAGGCGGGCATCGTCTCGGCGATGAACTCGAACGGCGGTCGCGAGGTGCTGGTGCCGGCACGCGACTAGCCGCCAATGTCCCCGCTGGCGCCGGAGTCGGCCCCAGCCACACCTCTGCATGACCTTGCACCGTAGAATGACGCTACCGCGCCATTCCAGCGGCGCAGGTTCCTAGCGGAGAAACGCAGTTGGTGGGGGAAAGCGGGGCAGTGATGCCACCGGCGCTGTCGGATGCCGTCGTCATCGGCGTTCTCGGGCTCGGCTACGTCGGCTTGCCGCTCGCGGTGGAGTTCGGCAGGCGCTACGAGACACGCGGCTTCGACACCTCCTCGGCGCGTATCGAGTCGCTCAAGAAGGGCGTGGATTCCACCGGCGAAGTGGAAGCGGATCGTCTGGCGTTGGCCGCACGCCTCACGTTCACCGACGCCGCCGAAGACCTGCGCGGCTGCGATGTCTTCGTCATCACCGTACCGACGCCCATTGACTCGGACAAACGTCCCGACCTTGCGCCCCTCGAAGCGGCGAGCCGAGACGTGGGCCGCGTCGTTCAGCGCGGCAACGTGGTGGTGGTGGAGTCCACCGTGTTCCCGGGTGCCACCGAAGAGGTTTGCGTTCCCATCGTCGAGCGGGAGTCGGGGCTCGCGCTCAACCAGGGCTTCTTTGCCGGCTACAGCCCGGAGCGCATCAACCCTGGCGACCGCAAGCGCCGCCTGCCGGACATCGTCAAGGTGGTGGCCGGATCAACCCCGGAAGCCCTCGACTTTCTTGATGCCCTGTACGGTTCCGTCATCCGCGCGGGCACCCACCGGGTGCCGAGCCTGAAGGTCGCGGAGGCCACCAAGGTGATCGAGAACACCCAGCGCGACCTCAACATCGCGCTCGTCAACGAACTCGCGCTCATCTTCGAGCGGCTCGGCCTCGACACCGGCGAGGTGCTGGCGGCGGCTGCCACGAAGTGGAACTTCCTGCCGTTTCAGCCTGGGCTCGTGGGTGGGCATTGCATCGGCGTGGATTCGTACTACCTCACCCACAAGGCGCAGCAAGTCGGCTATCAGCCCGATGTCATCTTGGCCGGTCGCCGTATCAACGACACCATGGCCCAGCATGTGGCGAAGCGCGTGGCGGGGCTCTTGCGGGCCCACGGCACGGCGCCATCGTCAGCTCGGGTGCTGGTGCTCGGGCTCGCGTTCAAGGAGAACACCTCCGACATCCGCAACACCAAGGTGGCGGATCTCGTGGCCGCCTTGGCGCAGGACGGCGCCCGCGTCGATGTGCATGACCCGCGCGTGGACCCGGCCGAGGCGGCCAGCATCGGCATTGTCCTTGAGGCGGAACCGTCGCAGGACACCTACGACGCAGTGGTAGTTGCCGTCGCGCACGACGAATTCAAGCGCTTGGGGCCGGAGAGCATCCGCGCCTTGGGCAAGCCGGACTGCGTACTGTTCGACATCAAGCACGTGCTGCCACGGGAAGCCGTGACCGCGCGCCTTTGACGCGCAAGGGAGACGACATGACATCACACATCCGCCAGGGCTTCGGCACCGTGCGACCGTACCTCTACGGCGCCTACGAACTGCCGCAGTTTCTCGTCGACGTGTTCGGCGCCCGCGAAGTCGAGCGCCACGAGCAGCCGAATCGCCGCGGCGCGCACGTGGAACTGGCCCTCGGCGACGGCGCGATGGTCGTGGAGGCCGGCGAGTTGCCGCCGACGGCCAAACCCACGGCAGCTTCGGTGTACGTCTATGTCGAGGACGTGGACGCGGTGTACCAACGGGCCACCGCGGCCGGCGCAGAGACCATCCATCCGCCCACGGATCAGCCCTACGGCGAGCGAAGCTGCGGCTTTGCCGCCTACGGCAACACGTGGTGGGTTGCCACCTACACCGGCTGAACCAGACGTTCCAGCACAATCTCGGCGCAGCGGCGGTTTTCCGGGCGGAAATCGCTGAGGCGCGAGTCCTGGATTCGATAGCCGTCTTCGCTTCCGAGCACGTGGCGGCGCTCGCGTAGCGCCTCGATGCCGCGGGCGTACTTGCTGGCGGCATCGGGTCGTCGGGTCGGCATGGCGATGATGCCAACCCGGGCGCGGGCCGACAGGGCTTCGTAGAGCATCGAGACGCTGTCGGCGGTGACCCAGACATAGCTGGCCCGCGCGAGTGCGGCTTGCAGGAAATCTTGCGGTGCCTTGCGCCACGACTGCCAGACGAGGTTCTTGCGTGGCGTCACCCGCTCGGCCAGACCCGTCGGCGTCCGCCGAGAGTCGCAGGCGGTCCAGCGGATTTCGGGAGACGCATCGGCGATGGCGCGCACCGCGTCGGCGACCGCTTCGGGTTGCCAGTCGTATGTGCGATTGGGCCCGCCGATCAGCACCAGTCCCTCGTTCGGCACCTTGCCTTCGTCGGTGGTGGGGCAGATCACCCCCCAGGTGCCCACCACGTTGCCCTTGCGCGGGTAGTGGTCGTGCCGGGGCACGAAGATCAGGTCGAACAGGGACAGGGGCAGCGACGGCTTCATCAGCACCACCGTGCGGCCGCCGCAGGCAGCCCGCGCGGCCAGCATGGGCAGATGCGTGGCGTGTCCCACGCCGACGATCAGATGCGGCGGTGGCAGCAGTGCCTCGCCCCGGACATGGCGAAGAATCTCGCCCCAGAACATGGATTTGCTGCGCATGTCGAGTTCGTATGCAGCCACCGGCGCGAGTGCGGCGAGCCCCTGCAGGAGGCCTAGAGACTGCTTTTCGTGGCCGGGCTTGCCGTCGAGCAGCCGCCAAACGACCAATGCGTCTTTCACTTCCTCGGCAGAAGGGCGCTGACGAACATGAGGACGCGCAGGCGCAATCGATCGAACACGGCAAGACCGGTTGCATCGGCAGCCTCGATCCGCTCCACCCAGGGGCGAATGCGCTCGTGTCGCCACAGCCGGCGCCTGAGTCCGGGCCGGTTGCTGGCCACGAGGAAGGCGCCGGCGATCAGCAGCGGAATGCCGGGCAGGATGGGTAGGGCGATGCCGACGAGTCCGAGCGCCAAGAGGCCAATGCCCACTGCGGGAACCGTGCGTTGCATGTGCTCTTTCCTCCGGTCCTTTAGGAAATGCTGCGTCCGCCGTCGATGGGAAGGCAGACGCCGGTCAGGAACGACGCCTCGTCGGAGGCGAGAAAGGCGGCGCTGGCGGCAACGTCGGCCGGCTCGGTGAGTCGGCGCAGCGGAATGCCGCGAATGATGGCCTCGCGGTTCGCGTCCGGAAGCTCATCAACGCCCAGCGCGCCGCGCATGAAGCCGGTCTGCGCTGCGACGGGGTTCATCGCATTGACCCGGATGCGATGCCGCGCCAACTCCACGGCGAGGCCCATCGTCATGGTCATCACCGCGCCCTTGGTGGCGTTGTACACGGTCACACCTGGCCGAGGCGCAACCGCGCCGATGGATGCGGTGTTGAGGATGACGCCGCCACCGGCTTCGATCATGTGCGGCACCGCGTGCTTGACGCCGAGCCAGACGCCCTTGACGTTGGTGGCGAACACCCGCTCGAACTCGGATTCTTCGAGCTGCCAAGGCGGCCCGGAGAGATGCGAGAAGCCGGCGTTGTTCACCAGCACATCGATGCCGCCGCGTGCAAGCGCCAGATCCACCATGGCCTGGATGTCGTCAGACTGCGAAACATCGGTCTTGATGGGCACTGCGGCCTCGCCGATGTCCTTGGCGAGCGCCTGCGCGCCAGCCTCGTTGATGTCGGCGGCAATCACGGTCGCGCCTTCGGCGCAGAAGCGCCGCGTCATGGCCTTGCCGAATCCGGACGCGGCCCCGGTGACGATCACGGTCTTGCCGACGAAGCGTTGCATCTCGTGAGTCTCCCTAGGTGAGGCTGTGGTCCATCCCGAACGCCGGATTCTCCTCGCGCGGTGCGCCAACCACCCGCGCCGGCACGCCGGCCACCGTGACATGCGGCGGAACGTCGGCCAGCACGACGCTGCCGGCGCCCACCTTCGCGCCTTCCCCCACGGTGATGTTGCCGATCACCTTGCAGCCGGCCGCGAGCAGCACGCCACGACGGATCTTGGGGTGGCGGTCGCCGCTTTCCTTGCCCGTTCCGCCGAGGGTGACGGAATGCAGGATCGAGACGTCGTCGTCGATCACCGCGGTCTCGCCTACGACGATGCCGGTGGCGTGGTCCAGCATGATGCCGCGCCCGATCCGCGCCGCCGGATGGATGTCCACGCCCAGCCCGACGCTGATCTGGCTCTGGAAGAAGAGCGCTAGGGTGTGCCGCTCGCGGTTCCACAGCCAGTAGGCGATGCGGTGTGCCTGCAGGGCATGGAATCCCTTCAGGAACAGGAACGGCGTGGATAGGTCCTCGCAGGCCGGGTCCCGGGCAAAGGTGGCCAGCATGTCCACCAGCGCGCTGTCGAGGATGTCGTGGTCGTCCTCCATCGCCTCCTCGATCACATCGCGGATCAGCATCGTCGGCAGCATGGGGTTGTCGAGCTTGCTGGCAAGCCGGAAGGAGAGCGCGGAGCGGAAGCTGGTGTGGTTGAGGATCGTGGCGTGAAAGTAGCTGCCAAGGCTCGGCTCTTCCGCCGCTTTGTCGGCGGCCTCGCGGCGCATGATGTTCCACATGGCATCGCGGTCGATCTTCCGATCCAAGTCGAACCGCTGCGCCAGTTCCTGAGGCGTTGCAAGAACCGATGTGTTCATGCGCCAAGTCTATACTGGTGCGCCTTAACAGGTGCATTTGGTGCGCCTACACAGGCGCATTCGGGTGCCTTGGCAGGCGCGATTGCAGTTCGCTTGCGCGTACTGCTGGCGCGAGAGTTCGGGCGTATTGGGGAGGTTGCATGAGCCGATTCGAACGTGTCGGCGTCGTGGGGCGCCCCGGCAGCCTGCACGTGGTGGACTCGGTGCGCGCAGTGGTGGAAGTCCTGCGTGCCGGCGGCGTGGATGTCGTGGTGGAGGCGGCCACGGCGAAGATGCTGGACGACGGCGCGCTTCCCGTGGTGCAACGCGGCGCCATCGGCGGCCAAGTGGATTTGGTCGTGGTGGTTGGCGGCGACGGCAGCATACTGGGGATTGCCCGCGAGGTCGCCGGTGCTGGCACACCCGTGCTGGGGGTAAACCGCGGCGGCCTCGGCTTCCTGGCGGACATTGCGCCCGAACAGATCACGGACAAGATCGGCGCCGTGCTCGCCGGCGAGTATTCGGTCGATGAGCGCTTCCTCCTGAACGCCAGCGTCTATCGCGGCGAAGAACTGATCGAACACGCGACTGCCCTGAACGACGTGGTGGTTCACGCCGGCAGCGTCTCGCGCATGATGGATTTCGAAGTGCTCATTGACGGCGAGTTCGTCTATGAGCAGCGCTCCGATGGCCTGATCGTCGCCACGCCCACGGGCTCCACCGCCTATTCCCTATCGGCCGGCGGCCCCATCATGCATCCGGGGCTCGACGCCATCGCCATCGTGCCGATGTTCCCCCACACCCTCACATCGCGCCCGCTCTTGGTGGACGGCGGCTCCCGCATCAGCGTCGTCATCGGCGATGCCGCCCAAACCCCCAAGGTGAGCTGCGACTCGCAGGTGGACACGAGCCTCCATCCCCACGACGAGGTGCGAATCGCCAAGCACCCCCACGCCCTGCGCCTCGCCTTCCCCTTGGGCCACAATTTCTTCGAATCCTGCCGCAGCAAACTCGACTGGGGCTCCCGCCTCGGCGGCCGGTAAGGACCGATCACTTCATTCGAGGTCTTCCATGCGGTCCACATCCCGCAAGACGCCGCTGTCTGCTAGTTCCACATACTCCACCAGGTCCGGACGGGAGCGGAGCAGGTCGCGGGCGCCTTGGTCGCCCCGGATGCGCGTAAGCGCGTCGAACACGGGCGGTGCGAAGCCGATGGGATTGCCGGGTCGGCCGTTGCACCGAGGTCGGATGACCTGCGCCGGGCCGCGTGCGAGCGCATTGGCGATGGCGAGCAGCGTGTCCGCCTGCACGAAGGGCATGTCCCCGAGACCGACGACCAAGCCGTCCGCGTCGGCCAGCGCGGCGACGCCGTGGGCGAGGGACCGTCCTTGGCCAAGATGGGCGTCGGGCGCCGTGATCGGCAACGCCCCAGCGGTCGTGGCCAAGCGCTTGATGTCACTTTCGCCGGGTCGTAGCGTGACCCCCACCCGCTCGAACACTTCGCGATAGCGCGCGAGGGTGTGGGCGAGCAGAGGCTTGCCGCCCACCTCATGAAGGCGCTTGTCGGAACCGAATCGGCGGCTTGCGCCGGCCGCGAGGATCAGCGCCGCGATAGGCACCGCCCGAAAAGACGGCTACCCCGCCGCCAAGGCGCGCTCCGGCTGCAGGGCGTCGTGGGCCCCTGCCAGGCGGCCGGTGCGGACAGCCGTGATTTCCGCGAGGATGGCGACGGCAATCTCGGGGGGCGTCTTGCTGCCGATGGGCAAGCCGATGGGGGCGTGCAGTCGGTCCAGCTCCGCCGCCGTCAGGTCGAGCTCGGCAAGACGCGCGCGGCGGTTTGCGGAGGTGCGCGACGAACCCATCGCACCGATATAGAACGCCTCGGTCTTGACCGCTTCCATCAGTCCCATGTCGTCGATGCGCGGGTCGTGCGTGAGGGCAACGATGGCGGTGTAAGGGTCGTTCGCACTCTCCCGGATGGCATCGTCCGGCATGTCGCGAATCTTGCGCACGCCTGCCGGAGCGTCGAAATTGGCCAGCACATCGGCGCGAGGGTCGCAGATGGTCACGTCATAGCCGAGCGCGCCGGCCATGTCGGCGGCGTAGCGCGACACCATGCCGCAGCCAATGATGAAGAGCTGGTATTGCGGGCCCAGGGTCTGCACCAGCAAGCCCCGATCGTGGTCGTAGGCCAGCGGCGCGTGCCGTTCTACTGGACGGCTGGAGGTCGCCCGGGCGCGAAGGTCGACGCTTCGCTCGACGCAACGGCGCTTTTCGACCCGTTCGACCAAGGCTCCGATGTGCGCTCGATCGGATGCCTCGGCCTTCAGGGGTTCGATCACGATGTCGAGGTGCCCACCGCAAGGCAGCCCGAGTTCCTCCGCTTCCTCGTCCGTTTCCCCGTAACGAAAGAACTGCGCCGCATCCTGCGCCAATACCCCGTCGGTGAGCTTGCCGAGCAGGTCATCCTCCACGCAACCGCCGGAGAGCGATCCCACGAGCTTGCCGCTCTGGTTGCAGGTGAGCAGCGAACCCACCGGGCGAGGCGAGGAACCATAGGTGGCGACCACGGTGGCGAGCCAACACGCCTGCCCGTCTTCGAGCCAAGCGTGCGCCTGACCAAGCACTTCCTGATCCACCGCCTGCATGGTGCGTCCCTCGCCTGATGCGTGGACAGATTGTAAGCCCGGTTGACCCTTCGCACCATCGCCGTCGGTTCCGGTACAAGGCGCGAATCGTCAGTCAGTTCTTGAAGATCGAGGACCGCGCGCTGGGGTCGATGGCTTCGTCCTGCCGTTATGAGGAGATCCCGTCAGGCCGGCGAGACGCGCACCTCCTGCGTTGCCGTTCGGCCTTCATCGATGAGCAAGGCGATGCCGCCGGAAGCCAGGGTGTTGTCCTTGGCTTCGAGGGTGGTGCCATCGACCGTGCCGACGATGTGGTCTCCCTCGACCTGCAAGGAGAAATCGAGCTTGGCCCCCAGTTGCCAGTCGAAGTCGGCTTCGGCCAGCACCGTCGTGCCTTCGAGTTCGCGGACGAGTTGCAGGCGATTGCCGGCGACGACGACGAGGCCGTAGTACCGGCGCATCCCCTGCACGCGCACGGCGATGCCGGAGCGTTTGGCGAGGTGAGGCGTTACGTCTGCCTGCATCTGGTAGTCGGTCCAGTCGCGGCAGCCGTGCAGCATGAGGCCGGTGCCTTGATTGTGGACGAGGCGGAACGACTCGGGATAGCGCGGGGCGTATTGATCGACGCCGTTCACCCAGGCGCGGTGCCACATGCTGCCGGGAACTCGGCGCAGCGTCACGTCCGGTGCGCCGCTCCAGTCCATGCCGTACAGGTGCAGCACGCCTCCGCTGGGCGCCGATGTCACCTCCACTCCAACCGCGGCAACCGGGTGCCCATCCAAAGCCGGGACTTGCCATGAGAGTTCGGAGCGTTGGCCCGGTTGCAGGGTCTCGCTCGGCGCACGCAATGTCACCAGTTTGTCTTCGCCATCGAAAGCGCGCACGCACAACGCGACGTCCACGCCTTCTTCGGCGCGTCCGAGTTCCACCTCGGCGGTGACCGTTTGGCCCGGGGAGAGCATGGGGCTCGCCATCAGCGCGTAGCCACGGCCCTCGAAGTAGCGAGCGGTGTCGAGGGAATCGAGGAAAGTCCCGGTGGTGGCCCGGGGTGCGGCGCCATGCACGGGATCGAAGTGAATCGCGAGACACCGACGGCCATCCGGCGCCTCCCGGTTGGCCACGTGGCATTGGTGCCCGGTGAATCCCTGCACGGCGCCTGGATGGCCGAAGTGGAAGCGAGGCTTGTCTTGGGCAGTTTCTTCGCCGGCCATCGCCCGACCCATGCGGATGATGCGGTCGGATTCGCGCACGGCATCGCTGATGCCGCCGCCGGCGTCGGCGCTTGGGAGATAGCAAATGTCGGAAACCGGGCCGCGGAAGTCGGGCCCGGCGTCAATGCCGGCAAGACCGTGCTGGATGCCGAGCAGGCAGCCGAGGTTCCCGGAGTTGCAGTCCGTGTCCCAGCCGGAGGTGTTGACGATCTTGAGCGCCCGCTGGAAGTCGTCGTTGCCGTGCAGCAAGCCATGCACGATGAGGCCGTGGTTCGGCACCATGTGGCAGTTGCCGCCGTATTTGTCGTAGCCGTAGTTGGCGCGAATCCCCTGATAGGTGGCGCGCCAGTCGTCGCCATTGGCCGCATGCCAGTCGCGGATGTCGGCGATCATGCGATAGAGCACGCTGTCCGATGGAATCTGCTCGACGCCGATGTCGATGAGGCGATTGGTATCGCTCTCGTTGAAGGCGGCAGCTTCCATGGCGGCCAGCACCTGGGCGCCGTACACGGCCTCGCCGTCGTGGGAGACGGAGGCCGCCCGGCGGGCGAAGTCGGCGGCGCGCTCGGGGTCGCCCGGATTGATCATGGCCCAGCCGTCGATGAAGATCTGCGCGCCGATCTGCTCCGCCACCACCTTGCCGTTGAGTTCCATCGACCCGCTCGCCGGGGCGTCCACGCCAGAAGCGAGGCGCAGATAGGCGGTGTGTTCCGTGGAGTTACCGAGGCCACCCCACCAGAGGATGGTGCGCCGTTCGATCAGGTAGTTGAGCCATGTCTGGCCGATCTGCTTGGGGCTGAGCTGCGGATCGAAGCCGTAATCCTCGAAGGCGCGCACGAAAGTGAAGGTGCCGCTGATGTCGTCGTCGGTGACGATGAGCGGCACGTTCAGCTTGTCGTGGACGTAATAGTCGATTTCGCCCAGGCGTTCCTCGATGCGCTCGTTGGGCCAGCCCTCGAACGGGCGACCGAGATAGACACCGATAATCTTGCCGAGCACTCCGGCATATACGCGCTCTTCGTAGTCGCTTGGCAGCATTGGCCCCTCCGGCAGCTTCCATGGGAGTTCGGTCGTGGCGCGAATCATATCGCTACAATCGCTTGCGTCCCGCCGCAAAGAGGAGAGTTCCTTGGCCAACGTGTTCTCGCGTCTTCGCATCTGGGACGGTGCCTCGGACGACTACCTCGATGCCGACTCCATCGCGGTGGAAGACGGCAAGATTGCCGCCGTTGGCAAGGGCTGGCGCGGCGAGAACTGTGCCGGCCTCACGGTCATTCCCGGCCTCATCGACGCCCACGTCCACATGGTGCTGGACCCGTCCCTGAAGTCGGCGATGGCGCAGGTTGGGGAGAGTGACGACACCATTCGCGCAAAGCTGCCAGTGCGGGCCGAGGCCATGGTGCGCGCCGGCATCACTTCGGCACGCGATCTTGGCGGCGGGGCTTGGCTGGAACTGGAACTGCGGGACCACATCGCGGCCGGCGAAGTCATCGGGCCGAGGCTCGTGTGCGCCGGGCAGCCCGTCACTTCCGTAGGCGGCCATTGCCATTTCTGGAACGGCGAGGCGGCGAGCGTTCAAGAGGCGGAGGAAGTGGTGGAGCGCCAACGTGCCGCTGGCGTGGACCTCATCAAGGTGATGGCCACCGGCGGCAATCTGACGCCCAAGAGCCGCCCTTCGGATGCCCAGTTCGACGGCGGCGAGATGCGCGCCATCGTTGCCGCCGCCGCTCGTTTCGGCTTCCCCGTGGCGGCGCATTGCCACGGCACATCCGGGATCCGCAATGCGGCCCGCGCTGGCGTACGCACTATCGAGCATTGCTCCTGGCTCGGCGCGGACGGCAAACGCGGTGCCTACGACCCGGTGGTGGCGCGGGAAATCGTCCGCCAGGGCATATGGGTGTCGCCCACGGTCAACGCCGGCTGGGCACGCTTTGGCGAAGCGTTTGCCAAGGTCGTGACGGCGGGCTTTCGAGCGATGAAGGAACAAGGCTGTCGGCTGGTCGCCTCCACCGATGCGGGAATCCCCAACGTCTATCACCACGACCTTGGCCGGGCGTTGCCGGTATTCGCACGCTTGGCGGAACTGACGCCAATGCAAGCGCTGCGGGCAGCCACCAGCGACTGCGCGGCGGCGATTGGCCTTGGCGGTGTAACGGGCCGCGTCGCGGAAGGCTTTGCCGCAGACCTCGTCTTTCTCGATCGCGATCCATTGTCGGACTTGGCAACGCTGGTGAATCCCGTGCGCGTGGTCGCGGCCGGGCGGTTGCTTGGCCCCCAAGTCGTTTAGACTACGCCGCCATTCCACCAACGCGATCGGGAGGGTGCGCCAGGCGATGAGTTTCAGGGAAGAGGCGCGGGTTTGGCTCGAGGAAAACTGCCCGCCGAGCATGAGGGACGGACGCGGGGGCAGCACCGGCGGTGGCCGTCGTGCCACCTATCCGAACCCAGAGCTCAAGGTGTGGCTGGACCGCATGGCCGAGAAGGGCTGGACGGCGCCTATGTGGCCTTCCGAGTATGGCGGCGGCGGTCTCGACAAGCAGGACGCCGGCATCCTCAACGAGGAACTGCGGCGCATCGGCGCTGGCTATCCCCACGGCGGCATGGGTCTTTCCATGATCGGCCCGGCGCTCTTGGAGTTCGGCACCGAGGATCAGAAGCACGAACACCTGCCGAAGATCGTGCGTGGCGACATCTGGTGGTGCCAGGGCTACAGCGAGCCGGGTTCGGGCTCGGACCTTGCGAGCCTCAAGACCCGCGCCGTCGAGGACGGCGACGACTACATCATCAACGGCTCGAAGATCTGGACTTCCGGCGCCAACTTCGCCGACTGGATGTTCTGCCTCGTCCGCACGGACCCAGACGCGCCCAAGCACGAGGGCATCTCCTTTATCCTCTTCGACATGGAGACGCCCGGCGTCACCGTCAAGCCGATCAAGCTCATCAGCGGTATGTCGCCGTTCTGCGAGACCTTCTTCGACGACGTGCGGGTGCCGAAGCGCAACGTCGTGAGCGAGGTGAACAAGGGCTGGACGGTCGCCAAGCGGCTCCTGCAGTACGAGCGCACGTCCATCGGTGGCATCGGCGGTGGCGGCCCGACCAAGACCATCGCCGACTACGCCAAGGACTACGTCGGCGAGGAAGACGGCAAGATCGCCGATTCCGACATCCGCGACCGCGTGATCTCGCATCGCATCACCGACCGCGCTTTCGGCCTCACCACCCGTCGCAGCGGCGAGGAGATGCAGTCCGGCCGCGCGCCCACGTTCCTCTCGTCCATGTTCAAACTCTATGGAACCGAGCAGAACAAGGACCGCTACGACCTGATGCTGTCGTTCATGGGCAGCCAGACCCTCGGCTGGGAAGGCGAGGAGTTCAACCGCCGAGAACTGGGCGTGACGCGCGAATGGCTGCGCTCCCGCGCCAACTCCATCGAGGGCGGCACCTCCGAGGTGCAACTCAACATCATCGCCAAGCGCATCCTGGGCCTGCCGGATTGAGGCGCCTGCCGGACTGAAAGGAGAGACCGATGAAGAAGCTAATCGCGACGGCGCTGCTGCTGGCCGGCGCAGCAAACGCCCAAGACAACGAGCCCCTGAGCCGCGAGGCCCTGCTCTCGAACTTCGGGTGGGATTTCGACGCGGTGGAGATCACCACCGAGAAGGTGGACGACGGGCTCTATGTCCTGTTCGGCGCTGGCGGCAACATTGCGGTGTCGGTGGGGGAGCAGGGCGTCTTGATCGTCGATGACATGTTCCCGGAACTGATGCCGAAGATCGAGGCGGCCATCGCCGAACTCGGTGGCGATGGCGTCGACTTTGCCGTCAACACCCACTGGCACTTCGACCATGCCGACGGCAACCTGGCGCTTGGGCCGGCCGGAACCAGGATCGTCGCGCAACAGAACTCGACCGAGATGATGGCCAAGACCAACGTCCTCAACATGGTCATGGCCAAGTACCGCCAGGAGGCGTATCCGGAAGATGCCCGCCCGGCCATCTCCTTCGACGACCGCATGGGCTTCCACTTCAACGGCGGCCAGATTGACCTCGTGCATGTCGGCCCGGCGCACACGGCCGGCGATACGGCGGTGATCTTCCGCAAGCACAACGCAGTGCACTTCGGCGATGTCTTCAACAACGCTGGCTATCCTTTCATCGACGCCGACAGCGGCGGTGACATCGACGGCATGATCGCCTTCTGCCAGTCAGTGCTCGACGAGATCGCTCCTGACGCGACCGTCATTCCCGGACATGGTCCGATCGTCGGCACGGCCGAGCTCAAGGCGTACATCGAGATGCTGACGACGGTGCGCGACCGCGTTGCCGAGATGGTCGCCGAAGGCAAGTCGATGGAGGAGGTGATTGCCGCCAAGCCCACGGCGGATTTCGACGAGACCTACGGCCCCGAAGGGCAGTCTCTCGGTTTCGTCAACCGGGTGTACACGAGCCTCACCAAGTAACGCCGTGCAGATCGTTCCCATCGGCGCCGGCTTCGGCGCAACGGTTTGCGACGTGGAGCTTGCCGAACTCGGCGACGACGGGTTCCGCCACCTCGAAGACGCCCCCCACCAAGATGCCGCGCTGGTTTTCCCGGCTGGCGAGGAACGGGAAGTTGCTTAAGCGCGTAGGCGGCTACCTCTTTCCGCGCACCGAGGAAGCGCCGGCGGCGAGCGCGCAGATCGAGCGCGAGTGCTATGCCGTGCTGCGCGGGGCGTTCTCGGCGCGGCAGATCGCTCCCATCCGCAACGAAATCGCCGCCGTGTATGCGGAAGGGGATGGCGACGACCGCGCCCGGGTGCAGGACAGCGACTTCCGCTACGAGATGTTCAACCGCAGCCCGCGGGCGCAGAAGCTGGTGGGACGGCGGGAGATTCTCGACGTCATCGAGCCGCTCATCGGCGAGGACTGTCACATCATCGCCAATACCTGCTGGCGCAATCCCGCCAATACCGAACACCGCCACGGCGGCGGTGGCTGGCACATCGATGCCGGGCCGCACATTCCGCGACCGGAAGGGGTGGAATGGCCGGACGAGGTGCCGTATCCGGTGTTCGCCATCGGCGTGCACATCTTCCTTGAGGACTGTCCGATCGAGTGCGGGCCGACCGGAGTGATCCCCGGCAGCCACAAGTCTGGGCGTCCGCCACCGCCCGACCGGCGCATGGACGAAACGCTCATCTGCAATGGCGTGTCGGTGCTGCCGCTCGAAGCCAAGGCGGGGGACGTGGCGCTGTTCGCATCCGATGTCTGGCATCGGCGCCTGCCGACCGGAGACGGCGACACCGGTCGCTTTTTCCTGCAAGTTCACTACGCCCGGCGTGACATCGCCCAGCGGATCAAGACCACCGCCACGATCAACCACGTGGACGATGCGGCCAGAACGCGCATTCGCAGTCGCCGCGAGCGGCGCCTGCTCGGCCTGCATCCACCGGGGTTCTACGACGGATGATCGCCCAGCGCTGGCGCACGCCAACCGGGTTTCTCGTGCTTGCGAGCGTGGCGATGCCGCTTGGCTTCGCTGCCTGGCAGGCGCTGCTCAACAACTTCGCCATCGAGATGGCGGCGTTCACCGGGCGCGAGATGGGCATCCTGCAAAGCCTGCGGGAAGTGCCAGGCTTTCTCGCCTTCACGGCGGTGTTCGTCATCCTGGTGCTGCGCGAGCAGACCTTTGCCGTGCTGTCCGTGGCGGTGTTCGGCGTCGGCGTGGCCATCACCGGCTACTTCCCCACCGAATACGGCCTCTACTTCACCGCGCTGTTGATGTCGGTGGGCTTCCACTACTTCGAGACCATCCGGCAGTCGCTCTCCCTGCAATGGCTGTCGAAGGACGAAGCGCCGCGCATCCTCGGCCGGCTCATGGCTGTGGGCTCGGCGACTTCGCTGGTGGGCTTTGGCGCCATCTTCCTCGTGCTGGAGGTGTTCGGGCTCGAATACAAGTGGATTTACGTCTTTGCCGGTGGCGCGGCGCTGGTGATCGCGGTGCTGCTGGTGCAGTTCCCGCAGTTCGAGTCGAAGACGCCGCAGCGCAAGGAGATCGTGCTGCGGCCGCGCTATTGGCTGTACTACGGCCTGACGTTCTTCTCCGGTGCCCGGCGGCAGATATTCGTCGTCTTCGCCGGCTTTCTGATGGTGGAAAAGTTCGGCTACTCCGCCGCGAACATCGCGCTCCTGTTCCTCGTCAATCACGTTTTCAACGTGCTTTTCGCCGAACGGATCGGCGCCTGGATCGGGCGCATCGGCGAGCGCCATGCGCTGACACTGGAGTACTGCGGCTTGATCGGCGTCTTCGTCGCCTATGCCTTCGTCGAAGACGGCCGGATCGCCGCCGGCCTCTACATCATCGATCACCTGTTCTTCGCCATGGCCATCGCCATCAAGACCTATTTCCAGAAGATCGCGGACCCCGCCGACATCGCCTCTACCGCTGGCGTGTCGTTTACCATCAACCACATCGCGGCGGTGGTGATCCCCGCAGTGCTGGGCTTCGTCTGGCTGCAATCCCGTCCGGCGGTGTTCCTGATCGGCGCAGCCTTCGCCTTCTGCTCGCTGCTGTTGGCGCGCAACGTGCCGCAGAGGCCCGACGAGGGCAACGAGGTGGTGCTCGGGCGCGTGGGCGGCGGAGTGCAGCGCGCTGCCTGACTTAAGGGCTGACAAGGGAGTGACGCAATGAACGGACCGCTCGCCGGCTACACGGTTCTCGATCTCACCATCGCCCGGGCAGGGCCGACTGCTGTGCGCCTGCTGGCGGACTGGGGTGCGAATGTCATTCGCGTGGAGCCGCCGCCCGGCCCGGGCGGCAACATGACCGGCGCCCGCCGCGGACCCGACGAGCAGAACCTGCACCGCAACAAGCGCAGTGTCGCCATCAACCTGAAGACCGAAGCCGGCCACGGGCTCTTCCTCGAAATGGCGCGCAAGGCCGACGTGGTGGTGGAGAACTTCCGCGCCGAGGTGAAGCACCGGCTGAAGGTGGACTACGATTCGGTGCGGGCGGTCAACGACTCGATCATCTACGCGAGCATTTCCGGCTTCGGCCAGGAAGGGCCCTACAGCAAGCGACCGGGCGTGGACCAGATCGTCCAGGGCATGAGCGGCCTCATGTCCATCACCGGCGAGCCGGGGCGGGGTCCGATGCGCGTCGGCATCGCCATCAGCGACACGGCGGCGGGCATGTTCCTGGGCCAAGGCATCCTGCTCGCCTTGCTGCACCGCGAGCGCACCGGCAAGGGGCAGTGGGTTCACACATCTCTGCTCGAAGCAATGCTGAACAAGCTCGATTTCCAGGGCGCCCGCTACACCATGCTAGGGGACGTGCCGGGCCAACAGGGCAACGATCACCCGACGGCGACGCCGATGGGCGCCTTCGCCTGCAAGGACGGCATGGTGAACATCGCCGCCGCGAGCCCGCGCATGTGGGCAAGTTTCTGCGATGCGGTTGGGGCGGACGCGCTCCGTGACGACCCCCGCTACGACACGCCGCGCAATCGAATCGCCGCCAAGGCCCACCTGAACCCAGACATCGAGAAGGCCATAGCCCACCTCACCGTCGAAGAGATGGTAGAGCGCTGCAACGCCGCCGGCGTGCCCTGTGGCCCCGTCAACGACATTGCCGGCGGCTTCGACAACGAGCAGGCGCAACACCTCGGGATGAGCAAGGCGGCACCGCACCGAGAACTCGGCGACCTGCACCTAATCCGTTCGCCCATCAACCTCTCGGCGTTCCCCCATCCGGATCGCTTCGACCACGCGGCCCCAGACCCCGGCCAGGACACGAACGACATCCTCGCTGGCCTCGGCCTCGGCGACTCCGAAATCAACGACCTGCGCGAGGCCGGTGCGGTGGTCTGACACGGCGACGTGCAATACTCCGTTTCGCGAGCAAGTCCGGTGGAGTGGACGATGTCCAGCAACGTTGCGGAAACAGCGCCAGCCGCGGACATCGCGGCAGCAGAAGTGGTTCCTGAATCGCCTTCGGAGGAGCACGAGGACTTTCCGGGTTGCGATCCGGTTCCGATGTCTTGGGACGATGTGCTGGCAGCCGAAGGCGGGCGCATCTGGTATTGGGACGGAGACACCCAGACCGCGTGGGTGGTGCGCGACGGCAGCGCGGACCATGAAGTGCAAGGATCTCGGCTGGCGAGCCTGGTGACGCGCATCGCGCTGGAACGGGGCAGCGACATCCATTGCTTCGGCTCGGTTTACCTGATGCTGCGGCAACCCGACGGCAGAACTCGGCGGATGATGGCGCCAGACCAAGCGGTCTTCCTTCGCCCGCGCGAGCCAGGCCGGGGAGACGGGATTGCGCTGGGCAGGGATCGGCTGCCGGACGTGGTGTTCGAGACAGACCACACGACTGACGTTCAACGCCGCAAGCTCGGCATGTACGAGCAATGGGGATTCCCCGAGCTTTGGGTGGATGTGCCGGACGCTGGAACGCCCAGCAGGCCCAGCGGGCTTGGCGCTGGCCTCACGATTCACATACTCGAAGACGGCAAGTATCGTCGCGTTCCGAAGAGTCGCGCGATGCAGGGATGGAGTGCTGAGGCGATCCATGTTGCACTCAACGAGCCAATCCTGTCTCGCGAGACGATGGCGGAACTCGCACGCGTGGGGCGCGCGCTCGGCGCCAAGGAAGGCACGACGCCGGAAGACGACCTGCAGATTCGAGGCCACCGGCGCGACGCGCACCGCGTCGGGCTGCGGCAAGGCCACAGCATGGGGCTGCGCGAAGGACAATTGATGGCTTCGCGACGTATTGCGTCGCGCAAGTTTGCACCCGAGTTCGTCTCCCGTCTGTTTCGTGCGCTTGACCAGGTCGAAGACGTGAAAGTGCTCGCCGAGGTCGAGTTGTTGATCGTCGACTGCAACGATGCCGACGATCTGGAACGGCGGCTCGCGGAGGTTCTTCGGTGAGTGCTGAAGCGACAGCGAGCACGGTCGATCTTGCGACGGAATCTGTCGTCTTCTTCCACGAAAACGGCTATCTGCGCCTGCCGGCCGTCTTCTCGCCCGACGAGATTGGCCGCATGGAAGAAGAGCTCGATTGGCAGATCGACACTTGGGCAGGCAAGGGCCCCGGCTGGAGCGGCGGCTGGCGGCGCGTGTACATGGACGCGGACACGGAGCGCAAGTCCAAGCTCGTCGCCCTGCACGACTTGCACCGCTATTCCCGCGCCTGGTGCGATGCGGTGACCCACCGGCGCCTCACGAGCGCCGTCGCAGCGCTCATCGGCCCCAACGTCGAACTGCATCACACGACGCTGCACGCGAAGCCGCCAGAGACCGGCCATCCGTTCCCCATGCATCAGGACTGGGCCTTCTACAAACACGAGAACGGGCGCTATGTGGACTGCCTCGTGCACCTCGACGACACCGACGACGACAACGGCTGCATCCGCTTCCTCGCCGGATCGCACAAGGGCGGCGCGCTCGATCATGTGGTGAAGCACCCGGACGGCACCCCCTGCACACCACACCTCCCCACCGATGATTGGAACCTCGAAGACACTGTGCCGGTGCCGGCCAAGCGCGGCGACGTGGTGCTCTTCAGCATCCACATGGTGCACGGCTCGCGCATCAACCGCACAAACGACATCCGCCGCATCGTCCGCATCGGCTACCGAGACCCGGGAAACCGCCAGACGGCGGGGCAATCGCTAGGCAGGCCCGGGCTCATGGTGCATGGGCGCCGACCGCGCGCCGAAGGGCAGAACCCGTTGCCCACAACCGTTTGAGTCACGCGCGGCAATGCATGTCAGAACTGTCCCCATCCTGGCCTGCGCCGTTGTCGCAGGCAACGTTCACGCAGGAACCGTGACATACGCGCCCGTCTGCGAGGACAGCGGTGCTGGGGCGGTCGCAGGCAACCTTTTCGTGTTGCGCGGCTACGCGGACGCCACCATTGATGGAGCCACGTTCAGGCGAACCGCGCTTCTATCGCTTGGGAGCACGGAGGATGTCCGCGCCACGACAGTGAATCTGCGTTCTGGCGACGTATCTGTACGTGGTGCAGAGCGTGTGCTGTCGTGTTCGTGGGACGACAGCGGCAACTATGTCAATCCGCGGAACGACGGCGATGCGTGCTATGTAGTGCTGCAGCCGGACGCCGCACCAGAGGCGTTCCTCCATACTAGGCTGACCTCGGACAACAAGGACGACGAGGACGTCAATCTGACAGGAAGCGTGGGCGGCCAAGCCGCCACGATCAAGCTGAAGAAGGAAGACCTGCCCAAGTTCCGTTCGAAATGGAGTCGGTTGGTCAGCGTTGACGTTACCCCCTCCTGCCAACACATCATGCTGCAGCCTAGGTGGGGAGTTGGCCTATGCGAGAGCGAGCAATCATTGGCGTGCGAGGAATAGGCGTCCTCGTGCAGACACATCAGGCAGAAACCGAACAGGAGATCTAGACATGGGACCCATTCCGAAGGGCGGCACGGTGGCAGTCACCGGAGCTGCGGGATTCATCGGCGGCTGGGTGGTTCGACGGCTTCTGGACAAGGGCTACCGGGTGCGTGCTTGTGTGCGCGACGCGGATGACGACAATCGCTGCGGCTTCCTGCGCGCCATGCCAGGCTACGCCTCCGGCCGGCTGACAGTGCACTCCGCCAACTTGGACGACGAAGGCTGCTTCGACGACATCTTCGCCGGTTGCCACGGCGTTGCCCACGTCTCGCACGTCTCGAACTACGGCGACCACGAGTACGTACAGCGGGTGTGCGACCACATCATTGCCAGCGTCAACAAGGCCGGCACGGTGGGGCGGGTGGTGGTCACCTCCAGCATCGCCGCGGTGATGTCGGAGATGGACATGAACGAGTACGTGCGCCGCCCCGTGTTCTACGAAGACCGCTATCCCGACGAGCAAAACCCACGCCGCACCCCAGACCGCCAGGGCTACTCGATGGGCAAGGTCATCGCCCAGCGTGCGTTCTCGGATGCCGCCGAGGAAAGCGGCGAGTGGGAGGCCATCACCTGCTGCCCGGCGGACAACGTTGGGCCGATCCAGTCGCCGCACCAGAAAGACATGGGCCCGTGGCAGCACAACATCGAGATGATGCTGCTTGGCGAGTACTACCAAAACGGCGTCTATCGCCCCTGGATGACGGTGGACGTGCGCGACGACGCCGACTGCCACGTTGGCCTCCTCGAGAGCGTGAAGGTCAAGAACGGCGAGCGCTACATCGCTTGGTCAACCGACGCCATCAACGTGGAAGATGTTTGCGCCAGCATCGACCGCCTCCTTCCTGAACTCGGCCACGACACCCCTGACGTGATCGACAACCACCCCGACCACATCAAGGACCGCGAAACCAAGTACCGCGCCATCTGGGCTGGCGTGGAACTGCGCAACGACCGAATGCGCAACGTCACCGGCGTAACCTTTCGCCCCTTCGACGAATCCCTGCGCGACTGCGTGGAGTCGTTGCTGACGGTGGCGAAGGTGAAGCCAAAGCTGCGCGAGGGGTTCTCCAATCGGGTGTGAGATCGCCTTGGCAAGGTTCTGACAGGTCACCGTCGGCGTCGTTCGAGCAGCGCCCTGAGGCGGGGTAGCGCTTGCCTGTCCTTGTCGCGGTCTGCGGCGGCCTTGGAGCGGATGATGTCCGGCAGGGATGCGACCAACAACATGATGCCGGCCGTGTCGATCGCGACCGCGTCCTGCCTCAGATCGTTGAAACCGCGCGTGCCGGCAGGCATGAGGACGATGTCCATGTCGCCGGCGCATGTCGTGAGGTTGAGCAATGCGTCCGGGCCCAGGTTCGAGAGGAATGTGGCGGAGCAGTCGAAAGGCAACCCGTTCGGTTCCCCTTCAGTGCGGATGCGAGCATTGAGCCCGCGCAGGGCGGCGGCGAGCCGGTCGAGGTTTTCCGCATCCCCGGCAGGCACGATGTCGAGGTCCACCGTGACCCCGGCGTCGCCGTGCAGGATGGCGGCCATGCCGCCGATCAAGACAAAACGCACGTTCTGTGCCGCAAGTGCCGCGAGGATCTCCTCGGGGCGGAAGGCGTCATCCACGCTGTTGCCGTTCCAGGGCTCTGCGGCTGCGTAGGACAAAGTTGGCGGCACGGGTGGCGTCCGCCAGTCGCTCGTCGGGCGTGCGGCGGAGTGTGCGCTCGAACAGGGAGGCTGCGGCTTCGTCGTGTTCAGCAAGCGTCACGTGGATGTCGAAGCCGGCGGCGCGCACCAACCGCTCCACCAGATCGGTTGACGGAACGCGACTGCCCGACTCGACCCGGGAAACGGTGGACTGCGGCACGCCGGCACGCTGCGCGAGCGCCGCCTGGGTCAGGCCGCCACGCTTGCGGGCTTCGCGCACCAAACTGCGGAGGGTCATGCCTTCCTATAGCCAATTCGGCATCGCGCGGTCAAGTCGGGTTCAGCAGTCAGCGCCCCCCCACATAAACCGGCCCGGAATACTCACGCAGGTAGTGGTTCCCCACCACGCGACCTTAGTTCGTCAGCGCGGCTACCACCGCCTCCACGCACTCGTCCGCCTTGGCTTGCATCTCTGCATCCGTGGCGTCCTGGATGGGATGCGGGACGAAGACGCATTGGGCCTCTTCCATGCCGAGCATGCTCGCTTGGGTGGCTGCGGCGTCCTTGAACTCGCTCGAGGCGATGCTCACTGCCGGCACGCCCTGAATCTCGAACCATACCGTGTCATGCAAACTGCACGTGGTACAGGAGCCTCAGTCGGCCAGCGCCTCGATCACGAAGTCGTTCTTGGCGCGGATGTCGCGGCGCAGGTCATCCGGTGCTGGCTTCGTGAACGTTGGCTTGGCGTAACGGTTCAGCGTCACGTTCGGCAGGCGTTCGGTGAGCTGTGCATCGAGCCGGTCCAGCAGGATGTTGCCGCGCGGCTTGGAGATGTCGAGCAGCGCGACGTTGCCCGTGATCGACTCCGGCCTTGGAGTGATCTTGCGGGCGACGGGCGTGCGCTCGTCTCCGGGGTCCAGGATCGTTGTGGTCATGGTCGCTCCTTGCTCCTTTGCGAGCGTCAATCTTCGATCTTGACGGAAACGGGAATCGAGCCGATGTCGCCGCCGACCCAGCCGTGGAAGACGCCGGAGAACTTGCCGGCGTCGGAACCGGCGACGACGATGTGGATGTTGCCCTTGGAGGCGAACTTCGGCATGGGACGGCTCTGCCGGTCTGCCGGCATGGCCGCCACGCGGTCGGCGGGGATGCCGCCGCCGATGTCGTCGGTGGCAACGAGGTCGGTGAGCGGGCGCGCGGTGACCTTCTGGATCTGCTCGCGCACGTCGTCCTTGTTGAAGTCGTCTCGGGCCAGGGTGTCCACGTGTTCTGGGCACACCACCAAGATGGCGTCGGAGGCGTTGTGGGCGTGAACGTGCTGCGACGCCTCCATCGACAGGCCAAAGCTGCCGGCCAGTTGGCGCGCCGTGAGTGAGCTTTGGTCCACGCAAAGCGTCGGGCCGCTGGTCATGGCGAAGATGGAAACCACCGAATCTTCCGCCTTGAAGCCCCGTTCGACGTGCAGCGGCTCCCAGTTGCTGCGTTCCTCCCACTCCGGAAAGCACATGGTGAACTTCATCGGGTTGCCCAGGGTGGATCGCTCGGTGCCGCCCGGGCGGGCACCGCCGATGTTGCGCACGGCGAGTCTGAGGGCGCGGCCGATCGAGTTGGCGGCGCGGTTGCCTTGTCCCAGCGCGCCCAAGCGCATGTTCATGCCGAGTTCGTGGCGGATGGGGCCGTTGACGATCATCACCGGTGTTGCACCCATGGTCGTCGCCATCACGCCGTGGATGTTGAACACCTTGTTGCAGACCGCTTCGAGCGCCGCGATCACCACGCGCAAGTGCTCCGGCCTGCAGCCGGCCATCACCGCGTTGATGGCGACCTTCTCCACCGTGGCCGGGGCGTAGTTGGGCGGCACCGTGGCCACCACTTCTTGGCTGTCGCGACGGGTTCCGCCGAGCATTCGCAGCACGCGCTCTGCCGTCGGCGGCACCACGGGCAAGCCGTCGGTGAAGCCCTGGTCGAACAGGAACTCGTGCACGTCGTCTGCCGGGGCGATTTCGATGCGACGGGCGCGCAGCGGACTGTTCTCGGACTCCGCGCGCAGGCGGTCGGCGATGATCGGGTCTTGCGTGAGCGAGCCGCACCCCGGGCGCCATTCGGGCAGCGATTGCCAATCGACGTCCACGGTGGGCGCGTGGCGCTCGAAGAACGCCTGCCATTCGGCGCGGTCGAAGCCCACGACCCGATCCACCTCGGTGCCGGACTCGTCCGACATCAGGAGCAGCGGCACAGTCTCGAGGCCGTAGGCGAACGACACCTTGAGCGTTGAGTCGTCCAGCACGGGAATCGTGAGGCCATGCCGCTCGATGAGGGTGCGGTTGCCGTCGGCGGTCTGGCCGGGCGCAAGCACGGCCAGTTCCTCGGCATCGCCCAAGGCCTCGATCAGCGGCATCACCAAGTTGCAGGTAGGACAGTCCTCCTTGACGAAGCACAGCGCCGTGCGCTGGCCGGCGGGAAAGGCATGGCCGTTGCCGGCCATGTCGTCGAGGGCGAATGCGGGCAGCTCGGCGGCCATCGGTCAGTGGATCTCGGCGGCGTTGCCCTGCGCCTCGCGCAGCCTGTCGATGTTGAAGCCGGGCTGCTGTGCCGCCTTGATGATGACGCCTTCGCGCCGGGCGATGGCGGCGGCGGCATCCATGACCTGGTCCGCGACGTCGAACGGAATGACCACGGCGCCGTGCTGGTCGGCGTGGATGAGGTCGCCGCCGGCCACGGTCATGCCGGCGACGCTGACGACGCCGCCGAACGAGACCACATGCACGAAGGCGTGGGAGGGGCCAATGCGGTCCGCCATCATCTGGAAGCCGTCGGCGACATCGGGCAGGTCCCGTACGCTGCCGTCGGTGATGACGCCAAGGCAGCCGAGACCCTTGTGGATGTTGCTGTTCACCTCGCCCCAGAAGGAGCCGTAGCCGCGCGAGTCGCCATCAAGGTCTTGGATGATGGAGATGGCTGGCTTCGGCCCGCCGTTGTCGATGTACTCGTAGTAGTCCCCGGGTCGGTTGCGGCGATCGGCGGGATGCTGGGCGCGAATGGTGGCGGTGCGGGCGTAGCCGACCATTACGCCAAGTTCCGGCCGTGTACACACCAAGGGCTCGACGGTGTAGCCGAAGCCGCGCCGGTCGGGTGCCACCGACTCCAGCGCGTTGCACACCGTGGGTGTGTCGATGGTGGCGAGATCGGCTAGAAGCTCGCTGGAGAGTTGCTCGGAAGCTTCCGACATGGGGTCGTCCCTCCCTTGGGGGCAAGTTGGATATGCAAGATCGCGAGCCAAGCGTAACAGATGGGGCCGTCGTGCCCGGCCCTGATACGATGCACGGGTTCGATGCGGCAGCGGAGCGTGGCTATGCGGGGCATCTTGTGGGCGACGACCCTTGTCGTCGGTGCGCTGACGGCGGCGGGCGAGGATGCACCGGGGCCGGCGACGGACGAGGATGCGCCGACGCCAACGGTGGAGGAGATCCTGAAAGCCGAGCCGGAGGAGTCCGAGGTCATGACTACCCGTTGCATTGGCCGCCGCCTCTACCGCAACTCCTGGATCATCGACCCAACCACGCTCCTGTTCAGCGGCCGCCGCGACCAGTATTGGGTCAACACGCTGCGGCGCCCTTGCCTGCGCGACGTCTTTCGGCGCCAGGTGAAGAATTTCATCTCGCGCTCATCGATGCATCTTTGCGAACGTGACGAGGTGGAGTTCCTGGACCCGGGCGGTCTCATCCAGACCGGCCCCCGTTGTCGCCTCGGCCGCTTTCAGGAGATCAGCGCTGACCAGGCGCAGTTGCTGCGCAGACGCGGCGGATTGAAGTAGGCGATGGCGCCGTTGTAGCATGGCCGCTCCCGCGTGGGGCCATAGCTCAGCTGGGAGAGCGCTACGATGGCATTGTAGAGGTCGGGGGTTCGATCCCCCCTGGCTCCACCACCTCCGAAGGCTCGTCCATCGTCAAGTCCGACAGGCCGTTAGAACTCCCAGACGAGTAGGGCCTGAACGGCGCTTTCGTCTGTCGACGGATCGCTGAGCTTGTTCAGCCAGAACTGGTACTCGATGCCAATTGCGATCCGTTCGGTTGCGTGCCACTGCAACTGGGGCTGCGCGAGGATCCGCCGGCGAGTTCCCGCACATCCAAGTGTCCGACCTGAAGTCGCAGTTCGGTGTTGCTCCACTCGGCAGCCCCAGTCAGCAACAGCGCCGCAAGCGCAGACGCATGTCGCGTCAGATGATTCGAGTTCAGCATCTCATTGCCTCTACCGCAGCATGAGCTTCCGAGCGAAGGCCGCTGCGTCAGGGATACGCCGAGCGAGGCGCCGGCTCCGACTGACGCGGCATGTGTCGAAGGTTGGTTGAGACGGACTCGGACTGCGGCTCCGCTCCGCGGCGCGAAGCCGCCTTGATGGGATCGGGCGACGTTCGACTTGCGTGTGGCGGGCCGGGTCGAGTTCCTTCGATTTGGTGTAGCAGCTCGCCATGTGTGGCCATACGGGCGCAGCGCCGTGGCGGCGATCCGCCTGATATAGTTGATGCGCAATTTGAAGGGACCGGACCGGCTCGCAATGGCTAACGAGACCCTTACGGCTGCACTTGGTTACGCGGTACGCAAGCGGCTCGCGGGGACGGATGGCGACTTGACCGTCGACACGTTGGTCGGATGGGTGCGGGCGGGCCGTTGCCCTGATGCCCAATGGCAGGGCACCGTACGCGAACTGCTGTGGGAGATGGACGCCGACGAGTTCGGCGGCTTGCTTTGGCATCAAGAGCTGACACCGAAACAGGTTGGCGATTTCGTGCGTTCTACGCGCGCCCACCTGCCGGTATTCCCTGGCTTTCGCGTCCCGAATGTCGCGCTGGTCGACATGCTGCGCCTGGAGTTGCCCGACGAGGATTGGCCGGAAACGCCTGACGACACGGATGCGGAGTGGCGGGCAGAGAGCTTGGTGGTGGGAACCGGCCGGCCGTGGTAGCTGTCGCCGGGCCGCCGGCGAAATCGCTGGCAAGGGCTGCTAAGCTGATCCGGGAGACGGCACCGGTGGTGCTGGACACTCTGCGGCTAGGTGGTGGGACCGCACTGGCGGCAATGTGGTCCCACCGACTCAGCACCGACATCGACCTCGTTTGCGACGCTCTGGCTTTCGAGACTCTGCGTCCCGACCGATCGCCCGCGCCTCCGCCGCAGCCCACAGCCGCCGCGTCCGTTCGTCCAGCAACGGACCCAGCACGGCATACTTGCCCGACAACGCTCGCGTCACCGTCCCCGACATGAAACCGAGCATAGCAGAGCATCGTCATTTCGGACAGTTTATTTTGGCGAGTGTCAATCCAAAGCAGAAATGTCCCCTTTTCTCCAAAGCAGAAATGTCCCCTTT